>NZEI01000019.1 GCA_002690405.1 Gammaproteobacteria bacterium
GCAATTGGTAACGTATATGGCGAAAACGTAAATAGGCGAGCATTTTTCGCGTATAAGGTGAACCGGGTACGCCCTTAAATTTAACGGGTTGTGAAATCTGCATGATCGCTCTCCTTAGAAATCTGCAGGTGTAGATACCATAAGGCAATAATAATGACTATCATTATTTCGATTAACCCGCGCATGCCGGCGCCAGTTGTGCTGGCTGTGCAGCGCCTTGAGGTGGGCCACGGTGTTAGATAGCTACGGCGCCCTGTGGCTGTTCATCGTGTTGATGGTGAGCACGCCAGGTCCTGCGAACCTGCTGATTATGACCGCGGGTGCGCAGCAGGGGTTTTGGCGCTGCATGCCTTTTAATCTCGGCTTGATCACCGGTAAATTGGTGCTCAATAGTGCGATGGCATTGGGGCTAACGCTGCTGGTGCAACAGCATCCTGGGTTGGCTAAAGTCTTCGCGCTGTGCAGTGCCGCCTATATGATTTGGCTCGCTCTGCGTGGTTGGAATGCGCACTTGGAAAGTCAACAGCACAGGCGTGTTTTGAGTTTTCGTGATGGCGTATTAGTCCACCCACTGAGTCCGAAAACCTGGGTTATGGTGGTGCTGGCGTTTTCCGAGTTTATGCCGGTGTCGCCATCTTTTGCCGAACAGTATTTTTTAATCCCCCTGAGCTTTGCTTTGGCGCAATTGGTATTTCACAGTACCTGGTGTCTTGCAGGGGTGTTGCTGCGCCGCGCTTTGGGGGCGAGCAAAGGGTTGAATCGCAGTTTGGCCCTGCTCACTATTGCGGTGGTGCTTTGGGCGCTGCTGCTGGCATAGCAACTGCTGTTGCTATTGACGGAAAATTCTGCCAGAAAAGAATCCAGCGCATAGACAGTGGGGATCAGTATGGCGACGGAGTCTGCGGCGATACAACTTAACGGAGTTCATCATCTCGCTCTGGTGTGCAAGGACATGGCCCGTACCGTTGATTTCTATACCAATACTTTAGGCCTGCGTCTGACCAAGGGTTTTGATTTAGAGGGCTACGGTCAGCACTTCTTTTTTGATATGGGCAATGGCTCGGAGCTTGCATTCTTTTGGTTTAACGATGCTGAACCGGCACAGCCCGGTGTAGCGTCGGTGAAAAATATTGTTGGCAGCCGTGCCGGTAATATTAGNTCTGCNCATGGCTCTATGAATCATGTTGCGTTCAATGTTGCNGCAGANCAGATAGACGACTACCGCGAACAGTTGGTGGCNAGGGGNGTNGATTGTACGCCGGTGGTNAACCATAACGATGTGGTCACGGGCGAAGAATCCCGCNTAGGGGCGCAGGCGTCGGAGAAAACTTGGATTCGNTCATTCTACTTNCTCGACCCCGATGGCATTATGTTGGAGTTCTGCGCGACCCTGCAGCCGGGGATTGAGCACGCCGATCTGCCGGTAGACGAGCATGGCATAAAATCTGACGGTCGACCCATCAGCGGTTTATAGCTGCGCCTGTAACCAGTCTTGAATGAGATCTGCGGCGACGTCTCTTGCGTCGTTAGGGTCTTGCAAGTAGTGATCGCCACTGATCATGTGCAGCGCCTTATCGCTAGANGCCAGTTGCTGAAAAATCGCCTCGGCGTCACTGGGAAAGACCCCGGTATCTGCATCACTTTGAATGACCAGAGCTGGTTCTGTAATTCGCCCCAAGTGTTCTGCACCGCGGCAACAGGAATCTCGTAAGCTCCACATGGACAACCAGGTGCGCAGGGTGTTGGTGAGACCAATGCCTCTGGGGCTGTAGTTGGCGGTTTTGGGATCGCCTGCATAACAACGACCAATAATGCGGTTGGAAGGGTCAAGGCTGCCATCGAGCAGCCGCAAATCGGCCCAAGTCCGATACAGGTTAAACGCTCTATCCCGGTGCCCGAGAGACTCTAGTCTACTCAGTTCGCTATGGCACCAATCGGTTATCCGATGATTTCGCGCGATCTGTGCCTGACGATAGCGTTGAACAAATTCGGCACTGTAGCTGGGTCCGTTGGCAGGGTTATACATGTCCAGATTCGGATCGACGCTGATCGGGTCGGTTTCATCGGTAATTGCTGGATCGAACCAATCCGTCAGCACCTCGGGTCGGCCCTGGTGTGCACACAGGGATATATAAAAGTCGGCTGCGTGCAGATCGTCTAGTGCTGTGGGTAGCTTCAATCCGGGGGTCGCATGCATGGTTACACCTTTGGCTTGGGATTGATAAGCGGCCATTAATGAGCCGCCCCCAGAATTGCCCAGGATTACGACATTATCCACACCGGCTGTTTCTCTTAACCAGCGTACGCCGACGCCGAGATCAATAAGTGCGTGTTCGAGCAAAAAGAATCCTTCATTACCCCGGAAGCGTGTATTCCAGCCCAAAAAGCCGTAGCCGCGGCTGGCCATGAGTGGTGCGAGGTAATGTTCGCTGAAGTCGACGTTGTAGTGCGCCGCAATAAACGCCGTATGCACGGGTTGTTCCGTGGGGCGGAAATACAGACCTTGGCAGGGGTGGAAGCCCGCGCCATTTTGTGTGGCGGTGGGTGATTCAGCAGCGATAAATTCTACGGAAACCTCTTTACCGTGCACTTTTTCGGTGCCGCGATGTGTCTGGTTTGCGCTCATGACGGTCTCTGTATCCAATAACAACACTGGTATAGCAGATTCAGTGGTGAGCAGGGAGTCCCATTACGCATCGGATAGCCAGACGACGGCATCAGNCNGCNACAANGNGGGTTGNAAAATACNCATTGCANCANCGGTGTTCAGCTTTTTTGGAGAATANTTNCTGTTTTCATGTATATACCTTGACGAGTTCGGTATGCTGCGCAAATTCTATTGAGTCTTGGAGATACTNGTGCGGCGATTGCGTAGTCCCTTGNTNTGCGTATATGTGGTCGCTGTGCTGCAGGGCTGTGGNGGCGGCAGCAGTGCGTCNGATCCGGTGATTNCNCAGCCGCCGGTTGGTGATGATACGCCAACGGCGCTGTTGACCAATGCAAAGACTGAAGCAGAAGTCCTNGCAACCTTTCGAGCCTCCTATGAGTTTGCCCTNGATGGCNCGGAGCGNTCGAAAGNTACGACAGATGCGGCTCTGACCGCTACGGCAGAGANNGGTNCGGGTGTCAGTGCCAGCGAGTTTTCGGTGACCTATACTGCTGAAAATTCCGTGGATGAATACGACGCCGTGAAATATGACGGTGAGTATCTCTACATCGCACCATCTCGCAGTATGGATTGCTGTGTAGTGTTCGCAGAACCAGCACTCGCCTCAGCNGACNCGGTAGTGTCCCANTCAGNGACAGATAAAAGCANANAAACACGCAGTATCCGGGTGCTCCGCACAACCCCTGAAGATGCCGGCGTNACGGCTCTGGCCGAGATTCCGCTCGATGACGGGTTTAGTGTGGAGGGGCTGTATCAGCAGCAAGACCGGCTGTTGGCGCTTACTGCAACCAATTGGTGGGGCGTTTTTGGTGGTCGGTCGNTAGAGTCTTGGCAGGGCGAATCGACGGGATTGCAGCTCTATGATTTAACGGATCCTTCGAATCCCGCAGCGCTGGCCGAGGTCAGCATAGACGGGGTATTGGTGACGAGTCGCAAGACCGCATCGGGAGTGCATATTGTATCCAGGCATTCGCCGACCATTGATGGACTGGTTTATAACCCCACCGATGCTGAACAAAGGTCAAAAAACNCAGAGNTGCTGGAAAATCTGGACTGGGCCAGTGTGTTACCGCAGGTGTTNGAAAATGGCACTGCGCTNGATCTGTTTAGCGCTGAGCGTTGCTTTTCGATTGACGTCGATCATCCACTGGCGCCTGCAGAGCTTGGTTACCCAACGGTGACTTCGGTTATTACGGTAGACCCGCAAACCGGCGCCGTGACCGACGGGCTGTGTTATCTGGAGTTTTCCGACGGTGCCTACTTTTCCTCGGATGCTCTGTATCTCACCCAGGTCGATTACGATTCGCCCAGCGATAGTTATCGCACCTATCTGCATAAGTTCGATTTGGGCAACACGCTCGCTTACGCAGGCTCCGGAAGGGTGGAAGGCGCGCTATTTTTGGGCGGGCAGAGCGATTTTCGTATCAGTGGCGCGGCGGACTATGTGCGCTTAGTGACCACTCGTTATACCGGCGACGATGCGGATCGTTTGGATCATAGTCTGTTCGTATTGCAGGCAGACCCAAGAGAGAAAAAACTCAATACCGTGGGTCAGATCCCTAACGACACGCGTAGTGATGAAATCGGCAAACCTAATGAGGATTTATATGGTGTCAGATTCGTTGGTAGTCGCGCGTACTTGGTTACCTTTGAGCGTACAGATCCGCTTTACACCATCGATCTGAGTGATCCTACTGATCCCTATATCGTTGGCGCTCTGGAAGTCACAGGTTTTAGCAATTTTTTGCATCCGGTCACTGACGATTTGCTGTTGGGTCTTGGGCAGTCAGAGGATAATGAGGTCAAATTAGAACTCTTTGATATCAGTGATTTCGAGTCCCCTAGGAGTCAGGGGGTGCTGACCTTGGGCCAGGATTTGGATTGGGGCTTCAGTGCTGCGGAATTTGATCGGCACGCATTCAGTTATTTAGCGGGCACTAACACTGATCGCTTTACTCTGCCGCTTTCTGGCTATCGGCGCGGGAACCCGGGTTATTTAGAACGTCTGCAAATGTTGGAAATTCGTAACAAAGATCAAGCAGCTGGCGCTTCCTTGATTGATTTGGGGTATTTATCTGCTAAGGGATTGGCACCCGGCGAGTACCCGGATAGCAGTCTCAGTCGTGGGGTGATTTCCGGCGATGCGGTGTACTTCATTAACGGCGCCAATGTCTTTTCTGCATTTTGGAACGACCCGTTCAACCAATCTGGACCGCATTAACCTAGCGCCGGAACATGCTAACATTTGCGGCTTAACCTGCGCTGGCGGATCGTCGTGCAGTTAGGAAGTTAGCAGTTTGGAGGTTCCTATGACGTCACCGCAAGCGATAGCGGAGCAGTTAGGTTTTGATCCGGATTCGTTGCGCGCAAAGTACCGAGCAGAGCGCGATAAGCGCCTGCGTGCCGACGGGAATGAGCAGTACCAAGAAGTCACCGGAGACTTTTCTCACTATGTGGATGATCCCTATGTAGAGCCGGGTTATAGCCGTGCACCATTGGCTGATGAAGTGGATTGTATCGTTGTGGGTGGTGGGTTCGGAGGTCTGCTCACGGGTGCGCGACTGACCGAGGCCGGGGTAAAACGGGTACGGATAATCGAAAAGGGCGGCGACTTCGGCGGCACTTGGTATTGGAACCGGTATCCCGGAGCCGCCTGTGATGTGGAGTCTTATGTTTATCTGCCACTCTGCGAAGAGTTGAACTTCGTACCTAAGGAAAAATATACCCACGCTCCAGAAATTCTTGCCCACAGCCGAGCGATCGGAGAGAAATTTAACCTTTATGAGCACGCATGTTTTCAAACTGAGGTTGAGGGCATGGAGTGGGATGAAGACAACAAGCTCTGGACCGTATACACAAATCGCGGCGACAAAATGCGCGCGCAATATGTCTGTATGGCTAATGGTCCACTGAATCGTCCCAAATTACCGGGTATTCCAGGCATCAGTGAATACCAGGGCCACACTTTCCACACCAGCCGTTGGGACTATGGGTATACCGGTGGTGGCCCTGAAGGCAATCTCTCGGGGCTACGTGGTAAACGCGTGGGTATTATTGGCACCGGGGCTACTGCAATACAGTGTGTGCCACACCTAGCGCAAGGCGCAGATGAGTTATTTGTGTTCCAGCGCACTCCGAGTTCGGTAGATGTGCGGGCCAATCGTCCCACCGATCCGGAATGGGCAGCCAGCCTCAAGCCTGGCTGGCAGCAGGCGCGCATGGATAATTTCATGACTCTGGTATCTGGTGGCTTTGCTGATGAAGATTTGGTGAACGACGGTTGGACGGAGATTATTCGCAACCTCGGCTCAATGGTGAACTTCAAGGGCATGGGGCGATTGTCGCCGGCGGAAATTGCGGAAAAAATGGAGCTGGCGGATTTTCAGAAAATGGAACAAATCCGTGCTCGTGCAGAAGCCGACGTTGCTGATAAAGATACCGCTGAATCTTTGAAGCCCTATTACCGGCAGTTTTGTAAACGTCCATGTTTCAATGATGAGTATTTGCCGAGTTTTAATTTACCCGGTGTGCACTTAATTGATACCGACGGTGTTGGTGTTGAACGCTTTACTCAGGCTGGTCTGGTGGCGAACGGTCAAGAGTTCGAGTTGGATTGTGTGATCTTTGCAACTGGCTTCGAGGTAGGCACCGACTACACCCGTCGCTCGGGGTATGACTTGATTGGGCGTAATGGCCAAAGTCTAAAAGACAAATGGGCCGACGGCATTGCGACCTTACACGGGATGCAAACGTCAGGTTTCCCCAACTGTTTTATTATTTCTCAGGCGCAATCTGGTTTTACCGTCAGTTTTCCCCATGCCATGAATGAGCAGGCCAAGCACATTGCCTACATTATCCAGCAAGTTGCGCAATCGAATGCCAAGGTTGTTGAGGTGACTGAGGAAGCTGAGCAGGAGTGGGTTCAGGAGATCATTAAAATGTCCCGGTTGAGCGAAAGTTTTCAGGCGGAATGTACCCCGGGTTATTACAACAATGAGGGCAAACCGAATCCGAAGAGTGTGCAAAACGGATCCTATGGCGCTGGCCCGGTGAAGTTTTTTAAAGTGATCGAAGGTTGGCGAGAAGAGGGCACCCTAGCCGGATTGGAGTTGCGCTGAGGCATCTGTCACAGCTCTTTTCAGTCCATAGGCCGACGCATAACTGCGAGCACTTGGCGAGTGTGCCTATAATTTGCTCGGTGATCGCAATTCATTGCATATTGCTAGGACGCCGTTGCACTTACGATCCAAACCGCGGCGTCGAGGTGGATGCCATTATGGTCTTGGTGAGCAGCCAAGGCGCTGCGAGCCGCCGCTAAAGCTTGCTCTCGAACCTCTCCATCAAGTTCTGCNATAACCCGCGCCGCAGGGCCGACTCGGGTTTGTAGCGTTAGGGCTTGGTCTGCATCTTCGCCCACTCGCAACGACGCAGTAAAAGCGTTGAATTGAATATTGTGAAAACCACTGTTGCTGAGAATAGTGCGGACGTAGTCGGCATCGGCAAAAGCGAAAGGGCCCGGGGCCCGCGGGTCTAATGGTGTTTTGGCCTCAGGTAGATAGGGCGCAATCGCGCGACCGGTGACTGACATCCACGGGTTTTCTGNTGGTGGTTGCCAGCAGANGAAGACTAGCCGCCCATCCGCGTTCAACAGGCTGCGNANATTGCGGAATGCGTCGGTGGGGTCGCTGAAAAACATCACGCCAAAACGCGAAAAGATCAAATCGTAGGGTTGGTCGGGTGCGAAATTAGCTGCGTCGGCTAATATGAATTCCACTTCGCTCGAGCGTCTGCGCGCCTGAGTCAGCATGGGTTCAGATATGTCCACGCCNTGCACGATGCCGCCATGGGCGGCCAATGCGATACTGGTGTCGCCGCAACCGCAACCTACGTCGAGCACCCGTTGGCCATCTTGTACATTGGCGGCATGTAATCCTGCTTCGGATAGCGGCTTGAGCAACTCATCTAAACGATTCTGTAGTTCTGCCCAGGTATTACCAGCCCGATCATTCCAGTAGTCGGCTTGTTCTGTATTGTCCTGTGGCATGGGTNACCTTGAGTTTTGGTCAGTCAAAAAAAAGCCCCGATANNGGGGCTTTAATTTCAAGTTTAGCCGCGAATGAATTCGCGGATAACTTGCCCGGGCCGATCACCCGTATGCTTGCCGTTTTTGATAATGACTTTGCCAGCAACGATGGTTGCATCGTAGCCCTTGCCCTTCACGACGAAGCGGCCACCGCCGTGAGGGAAGTCATTTACGTATTCTGGATGACAGGTCGACAGATTTTCGTAATCAATAATATTGATGTCTGCATGCCAACCCTCACGAAGTTCTCCACGTTCCTTAAGACCGATAATTTCGGCTGATTTGCCAGTGATTCGGTGAACCGCTTCTGGCAGCGAATAAACCCCTTGTTCGCGGGTCAGTTCGCTGAGCAGTACGGTTGGCGAGTCGGTGTCGGTAAAGAAACCAACGTGAGCGCCGGCGTCACCCAACATCGGAACGACATGAGGTAGCTGCATGTACTTCCACTGGTTTTCAAGATTGCCGCCAAACATCCAGAAGTTGAAAAACTCCTTTCCTTCCGATGCCAGTAGCCGTTCAACATAGATTTCTACTGGATCCTTACCTTCGGCCTCAGCCAGTTGCAACAGGCTTTGCTTGCGTGCGAAATCCAGATTTGGCGTCGCAGCGCTGCCAAATGGGTGCAGCATATGCGCTAGGTTTTTCATTTCGCCGCTTTCAATACCTTCGGCGATCAGCTTGGCGCGAGTCTTGTCATTGCGTAGCGCGTTGACCCGATCTTCGATGCTGGGCAGTGCCATGAGATCCTTCCAAGCCTTAGAGCTGCGTGTGAAGGGTGAGAGTTGTGCCAGACCGAAAAACGCACCGGACGGTCGTGTGTGACAGATGCTTGCTAGACGCTTACCGCCTTCGTTTTGGCTCTCAAAAAACTCACCCCAGCGGGCTACACCACCGTCGCCTTCGGCGCCAGTGCCGCCTGAGAACAAGACTTGGCAGCCGAGATCGGTGGCGTCGCGGAACATTTGCAGTTCGGTCTCGTAACGGGTTTGCATATCATTAGCGGATTGAAAAACGGCACCGATACCGCCACCGGCGATTACCGCTTCCTGAATGGCCTTGGTCTCGCGCAGGTCGGCCCACGTGCCTGGGGTGCAACGCCCGTCAGGTACGGTGTGTAATAAGAAGCGCGAGGTTGAAAAGCCCACCGCACCCTCTTCGACAGATTGCTGCACCATCTTAGAAATGTGCGCGAGCTCTTTAGTTGAGGCTTGGGCCCCCTCATCCATGCTGCGATCGCCCATAGCTTCGTATCGAATAGCGGAATGTCCCGCAAGACCAACCACGTTGAGTGCCGGTTGTAGTGCCTGCACTGAGTCTAGGTACTCGCCATAGGACGTCCAGTTCCAGGGCAGTCCGTCCATAATTGCATCGGCGGCAATGTCCTCTACCGACTCCATTAGTTCGGCNAAATAACGGCGATTGTCCGGGCTGCAGGGAGCAAAGGTAACACCGCAGTTACCGATTAGAGCTGTTGTGACTCCGTGATAAGAACTAGAACTCATCAGTGGATCCCAACCGATTTGGGCATCCAGATGGGTATGCAGGTCGATAAATCCGGGGGTAACNACCTTGCCCTTGGCATCNATNGTTTCCGCCGCNGTNGCGGTACCCAAATCACCGATGCGCGCAATACGNCCGTTGCTGATCGCGATGTCGGCCTGAATGGCTGCAGCGCCCGTGCCGTCGATGACACGGCCGCCAGAAATAATNAGATCGTATTCCATGTTCGCCCCCAAAAGCTTGCTGTTGTTGCTATATAAATTTTTTCTAACANCGAAATTTGTCCTGATAAGGCGTCGGCGTCAAGTTTTGCTGACTGCTTTAGTGCACTACAGGGTTAACCCCAAGCTGGAATTTTGCGCTAGGCTGGCANCGTTAGCATGACGAAATAGAGCGACTA
This sequence comes from Gammaproteobacteria bacterium, assembly GCA_002690405.1. Taxonomy (GTDB): domain Bacteria; phylum Pseudomonadota; class Gammaproteobacteria; order Pseudomonadales; family Azotimanducaceae; genus UBA4421. Next base: position 9,652 of record NZEI01000019.1, read on the forward strand.
TGAGTGTGTTGGGGGATTTGCCGCCGGAGCGGTTTCTGGCCGAATACTGGCAGCAACAGCCGTTACTTGTGCGCGGTGCACTGGCAGATTTTGCATCCCCGATAAATGGCGATGAATTGGCAGGGTTGGCGCTGGAACCAGAAGTAGAATCGCGGCTGGTTACAACCGGAGATAGGGCGCACCCATGGCAGTTACGGCTTGGCCCCTTTAGCGCCGATGATTTTTCGCAGCTGCCGGNTCGTGACTGGACTCTATTAGTGCAGGCGGTGGATCTTTGGTGTCCGGAACTGGCTGAATTGTACGATCGATTCGATTTTCTGCCGCGCTGGCGCACCGATGACATTATGGCCAGCTATGCGGCTCCGGGTGGCAGCGTGGGGCCGCATTTCGATCAGTACGATGTTTTTTTAGTGCAGATCGAGGGGTATCGGCGGTGGCAGATTGGCACCGGGTGTGATGCCTCGACGCCCCTGTTGTCCGGCACCGAATTACAAATCATCGATAACTTTCAGCCTACTGAAGAATGGCTCCTCGGCCCTGGTGATTTGCTCTACCTGCCGCCTGGGGTAGGGCACTGGGGCGTAGCCGAAGACGCATGTATGACGTTTTCCATTGGCTTTCGCTCGCCCCTGCTCGCAGACATGCTGGCAGATCTGGCGGTGGAACTTTCTGCTCAAGGATTCGATCGGCACTATCGTGATCCAGCTCTGGTGCCTGCGTTGGGGCAACAGCAGATTGATGCAGTTTTTGTGAAACACGCTAAACGGCAGTTACTGGAGCTTTTGGATAATGACGCACTCATTGCGGATTGGTTTGCGCGATATATGACTGCGCCGAAATATCCTGACTTGTTAGAGACATTGCATGAACGTCGCCGCGCGAGCTATATGGGGCGCGACTACTGTAATGGCGAGCCGTTGGATTTAGGACATGGGGAGGTCCGTGATGGCGACAACTACGCGAAATAACTTGGCTTGGGCGGGGGCTTTATTAGCCTTGCTCGTCGGGGTGTATTTCCGCAACCCTGCATATGCACTGTTGCTAGGGCTGGCTACTCGACTGCTGACGGGCATCAACCCGCTCCACCGGGTAGCCAACTGGGGTAAGTTGAGTTTGCAAACCGCGATCGTGCTGCTGGGCTTCACCCTAGGATTCGATCGGCTGATGCAAGTTTCCGCCGATTACGGTGTGGTAGTGGCTATTTTCGTTTTGGGCACCCTGGCGTTGGGATTTGCCATGGCAAAGATCTTAGCCAGCGAAACCAATGAGGCGACATTGCTGAGTGGCGGCACAGCGATTTGTGGCGGTACCGCCATCGCTACATTGGCCCCGATTATTCAGGCGAAGCCCCAGCATGTTGGCGTGGCCATGGCGCTGGTGTTTTTGTTCAATGCGGTAGCATTGCTGACCTTCCCATATATCGGCCATGCGCTAGACCTGAGCCAGCAAGATTTTGGTGCCTGGGTCGCCTTGGCGATTCATGACACCAGTTCGGTGGTGGCGACGGCGGCGATTTATGGCGATGAAGCCGCCGTCGTTGCTACTACGGTAAAGTTAGGCCGAACCCTGTGGCTAATCCCCTTGGCCTTTGCTGTGAGCCTGATTTATCGCTCCAGCGAGGCGCGACTGCGGGTGCCAGGATTCATTCTGTTATTCATTGCGGCGGCAGTCCTAGGCTCTTTCATACCTATGAATGATGCGCTGCTCGGCGGGATCAGTGTACTCAGCAAGGCGCTGCTAGTAGTGGCCTTGGGCATGATTGGGTTAGAAATTGATCGTGCCACGCTCAGCCAAATATCCTGGCGCAGTATCGCCTTGGGCATGGGTTTGTGGATCTTGGTAGCGCCGGCCGCCCTGTTACTGGTGCTGTGGCTATAGTGTAAAGGGCTTGGACTGTGCCCGGTGGCCCCGTTCATGGTCTGCGACACTAGGGTCACGCAACATAATATTTATAACGATAGTGTTTTTTGATCTTTTTCATTGATGAGTCGAAGCACTAATGTGGCGCCATGACAGTACTACGCACCTACTTCGATCGCGCCAGCTTTCTGGCCATAGGCATATTCATTGCCTACCTCGCCGCGCCGCTATTCGTATAACGGCCACCCCGGCAATTACATAACCGCGCCAGCTGCCTTGGCCTGTCTCACTCGGCGAAAATGCCCCGTAGTGTCGACAACGGCAACTTAGGTCTGCGGTCAAAGTATAAGAGTCCATTGATCTCCTGCTGGACGTCGGTAAGTTGGGTCCAGACAAATCCCTGCAGGGTTGTGCTGGCCTTGATGCTGGCCATGATCTGACGCAGTTCCTGCTCGAGTGTTGCGGCATCTGTAGGGAGATCACCGTAGGCGAATGCTTCCCGAGTGTGATCACCTGCGTCGAAGCCAACGCCACCGCATTCGGTAAGCATCACCGGTAACTGACTGGGGTCGCTGCCGGGCAAAGCGCCGTTGCGAGGCCGGTCGCCTTCAGTGACCGGTTGACTGGGGTCTGCGAGCAGGGCAGCCAGTCGGTCGTCCAAGGAGCGCTGGGCGTCGTAATAAAGGTGCAGGGTCCACAGGTCGCCGCTACTGTATTCCCAGCCGTCATTGCCAATCACCGGACGTGAGGTGTCGAGCGCCTTGGTCATTTGCACGAGTCCATCCACCAGCGCCCGTTGTTCCGGGCGTTGTTGAANATGCCACACGCCCCAAGACTCATTGAAGGGCACCCAGCCAATAACACATGGATGGCCACGATCTCTGCGTATTAGATCCAACCACTGGGTAGTCAGCGACGTGATTAACTCTGTAGAAAATATTCTGCCNGAGGGCATTTCAGCCCACACCAATAAGCCCATTTTGTCGGCCCAATACAGATAGCGAGGATCTTCGGCCTTTTGGTGTTTGCGGGCAAAGTTAAAGCCCATGGCCTTGGTCAATTCAATGTCTTGCTGTATTGCTTGGTCGTCTGCTGGGCTATACCAACCTTCGGGGAAGTATCCCTGATCCAGTATTCCACGCAAATACAGGGGCTTGCCATTTAAGCAATGCTGACCGCTCGAGACGGTAAGTTCGCGCAGTCCTGTATAGCTGTGAACTTGGTCTATTAGCTGTGCGCTTGCATCTACCAGTTGCAGTTCTAAATCGTAGAGATGGGGTGTTTCGGGCGACCAAAGCTGTGGATTTTCCACCGCCAATGTCAGGCGAATTTCGCTGCGACCCTGAGCATCGGCTTGCATGGTGCCCAGCACTGTCGNATCAGTTTTAAGGGTTGCTGTAAGCGTGCCTGTAAACGCCTCACTGAGTTCGCAGGTCAGCTGCAATTCTTGAGCATCCATGCCATAGCGACTGCCAATGCTCAGCAGATGGGCGCTATGCACAGGCTCCAGCCAAACGCTCTGCCAAATGCCAATTACCGCGTCATAGTCAATGGGCCAACGGGTTGTGCCTTCTTGTTTACCCCTGGGTTGCTGCCAGGAATCAGAGTCCGCTGCGCGCACGGTAATTGTGTTGTGGCCGGGTTGCAGGTAGTCACCGATGATGACATGAATAGGGGTATAGCCACCGCGGTGTTGGCACACTTGCTGGCCATTAATGTAAATCCATGTGTCGTAATCGCAGGCGCCGATGTTTAACGCCACCTCTTGCGTACCCCAATCCGGGACGGTGAAGCTGCGTTGATACCATACCGTGCTGACNGCAGGATCAATGGTTACNCCAGATGCTNGGCTATTGGGGCAGAAAGGTACGGTGATGGTTTGTGGCCAATCACTGCGTTGCCACCACTGCTCGCGCACCCCAGCATTGTGTGGATCTGCAGCGAATGACCATTGGCCATTGAGGTTAAGCCAGCGGTCGCGTTGCAAAATGGGGCGCGGGTATTCAGGTCTGGGTGTCATGATGTTGGTATCCAGTGCCGTCAATAATATAGGGGCGTGAAGCGGCTCTTTCTCGGCTCGCTACCAGCATCGATGGTACATGAAATAGTGAATAATCCGTCAGTGGNCAGTGAGGCGGNCCNCGCGCATTTGTGNCGGTGGGACGCCAGTTTAGTNGTTAAAGACTGGCAGGNTCGGTCGTTGACTAAACAGTTGCGGCTATTTGAGGTCTTTATTATCNGNCAGTGCTTGCANTAAATTGGCCAACACGAGTTCCGCATTCTGCCCCGCATNGATTGTGAGATCACTGAAGCGTTCATACATAGGTAAGCGCTCAGCGATTATGGACTCAAGAGTCGCATCGGCGGCGGCCGAAACTCCGCGAGATACCAGATTACCGATACGTTCTTGCAGAATATCTGCGTCTGCCCGCAAGTAGACTATTCGGCCGAGACTGCTTAGGTGGGCCATACTCTCTGGCGCATAGACCGCACTGCCCCCAGTAGCAATTACGGTCCGATCGCAGTCAACAGACCCAATGACATCGGCTTCGATTTTGCGAAGCCCAAGGAACCCGTCTTCGGCAATGATCTGGGGTAGGGTGCGTTGTGTGGTGACCTGAATCAGTAGGTCAGTGTCCAGGAAGTCATACCCTAAGGCCTTCGCCAACAGCACTCCGATAGTACTTTTGCCTGCAGCAGGCATACCGATAAGAGAAATGCAGGACATATTTTTCGCTAATGGTTGTGATTTAACGGGAGTTCAGTAACAAAGTTAGGCTCAATCAAGCTATAGTCAGCGGCCACTTAAAATAGAGCCTAACGAATGACCAGCAAAATGAAACTTTATGATTTTCCCAATGCCCCGAACCCTCGTAGGGTCAGGGTGGTNGCTGCGGAAAAAGCNATTGAGCTGGACTACGTTACGGTAGATATGACCAAGCGTGAACACAAGACCCCAGAGTTCATAGAAAAAAACCCTAGCGGCAAGATTCCGGTTTTGGAGCTCGAAGACGGCACTTGCATTGGCGAATCTATCGCGATCTGTCGCTATTTAGAGTCGCTGTATCCCACTCCGAATTTATTTGGCGAAAATGCTCGAGAAACGGCACTGATTGAAATGGTGCATCGGCAGATTGAGTTGGAATTGATGTCGCAGATTGGCACTTCCTGGGTTAATGGCCCGATCGTCGCCAAGATGGGTTTAGTGGAGCCGATTGAAGCGGCCAAGCAACGCAGTGATGGTTTGACTCGTGCATATTATCGGCGCATGAATGACGAGCTGGCCGAGCGGGATTACCTCGCCGTTGACCGTTACACCATGGTGGATATCACAGCGGCTATNGCTGTGGACTTTGCGAGCGCCTTAGTCGGCNTAAAGCCTGATGCCGAGCTGAAAAATTTATGGGCTTGGCATGAGCGAGTAACGTCTAGGGCTGGGTTCGTCGCCTAGCCCAACTGCTCCTGCAGCCTCGGGCACTCGGAATCAGAATACGATATAGATGCCCAGCTGCAGGGTAATGAGCGCTGTAGCCCACCAGCGAATGTCCTGCCACTTTTTTGGTGACTGCAGATCTGCGGTAATGGCCTTGATCGGGATCAGCCAGACCATGACCCCCAAGCCGACAAATAGCAGTATCGATACGTAGTTACCCCACTCGGCGGGCAAGCCTTGCAGCCACTCAATCATGAGTTGCTCCTGCGCATAAAGGGTCGATAGGTAAGCGTTGTCAGCTCCTCCTCAGTCAGGCCAGGCGTGAAATAACTCAGTAGCCATAATGCCGTCATGGAATAGCCAAAGCTTAAAAACGCGATGTAATAAAAATTCAGCTCGGTGAATTGCAAGCCTGCGGCGATGATGACGCCGCTGATCAAGGTCCACAAACCGGCGGTGGGCGTCGCCCGTTGCGATAGTGCGCCCATCAGCAGCAATGCCAGCATTGGTCCTTGGAACAGGGACAAACCGGTCTGCAAAAACATAAATATACCGCCGAGATCACTGATGAATGGCGCGATCGCCATGGCGGATACGAGCAATACCAGGGAAATCCAACGACCGACTACCAGGTCTTGTTCGGGGTCGTGTTGTTTGATCAATACGTGGCGGATGTCGCGAGTAACCATCAGTGACGTGGCATTGATGCTCGAATCCAAAGACGATTGCAGTGCTGCAATAACTGCGACAAACATAAGCCCCGATAAGCCCGGCGGCAGTACGTTTTTAATGACCCAGGGCAACGCTTTGTCGGCCTCATCAATGGGCGCATTTAATACCAGCGCCAGCAAACCCGGGAAAATAATAAGCAGGGGTACAAAAGTTTTAGCGAATGCCGCGAACATCATCGAGGCGCTCGCATCCCATTGGCTTTTCGCGCCAAGAGTACGTTGTAAGATGGCTTGGCTGGCGATCCAGTAGGCTGGCGACAGGACGATTCCAAGACCAAGGATAACGCCGGGCCAAGGTGACTGCGGATGGTCTGCCGGTAAGTACACTGACAAGTGATCTGGGTTGTCCTTAGTGAGTTCTGCGGCGAAGTTAGTGAAGCCCCCTAATTCGGAGATGCCCAATCCCACAATGATCAGACCGCAGATGAACATAATGCTCACCTGTAAGGCGTCCGTGAAAGCCACCGCCGCGAGTCCGCCGGTAATAGAATATAAGCCAACAACCGCGCCTGATACGAGAATACTCATCCAAATTGGCCAACCAAGATACGTTTCTAATACCAGAGCCAACGCCCACATGGCCACGCCCATGGCAAAGACTGCGAACAGGCTGGTGATCAGTGCGGTCACTACACGCACAGATTGGTTGTAACGCAAGCCCAGGTATTCGGGTATTGAATACACACCAGCGCGCCAGTACAGCGGAATAAATATCAGCGACGCCAAGATCATGGCGGGAATAGCACCGATCCACTCAAAGTTCGCTTGGGCGATGCCGATCGTATAGGCATTGCCCGAGGCCCCCACATAGCTATTGGTATCGATATTCGAACCAATAATAGATAGGCCAATGACCCACCAAGTCAGTGAGCGACCAGCGAGAAAAAAATCGCGAGCGTTTTTAACCCGCCGTGCGACTCTAAGACCGACGAATACGGTAAGTAAGACGTAGCCAACGATGACTACGAGATCTAATGGGTGCAAGACTCCCCTCCTGCAGAATCAGTAAGCAGTATACACGCTTGTTGCGGTGGGGCGGTCGCTCAATCGGGCGTATCAGCCGTAGGCCATCTCTAATGTTTCAATGACCCAGCCGACTTGTACCGACCAAAACCAGGCGAGGCTGATCAACGTAACAACGGCGAATCCAACAGCCGCTTTTTCTAAAGTTTCCTTGTTCATACAGGCGCGCCTCTAAGAGAATCCAATCCAGCGGCCCGAAGCGGCAACTGTGAACCAGATTAAGATTGAAGTAATGGCCATCATGCGCAGGGTCAAGGGCTTAATGGTGGCGTGGTCAAATTTGAGTAATGGGCGGCGTATGGCGTAAACAAAGAGCACGCCGGCGCCCAGACTGGCCATTTTGGCCCAGAACATGCTGTTGTAATACAGCTTCAAGGCTACCGCCGAGCTCATAAAGATTCCGCTGATTACGATTATCACCAGGGCTACGTTAAACCATTTATGGGTGTTCTCGATGACCACCTCGGATGGAATATCTTTCATCACGATATTCAGAAGCCGAAGGTCGCCCACTAAGACCATGCCGCCGAGCATGGAAATGCCCAATAAGTGAAACATCTGCACGACAGCGAAAACACCGCCGTAGGCTTTAGAGATGTCCGCGAGCAGCGACGTATCTAACCAATCAAAGAAGGGGTATAAGTCCATGGTCTATTCCTTGCGCGGGGCCGGTGTTATTGCAGGGCTGCCATTTCGTCGACGCAGCCCGCAGCCCAATACATAAAGTAGGGCAGTTGCTTATGGCAATCGAACCAATCGTAGGCAATCGTGCGCCCGGTGATTACTACACCAGCCCACAGCGTCAAGGACACTGCCGCGCCAATGCGAATGCGCTTCGGCGGTATCGGATCTAGGTCCCAAGAGTCGCTCGAGGCCTGCATTTTGGCGCGAAACAAAAAGGCATTAATGCCGGCGGCGATCAACAAAACAACCTTTATACGAAACCACAGACTCTGCGTGGTGCGCACTGGAATGGCGTAATACAGCAGAAACCCAGTAATGAGCATAACCACAAAACCGATCATCATCGGCTTGTCCAGTCGTTNGGCGATGGTGGAGGCGGGTACATTTGGAAATATTTTGCCCAGCATGCGCAAATCGATGACAAAGAGCATGCCAAGGAAAACCATCAGTGTGAGTACATGGGTGGTTTCGATCCACGAGTAAAGATAAATGGACTCGTGAATGCTGGTGCTCCAGCTTTGGCTGTCTAGCCAGCGGGCCAAGTTCAGCAACAATTCATTTAGCATGTATTCCTCTAANCCCTAACGCAGGCAAATATCATACAAATTTGCTTCAGCCCCAGCCACTAGCTGCTAGGCGCCATGGTTCGCAACATCGATTCCTGGGCACAGGTCATCAGCAAGCGGCCATCTTGGCCGTAGATTTGGCCCTCGTTCATACCACGTCCAGCCGCTGCTGCGGTACTGCGTTGATCAAAAATCATCCATTCAAAGGGGTCAGCATCGCGATGAAACCAGGCGCTCTGGTCGAGACTGGTGAGGCGATGACTCTGAAATGGAATGCCATGAGGGAGTACTGAGTTAAACATCAGCGGACCATCAGAAAGATAAGCCATAACAATCTGGCGTTCTCGCGAGCTCAGTGCCGTGCTTGGAGGTGCAACTCGCATCCACAGCCGCAGCGCCGGTGGCGCATTGCGATCGAATTCAAAAAACGATGGGGACGCCCATTCCATCTGTACCCGTCCAGCCTGTACGACAGGAAATGGAAATGGTGACTCGCCCCTCTCCTCGCGGGCGGCGATCACAGCATCAGGAGGCTCTATTACCGGCGCTTGAGGTTGGTGTTCGTCACCGGATTCTGCGGTTTTGAACGACGCGATCATATGGAAAACTTTGTGCTCATCTTGCACTGCAGTAATTGCACGAGTGTCGCCATGGCGGCTTTCTCGAAGTCTAGTGACCTCGTAATGCAATGGCAGGGTTGGGTCCCCGGCTCGAAGGAAATACGCGTGATAGGAATGCGCGAGCTTGTGCTCGTCGACGGTAGCCAAGCCTGCAGCCATTGCCTGACCGAGGAAGTGCCCTCCATAAATGCCCACAGGACCATATGTTTCGGTTTTGGCGGCAAATACATCCGCGTCATCAGTCGGACTGACCTGCATCAATTCGACTAACGATAAATTTGCGTGACTGCTCTCGGCTTGAGGCAAAGCTGCTGCGGGGCGTTCGGATGTCGTATTCATAGTTAGCGCATTGCTCCTGGCATCCCGCCGTCTATGACAATGGTCTGACCTGAGACAGATTGACTGGTAACGAAAGCAAGTGTTTGTTCGGCAATGTCATCGGTTTGACCGACCACGCCGAGTACCGCCTGGCGTCGTGCTCCGGCCGCAACATTGTCGGGCAGACGCTGGGCCATGCGGGTGTTCTCCACCAGTCCGGGGGCAATGCAGTTCACGGCGACCTTGGGAGCCATGGCTACTGCAAGACAGCGGGTCAGATGGTTCAGGCCTGCCTTACTCGAGGAATAGGCAATACTGCTGCTGCCTGGGCTGATGCCACCAGCGGACGATATGTTGACAATGTGTCCACCATCGCCGGCCTGCAGTAGCTTTGCGCCGGCACGCGCGAGTAGAAACGGTCCTCGAAGGTTGGTTTCCAGCACCCGATCCCAAATGTCAGCGGTTAGCTCATCGAGATTGGGGAATGGAATGCCGATATTCCACGCGGCGTTGTTCACTAGGATATCGAGTTGTTGCCATTCTGCTGCAATATCCTGCATCAGAGACTCAATTGCTGCCGGGTCGCGTTGGTCCAATTGTCGGCAATGTGCTCGTCCGCCGGCTTGCTGAATATCGCCGACAACAGTCTCGGCACTGTCTTGCGCACCAACGTAGGTAATGATGACTTCGGCCCCAGCTTCAGCCAGCCGCCGTGCGATGGCGCCGCCAATGTCTCCGGAACCGCCGGTGATCAGAGCTACTTTGCTGTCTAATGCAGGAGACGTCATGGCCTTTCCTTGTAATTGCAGGCCCGCATTCAACCACGAAAGCCTGGGGCGCTGCCATGGCCCGATGCCTGATGTCTCCGTTATGATCTTGTAGTCAAATATTTTTGCTGAGGATTGCCCATGAGTCGTCCAGCGCCTCTAGCAGGCATCACTGTTATCGATTTAACTCAGGTTTTTGCCGGCCCGTATTGCACTTACCAACTGGCCTTACTTGGCGCTAAGGTGATAAAGATTGAGCCGCCGGGCGGTGAACTGACGCGCTATGGCGGCGCGCTCAAGGATCTGGTGGGTGAGGGTTTGGGGCTCGCTTTTTGTACACAAAATGCTGACAAAGACTGCGTAGAGATTGATCTCAAACAGCCCGCGGGAATTGCCAAGGTGCTGGAGTTGACTGCCGATGCCGATATCTTTGTACAGAATTATCGGCCTGGTGTAGCGACGCGCTTGGGACTGGGTGAAGACGCTGTACGCGGCGCCAATGCCAATATTATTTACTGTTCGATCTCGGCCTATGGGGGTGAGGGGCCGGTGGGCCACAGACCCGCCTACGATCATGTCGTGCAGGCGATGAGTGGGATTATGCAAACCACCGGCACTGATGACATGGGGCCAGTGAAAGTCGGTGCTCCCTACGTCGACTATGCGACTGGTTTGAATGCGGCGTTTGCACTCATGGCGGCGCTGCGTGAGCGTGACCGTACTGATGAACCTCAGACGGTGAATGTTGCGATGCTTGATACCGCCTTGAATCTGATGGCCAATAACCTAGTTACGACGGCAACTACTGGTAATGAAATACCCAAGTTGGGTAATGAGGCGGCGAGCCGAGCGCCGTCCTCGGGTTGCTTCGAGGCCAGTGACGGGGTGCTGATTATGTTGGCGGCGAACAATGAGCGGCAGTTTGTGGCCCTCTGTGCCGTGCTGGGTCACCCTGAATGGGCCGAAGACGCGCGTTGGCAGCAACCCCAACAGCGGGCAGAAAATCAATCGGCTCTGCGAGCGGTAATGGAAAATGCATTCCGCCACCGCAGTGCAGCAGAGTGGGAGACTCTATGCGATCAGGCCGGCGTGCCNGCTAGTCGAGTGCGCTCGGTTGGCGAGGTGCTTGCCGAGGGCCAGCCCGAAGCTCGAGATTTGCTGCGAGAGCTGNCGGTTGGAACCCGTGGCACTCCAGTCAGTCTTCCTGGTATTGGCTTTCGTTTGAATGGCGACAGCCTGCAGCCGCAGCAGGCGCCACGCATCAGCGGCCAGGATAACGCNAAATATCTGACCTGAAGTGNTGCATTTTTGCGAGACCGCTAATGGGTCCCAGCAAGTTGGCTTTTTTACTCCCCAGNCTGTTGGCTTAGACGTTTGTCGAGGCTCAAAGGTTGGTCGCCTTGCACNGATCCCAACACCAAAAGGCCTGCCATGATGGCGAGGTTCTTTACAAAATTCTGGGTTTCATGACCTTGGCTTAAGCCCTCGTAGACGTTCCAAAAGTCGTGCATGACGATGTTTATCACCAACGTCATGGCAGCGAACATCAGTGCCGTTAGGCGAACCTTATAGCCGGCGATTAAAAACAATCCGCCGCCNATTTGNAGCANTAGNGTGACGACTAGGAAAAATGGCACGAATANCATGCCGTGCAGCTCCATATATGCCGCGTTCGCCTCAAACCCCGTAACTTTGCTGATACCCGGGATCAAAAAATACAGGCCTAAAAGGCAACGGCCTAAAGTCCCCAATATAGGGTTNAGGGTATTCATATATGGTTATCCGTTCCCGACGAATTAGAGCCAGCCCGCGCGATCAAAGATCTTTACAGCTTCGGTCTGGCGTTGGCCCAATACAGATGCNGAAACGTTNTCTTCGGCAAAAGCCCCCAGCTCAGCAACGGGTCCCGTAACTTCGCCAACGATAGGGTACTCGTTATTGCCCTCAGCAAAAAGACGNTGTGCGAAGTCACTGGTTAGGTATTCGAGAAAGCGCACGGCATTAGCCTTGTTCGGTGCGTATTTGGTAATCCCCGCGCCACTGATGTTGATATGGCTGCCGCGCCCAGCTTGATTAGGGAACAATACACCGAGGTTTTCCACCACCGCTTGGTCAGCCGCTTTTGCGGAGCCAAGTAAACGGCCCAGATAATAAGTATTGGCTACTGTGATACTGCATTCGCCCGCCGCGACTGCGCGTAATTGACCGGTGTCGTTGCTTTGCGGCTTGCGTGCAAAATTTGCCACNACGCCGCTTGCCCANTCCTGTGCCTGCTCAGCACCATGGGCCTCGATTATTGAGGCCAGTAGTGACAAGTTATAGATATTGCCTGAACTGCGCATGCANACCTGGTCTCTTAGGTCGGGTCTGGCGAGGTCCTCATAGCGAGTCAGTCCAGCAGGCAAGCCTTTGGCTTTGTTGTAAGCAATGACTCGTGCGCGTTTCGACAGGCCGAACCAGAGTCCGGAGGGATGGCGCAAATGCGCAGGTACCCGCGCGTTGAGTATCGGGGATTCGATCGATTGGAATAGATCTTTCTCAGCAGCTCGCCACAGACGACCGGCGTCCACAGTAATCATCATGTCCGCTGGACTGAATTCACCTTCGTTGACGATCCGTTGGATCAGCGCGTCGCTGCCGCCCTCAATAAGGTTCACTTTGATCCCGGTTTCCTCGGTAAAGCGTTCATACAGCGCCATGTCGGTGTCGTAGTGCCTTGCCGAGTAAACGTTTACCACGTTCTCGGCGATGCTGGTTTGGGCCCAGCTGATTAAGACTAGTAAACTTATAATGCGCGATANGNTCATNGTGGCTACCTTGGTTGGTGAGCGNGGGAGTTTAATCTAAATGAGAATTATTACTATTGAATTTTCGNCCGCNCAAGNACTCAATCAACTCAACATCAGNGCTTCTGCCGACGCGAAATTAACGCTTACAGCATCACCGATCTGAGCTGTAGGTTTTAATGCAGTGGATATCTCCAGTTCTTGATTTTCAGCGCTAACCAATAAGGTATATCGATCGCCGAGGAAGCGTATATCTTGGACACTGCAGGCACCGCCACTGCTGACCGTAAGACTGCTCGCGCGGACGCCGAACGTTATTGTGGCATGGTCTTCAAGTTGTTGGGTCAGGGTTAGCAGTCGCAGTGGTAGCTTGCCGAACGCGGTGATGCAGTGGTTGCCTTCAATGCGACCTTTCAGTGCCTGTAGATTGGCAATGGTGGCGGCNACAAAGGAATGCTGTGGGCGCTGCCAGAGTTCCTCCGGGGTTCCAAATTGAACCAGATCACCGTCGACCAAAACTGCGATTCGATCGGCCATGGACATCGCCTCTGCAGGATCGTGGGTAACCATAAGCGTCGTGGTTTTGGCTTTCTTCAGCCGTCGCCGGGCATCCTCTCTGAGGCTTTTGCGCAAAGGCGCGTCAGCGCTTGCAAACGGCTCGTCGAGCAGTAGTACATCAGGCTCTGTTGCCAATGCTCTGGCAAGGGCGACTCTCTGTTGTTGACCGCCAGACAACGTATGGGGATAACGGTCGGCGAGAGTGCTAATGCCGACGTTGGCTAGCTGCAACGCTACCGTGTGTTCCCGCTCCTTGCTTTGCATGTCGCTAAGACCGAAGGCCACATTCTCCGCCACNGTTTGGTGGGGAAACAGCACGTGGTCTTGGAAAACCAGGCCGATAGAGCGCTGCTCGGGTGGNGGATTGACTTGTGGATCTGCCAGCAGTCTACCGGCAACTGATAGTTGCCCCTGTTGGATAGACTCTAGGCCGGCGATGATGCGCAACAATGTGCTTTTACCGCTGCCCGATGGCCCGAGTACGCAAACGATCTCTCCGGCATCAATGTCCAGATCGATATTGTGCAATACAGGGTTGCCATTAAAGTGGTGGCTTAAGCCGGTAAATCGAATGCTCATGGGGCGTGCAGTGTAACTGCGCTGTGGACAAGTTACGATACGCGCCGACGCTTAAGGTCAGCACCATGGTCAATCCAGCACTGATCTCACTAAAACTCAGCAACAAGGACCGCGCAAAGTCATGGCAGTGGACTCTCGGCCAACGTTAACAACTTCGGCAGCCTCCTCGGGTTCGGTCGTCTGGACGGTAATGGCCATNCTGGTTGCCATTCCGGTAGCGCTGCCGCTGTTGGTGGTGGTCGCGGCGCTATTGTTTCCGACGACCGCTGTCTGGTCGCACCTTATGCAGACAGTGTTGCTGACGTATACGGTTAATACNCTAGGCCTAATGCTGATAGTGGCTGTTTTAGCCGCCAGCATGGGGGTGGGGGCGGCGTGGTTGACGGCGCATTATCGGTTTCCGGGCAGTGGCTGGCTGGGCGTCGCGCTTATCTTACCCTTGGCTGCACCCGCCTATGTGGTGGGCTATGTTTATGCGGATTTATTCGATGCGACGGGCCCTGTGCAGGGGGTGTTGCGCAGTTTGGCTGGTGTGCAATTGGGCGACTACTACTTCCCTGCCATACGCTCTCTGGGTGGTGCGGGGATTGTCATCGCGCTGGTTTTATACCCCTATGTTTACCTGTTGGCGAAAACGAGTTTTCAAAGTCAGGCTGGGGCGCTTTATGAAAGCGCACGGGTATTGGGAGTGGGTCGATCTCAAGTGTTTTGGCGCGTCGCGGTGCCGGTCGCGCGTCCGGCAATTATCGGTGGTTTAGCCCTGGTTATGATGGAGACCATCGCGGATTACGGGGTNGCTGAGCATTTTGGGGTTCCGACCTTCACTACCGGCATATTTCGCACCTGGTATGCCATGGGTGAACACGATGCAGCGCTAAAGTTGGCTGGTTGTTTGTTTTTGCTGGTTGCGGCGCTCGTTGTGCTTGAACAATCTGCGCGGCGCGGTGAGCGATTTAATCCGCTGTCGCGCAATGTAGCTGCAGCAAAAATACCCCTTAACGGTACTGTGGGCATGCTCGCTGCAGGTCTCTGTTTGCTGCCGGTATTGGGCGGATTTATTGTCCCGGTCGGCACCCTGCTGTGGTACGCCATAGCCCAAGGTGACCCGCAGCTAGGCCAGGACTTTTACATTTATGGTCTTAATAGCGTTAGCGTTGCAGTAGTCGCTGCAGGGGTTTG
>NZEI01000005.1 GCA_002690405.1 Gammaproteobacteria bacterium
TGCGCCGGGCAAGGGGGGCATGGGATTCAAATCGCGCCGGCTGTTGCAAAGCTGAGTGCTGCGATGATTGGCGGGGATGATAACTCTACCGAACTCAGAGATTTAGGTTTTCTTCCTGATTGGGTTTCGCCGTCTCGATTTAGCAGGATTGTAGAATGACGTGGCGAGCCGTTTCGACGGGCCCCTGACTTCATAACCCGAAGATTCTCGATGATGGGTTAAGTTATGAGGACATCATTCTAAGAGTTTGTCTCGATTTATCGCGGTCTATGTAACCCCCCGTGAGTTTTCCTAGCGGTACTCATTGGCGGTGGCGCATGATCGAGCCCGCCCTAAACAGCTTCATCATTAATACGGTTGATATGCTGCAGGTATTGTCTAACGATCGGTTTGTAGCACCCGAACATCGCGTGCTCAGCTCGGTTGGTAGCCAATACCGACCCAGTGCGGCGAATTTTTTCAACCCGCCCTTCGGGCAGGTGATTCACCCGAAACTACCCAAACATGTTGACTCAAACGATGATCAACCACGGTATCGCGTGTTTACTTGGAAGGAGTTTCATGGCCGTCGCCAGGCGGGTGATTATGAAGACTTGGGTGAAGAAGTGCAGATTAGTCGTTATCGTATTTAGAGAGTTATACCCAGTCACAGTTACGTTTGTGGACTGTTTTATCTGGGGCAAGGTGCTGTTTGCACCGGGCACGACCAACTCATCAAAAAAGGCTTTCGNGTTCTTTGGTGCTGTGGTTTGCGTATCTGGCCGAAGGCTGTGGGATTTTCGAATAATAGGCGATTCCTTTTATATCAATTTAATTTGGATACAGCCGTTAATCGGTTGCGCTCTCACACTGCCTGGGCGCGTTTACAATTAGCTGATTGCTCTTGCCTATATCGTACTTAGCAAAATACTGGTTTCACTATTAGCAATGCCGTCAATCAGCCTGACTTCTCTTAGCACGTTATCGAAATCAGCCAGGCTCGACGCTTGAATTTCAGCCACTAAATCCCACGCGCCATTGGTAGTGTGAACTTTTTGTAGCTCGGGTAGCCCGCGCAATTTCTTTATGATGTCAGCGGTCGATTTACCTGTAATTTCAATCAACATAATGGCGCGAATAGCGCCATCATCAATACTGGCACTGGCTCTAATGGTAAACCCAATAATAGCGCCNGTAGCGAGCANNCTATCTAAGCGGTTTTGTACTGTTCCTCGCGATACCTTTAGGGCTTTGGCCAATGTTGAAATTGAAGCTCTACCATCTGTTCTCAGCAGTGAAATTAGATCTCGATCAATTGAGTCATAACTTACTGCGCGATTATTTTTCGCCATAATTTTTANGAAGNTTATTGGTCAGGGGGTGAGCAACACACCAATTATACATTTTTACTATTGTAGTTGTTAAAACTGCCAAAATAATAGTAAAAATATACAACTTATTGCTATATCGCTTAACTCCATCTTCGTTAAACATACCGTTCCAACTAATGTCTGAGTGACGATGGGCGATGAGCAATCTGGCGCAGATTGATGCTGACTCGATTCTACATCCTGCAACTAATGCCGATGATTTTGCACGTTCAGGATCCAAGATTATTGAATCCGGCGCAGGGATCTATCTGCGTGATCGCTCGGGTAAAGAGTTAATCGATGCTGTTGCCGGTTTATGGTGCGTCAACGTTGGCTACGGCCGTGAAGAACTGGCACAAGCTATGGGCAAGGCGGCACTGGAACTGGGCTACTACCATACGTTTTCTGGCATGTCGAATGCCCCACAGATCCAGTTAGCCGCACGTCTCTTAGAAAAAGCCCCCAAGGGATTATCTAAAGTCTTTTTTGGCAGTGGTGGCTCTGATGGTAACGACAGTCTGCTAAAAATCGTTTGGTACATTAATAACATTCGTAACAAGTCAGGTAAGAAAAAAATCATCTCGCGATGGCAGTCTTATCATGGCACTTCGGTGGCGACGGCTAGCCTTACCGGCTTGCCATCGTTTCATGCAGACTTTGACTTACCGTTGTCGAACATCTTGCATACAGAGTCTCCAGACTTCTTTCGTTACGGTTTAGCCGACGAAACCGAGCGGCAATTTTCCTTACGCAGAGCACAACAGTTAGAAGATCTGATTCTAGAGCAGGGCCCAGACACCATAGCGGCCTTTATCGCAGAACCTGTCATGGGGGCTGGAGGAGTCGTCCCTCCGCCGGAAGGCTATTTTGAGGCTATTCAGAAAGTACTTAGGCGCCACGACATTCTATTTATTGTCGATGAGGTTGTTTGTGGTTACGGGCGATTGGGCAAATGGTTTGGGAGTGAATTGTACGACCTGCAGCCGGACATGATGACAACAGCAAAGGCTTTGACCAGCGGTTACTTCCCATATTCAGCATCCTTTGTTAGCGACGAAATATGGCAGCTAATAAAGCAAGGTTCGGCAAAGTACGGCAACTTTGCCCACGGGTATACCTATGCCGGCCACCCTATTGGCGCTTCTGTGGCCATGGCAAATCTGGACATTATCGAGAAAGAAAATCTGGTGGAAAACGCCAGTGTCGTGGGCAAATATTTTCACCAGGCGTTAAACCAGAGATTTGCCAACGATAGCTTTGTGGGAGAAGTACGCGGCATAGGTATGATCGCCGCGGTGCAATTCTTAAAAGATAAAACTGACAAACTATTTTTTGATAAAGGCACAAAAATNTCNGCCAAGATAGCGGCGCGCTGTTATCAAAATGGCTTNATCTCAAGGCCNTTGCCCTCGTTAGATTCCATGGCGTTTTCCCCGCCGTTAATTTGTACCACCCGTGATATCGACAACATTGTGGATATCTTTGAGACCTCGGTGCGCGCCGTTATGTCTGAGGAGTTATAGGTAATTGCGGGTGAATTTAACAACGCGAACACTCATGCAAGGCGCTCAATCATGCTTATCGTAAGGCCGGTTAAAGCAGATGATATTTATGGNCTGGTAAGCCTGGCAGAAGCCGCCTATCCGGGTATGACAACCTTACCGCCCGACCCCGAGGTGCTGGCCAAGAAAATAGAAAAATCCACCGCCAGTCTAGCAACGCCGGTGACCCAACCCGGGCGCGAGAATTATCTGTTGGTGATGGAAGACACGGACGCCAATTGTCTGGCCGGCACAGCCGCCATTATCGCCCAGCTCGGCGAGGAGGATCAGTTTTATTCTTATAAAATTAATAAAGTAACTCATTGCNACAAAGCGCTAGACAAGAAAGTAACGGTNGAAACCCTGAATTTATCNAACCATTTTGAGGGGTTTTCTGAGGTNGCGACCCTATTTTTAGATGATGCCTACCGGAAAAATGGCAACGGTAAACTACTCGCCCGGAGTCGTTACTTATTTATGGCTGAATTCCGAGCGCGCTTTCCTGATCAAGTAATGGCTGATTTACGCGGCTATTTCGATGCCCGTGGCCGTTCGCCATTTTGGGAGGCCTTAGGTCGGCACTTTTTTGACATGGGCTTTTCGGAGGCTGATTTATTTGGCGCCATAAACGGCAATCAATTTATCGCTGACCTCATGCCAACGCAGCCNATTTACGTGAACTTGCTGCCGCGCGAGGCGCAAGAGGTCATTGGAAGACCTCACGATGACGGCAAACCTGCTTTGGCGATGCTTGAGAAAGAGGGTTTTCATTGGCGCGGTCAGATAGATATTTTTGACGGCGCTCCCAGTGTGGATGCGTTTATTGATCAGCTGACAACCGTCAAAGAAAGTGCCCGCGGCCAAATTACTGAGTCAACAGATAGCCATAGTGGTGATGACTATATTGTTTGTGGTGGTGACGCCGCTAATTTCGCGGCGTGCATTAGCAAACTGAAGATTCTAGGCAACGGCGCCGTTGCTCTCCCCGAGCAAACCCTACAAGCGCTTAGTTTAAACATTCATGACCCCATACGCTTTGTAGCTCTGTAAAAACGGCAGAGACCATATGACGTTAATGGCCGGTTCAAGTCGAAAAAAATAGGAAAACAAGCGTGCCCACTGTGGTTGAAATGAACTTTGACGGGCTGGTCGGCAGCACCCACAACTATGCGGGCCTAGCAGACGGCAATTTGGCCTCGACAAAGCATGCCAAATTAGTATCGCACCCTCGTCAGGCAGCNAAAGAAGGGTTATCGAAGATGCTCCGGNTGCACCAGTTAGGATTAANACAGGGTGTTTTAATTCCCCAAGAGCGCCCCCACCTTCCCACCTTGAGGCATATGGGCTTTGTTGGCACAGATCGAGCGATTATCGATAAGGTGTCAAACTCAGCGCCGCATCTTTTAGCTATGTGCTACTCCGCTTCATCAATGTGGGCGGCAAATGCTGGCACCGTATCGCCGAGCGCTGATACGGCTGATGGTCGCGTTCATTTTACTCCCGCAAACCTTAAGAGCATGTTTCATCGCTCCATAGAAGCGGATAGCACCAGTAAGCTATTCCAAACAATTTTTANCAACCCGCAGTATTTCGCCCACCATGACCCACTCAAGGGTNGCGTGCATTTTGGCGACGAGGGTGCCGCGAATCATAATCGGTTCTGCACGAGCTACGACCAGCAGGGGGTCGAGCTATTTGTCTATGGCCGTCGCGATTTCGGCAAGCCCCGGAGCAGCACCAAATTTCCAGCCAGGCAGTCATACGAAGCGTCCACGGCCATAGCACGCCGACATGGCCTGCGGGCGGATAAANTGGTGATGGCCCGTCAAAGCCCGCAAGTGATCAACGCCGGCGGGTTCCATAACGATGTGGTTAGCGTTAGCAACAAAAACGTGCTGTTTATGCATGAGCTCGCATTTGCCAACAAAGACGATTTGATAGAACGCCTGTGCAACGCTTTGGGGGATGTGCCTTTACACGTTATTGAGGTTCCAGACAGCACCGTGTCGTTAGATAACGCCATACGCTCCTACCTCTTTAACTCGCAATTAGTGAATGTTTCTGACAGTGCAGATATGACCCTGATATTGCCGTTAGAAAGCCGAGAAAACGCCAAGGTATATGAATACCTACTCAATCTTGTCGATCAAGATACGCCGATTAAGAATTTGGAGTTCGTAGACGTACGACAAAGCATGCGCAATGGCGGCGGGCCTGCATGTCTGCGACTGCGTGTGGTTTTAAATGAACAAGAGCTAGCACAGGTTAATCCTAAGTTTATTTTGGACGGCCCGTTGTTTTCGATTTTAGATCGATGGGTAGACAAACATTATCGGGATGAGCTGCGAGCCGCAGATTTAGCAGACCCAGATTTGTTGAATGAAAGCAGGGCCGCGTTGGACGAGCTGACCCAAATCATGGGTATAGGCAGTT
Source organism: Gammaproteobacteria bacterium (assembly GCA_002690405.1). Taxonomy (GTDB): domain Bacteria; phylum Pseudomonadota; class Gammaproteobacteria; order Pseudomonadales; family Azotimanducaceae; genus UBA4421. The sequence continues at coordinate 5,324 of NZEI01000005.1, forward strand.
TTTACCCATTTCAGCAGGCCTGAAATCATGACCAGTTACCAACAGCAATTATTCGGCGATAAAACGTTTCTCGAATTTACGTTGGATAGCCAGGCAACGGTCGATAAAAAGCGCCTGCTACTGCCGAATAACGTCTCGGTCGAGGTGTGGGACAAGGGCGTCCTGTTTTTTCACGCTGAAGATGGGGCATCAGCAGATGCAATTTTGTTATCGGTGGGAGTGCACGGCAATGAGACAGCACCAATTGAAATAATCGACGATTTAATAAGGGATATTTTGTCAGGAAAGATATCGCTTGCGCATAATTTGCTGGTAGTGATTGCCAACCCAGAAGCCATAAACGCCAGAAGTCGGGAAGTAGACGAAAACATGAACCGTCTTTTCATTAACGGCGCGCACCATAAGCATGGCGATAGCGTAGAGCGCCATCGCAGCATTCTGTTAATGAATTATTCCAGGAATTTTTTTAGCCGCCATGCCAAACAAAAATTTCATTACGACTTGCACGCCACCATCCGAGATTCTGCCTTTGCAAAGTTTGCTATATCGCCAAATCTTGCANCGAGCTCAATCGTTGAGGCACAGGGAAACCTTTTAGGGCTATGGGGTATAGAAGCAATATTAACCACAGATAAAAACAGCGCTACGTATTCATCTTTTACGGCACAACACTGTGGCGCTGTTAGTTTTACCTTGGAACTAGGCAGAGCAAGGCCCTTTGGCGAAAACGATCTAAAAAAAATGTCTTCTGTGGCCGTGGGGCTGCGGAAAATGATCAGTGGCGATCTGCAAGCTCCGCCTCAAGCAGAGGCACCCATTCCTTTTAGGGTTGTGACTGAGGTTATCAAGCNTAGCAAAGAGTTCCGATTGTGCTTTCCGAGCAGCACAGCCAACTTCACCGAATTCGCGGTTGGCGACCTGTTAGCCGTGGATAACGACTATCAGTACAGGGTAACCAATGATGGAGAGCGAATTCTTTTCCCCAACGATGCCGCTGCCGTAGGCCAGCGAGCACTGGTCATTATTAGGCCNANNAANNTGGCAAAGACGAGGTGGCATGACTAAGACGAAAGTTTCGATTATTGGCGGTTCGGGCTATCTCGCGGCTGAGCTAATAAGAAATTTGTTGAGGCGTGACGACGTGGAAATACTGCGTGTCAGCAGCAAAGACCATATAGGCAAGCATATAGGTGAAGTGAATCGGGCTTTTTGGGGGCGCAGTGATATTGTTNTTGAAGACCTATCGCCACAAGCATGNGCTGCTGGTGCAGATATTGTGTTTCTNGCNATGCCCCATATCGTAACTGCGCGNGTGGCCATGGCGCTATTTGATCAAGATGTACGGATTATTGACCTATCGGGTGATTTTCGTCTTCGACAGATTAGCGATTACAGGCGCTACTATGCTGACCAGCATCCTTGCCCAGAGCGTTTAGGATCGTTTACCTACGGAATGCCNGAGTTATACGAAGAACAAATCAAAGTGGCTAACTATGTGGCTAATCCCGGTTGTTTTGCCACTTGTATTGCAACAGCATTATTACCGCTCGCTGACTCCGGGCATTTGCAAAAAGCCACAGTTAGGGTCGTCGCGTTAACCGGTTCAACGGGTTCCGGCGTTCATCCTCAAGTGGGAAATCATCACAGCGTTCGCAGTAACAACATAAAAACCTACAAACTTTTTCAACACCAGCACACACCGGAAATATTGCAGACCTTAGCCGCAGCGGGCGCTGACCAGGTCAATCTCGACTTTGTACCCGTATCCGCGCCGATTACTCGTGGCATGATGTCAATCTCTCAGCTCGACATGCCGGCTGGCATTACCGAAGACGAATTACGTGCTTGCTACGAACGCTATTACCGTAACTTTCCGTTAATTTCCGTATTACCCAGGGGCGTATCACCCGAGGTTGTAGCAGTTAAAAACNCTGCTCGTATCGAGATCGGTGTNGATATCAGCGANGCACAGGCTGANGGCACACAAACCCTATGCATCACCAGTGCGTTGGATAATTTAATAAAGGGCGGTGCAGGNCANGCAATNCAAAACTTCAACCTNATGACAGGTAAGGAGCATTACTATCAGTTNGATGATCTGGGGATGTGGCCATGANTTATCCACNCGACGCCAGCNCCGAGCACCAGCCNCTTGCGATCATNAAGGTGGGTGGCGATATCTTGCTTGANGAAAGTCAGCGCATTGGTATCACGAAGAACATTCTGCAGCTAAAAGAGAATGATTGGGATGTGGCGATTTTGCATGGCGGCGGCCCTCAGGTCTCTGCAATGCAGGCTCGCTGTGGCATAGAACCCCGCAAGGTGGCCGGACGACGTATCACGAGCAAAGAAGATCTAATGCTGGTGAAACAAGTCTTATGCGGTCAAGTCAATGTAGATTTGGTCGCTATGTTACAGGCGCAGGGTGCTAACGCATTTGGCTGCCATGGTGCTTCGGGTAAGCTTATTGTCGCTGAAAAGAGACTCCCTATTCGGGTTTCTGGCAATAACTGTGGCCCTGTAGATTTCGGTGAGGTTGGGGATGTAACAACGATTAACACCGAGCTACTACGGAGTTTATTGGCGGCCGATCAGATACCGGTTATCGCTTCTTTGGGAATGAATCATAGGGGCGAGATTTTTAATATTAACGCGGACACTACTGCCGCGCAGATTGCTAGACAAATGTCTGCGCAACTATTTATTTTTGTAACAAGCATTGGCGGTATCTTTGCAGATATGAATGATCCCGCCAGCCGTTTTTCCCAGCTATCCGCCAGAACCGCGAAGAAGTATATTGATGCTGGTGCCATTGTCGGGGGTATGATCCCGAAGGTAGAAGCGGCTCTATCATTGTTGGAATCTGGGATAGATACCATTGCCATCGCAGACGCGCGAAATACCGCGACGTTTATCAGCATTGCGAATGGTGAAAATAATTACGGAACGTTAATTACAGCCCGTTAAAATCCGTGCGTTAACCTTACCTTGGCAACAACCTCAACATCACATGGCTTCGCGAACGCTTTTTTCAAGATTTGAAAAAGTATCATCGCCAAAAGACCTTACTTTACTAACTGGGTTTATTAGTGATTTTGCGGCCACCAAATATCTGCTTGGCTTTCGGTGCAGCTTATCCTGAGGCGGCTAATGCGAAGTCCAGCGGATCTTGACTTAGCTCAAACACCTAAGGTTAAAATTATGCCCCTTCCAAAGGCGATCAGCTTTGGCGTCTGAGATAGGACACACCCGTTCTGTATTGGTAACGAGACAACTTTTTACCTTAATCGATAATAGGATCTAATGAATCTCAGAGAAACCAACAAGGCTAAGCGAAAGAAGCGCATTGTTAAAAATGCCGCGCGACTTTTTTCTTCCGTAGGTTATGACCTGACCGCAATAGAGGCGGTGGCAGAACGGTCTAACGTCTCACCAGCAACCATCTACAATAATTTTGATGACAAGATAGGGCTTTTGCTTGCGGTATTAATTGACGAGTCGGAGGATATTCAGCAAATAAGCAAACGGCTCATTGCACAGCGTCAAGCAAATGACGTTGGTGTTATTTATGGCTTGCTCGAACTGTATATCAATCACCCTATGGAATTTATGAATAAGTCTTGTTGGCGGCAAGCGCTCGCAGCATCCACGGCGTCTTCGAATAAAAAGTTCACCCAAGAGTATCAAAATGTTGATAAACAGCTGAAGAGCCTGCTTGTTGAGGTCATGCATGCACTTCACGATGAACACGTTTTTAAAGCGGAGTCGGACGTGCAGTCATTAGGCGAACTCATCTGGAACAATGTTAATCAGATGTTCACAGATTTTATTTCCGACGAGGCCATGCCGTTGGTTGAGTTGCGAGACGCGGTGAAGCGGCAAACCGCCGCCATACTGATTCTGGCCGAAGAGCAGGCTTAAGCCGCTTATGAGAGTCCCTTACCATGTCTGGCAAACTGGCCAATTCAGCTCAAGACACCCAATAGAGCAAACCGACTTCTTTACGACCCTTACGTGATCTAAGTCGGGACCACCTCACCTCAGCAGTAACCGCATACTTGCTCGCCGGAACGGACCACGTGTCTTATCCGTTCAAGTCAAAGCGATTACTGAATCCCTGTCAGGCTTCGACACTGCCAGCCGACAACAGCAAAACCTTTTTTATCTGGGGGATGCCATTGTCGGGCAAAGAGCGTTAACCCCGATCCTAGCGGATAACGGATCGCTCATTGAAACAAGGTTTTGCTGGGGTGATATTCCTCAAGCTATTTTCTCTTAGAGTCCAAAAGATCTATGGGTCGAGGTAAATATCATTCATTACTTTTACTTATGGAAGGGTCGGTGCAACTCTAATAGGAAGCACGAGATGCGACGGCGTCTTTGCAGACCGATAAATCTTCTGAGTCGCTTTATTGTAATCGTTCTTGGTCGCGTGATAGATGTCCATGAATTGCTGTGGATTACGGTCATATGCGGGGAACCATGAGCTGTGCACCTGAACCATAATACGATGGCCCCGCTTGAAGGTGTGAAACTTATCCCAGATGTTAAAAGAGATTGGCGTGACTTCATTGGGCGTCATCGGCTTAGGATTGGAGTAGTCGTCACGATATTTTGCGCGCATCGTTTCGACCCCTACCAACATTTGGTAGCCACCCATTCGAGCACCGGTAGGATTAGGGTCTGGGTCGGGGGTGTCCCCCGGAAAAACATCAACCAATTTCACGAAGAAATCTGCGTCGGTGCCCGAAGTCGAGGCAAATAGATTTACCAGAATCGGGCCGGCGATTGTGATGTCCTCCTCCAACACTTCAGTTTGGTAGACCAATACATCGGTACGTGCAGACGCAGAACGCTGGTCTTCAATCATCCAAGTGTGACCTGGCCACCCGGCGGTAAAATCAGACGTGAACGGAACCGGCTTATTGGGATCACTGATATAGTCGTCAGCCGCTGATTTCTGCGCTTTCGGCCTATCAAATGAGAGCTTTCCGTCGGCCTGAAAATAGAGATTTTTAGTTTTGTTATTTGCTGGCGGCCACTGGTCAAACCGGTGCCAGCGGTTACCACCGGTTTCAAATACGATCGCCTCTTTGGGGTTCCATTCACCTTCGCCCTTTAGGTGGTAACGAAAGAAAGGAGACACGATATGCTTTTGGTAGTATTCCGAAGTCTTGGCCCCAAACTGTATATCACCCAAGCAGGACCCATCATCGCGGACCCATCCACCATGACGCCAAGGCCCGGATACAAATGTACTCTGGTTATCTGGGTTGCGCTTTTCAATCTCTTGGTAGATGGATATTGGGCCATAGAAGTCTTCAGCATCAAACCAGCCCGCTACATTTAGAACTGGGTGCTTGATATTTCCAAGGTATTGCAAGGCATTCCGGCGCTGCCAAAATTCATCGTAGTTGGGGTGATTGATAAAATCCTCCCAAGCAGGCACTTGGCCCTTAAAGTATTTCTGGTTCAACTCTGAGGTTGGGCCGGCATTCAAGAAAAACTCGTAACCCCACGACGTTCCATAGTCGAACGGTTCTGGTGCTTTTGCCGTGGGTGTATCACGCTCTTGCGCAGTATGATTCATCCAAGCAAAAGCATAGGTGAGCCGAAAAGCGCCATTGTGGTGCCAGTCATCGCCAATGAACATATCGGAGGGCGACGCTTGGGGCGAAGATGCTTTCAATGCAGGATGCGGTTCGATCATGCCTTGCAGAGTGGTCCAACCGGAGTACGAAATACCCCACTGGCCAACCCGACCGTTGTGGCCCTCAACATTATTAATCAGCCACTCAATGGAGTCGTAATTGTCCGTACTTTCATCGATAGCTAACGGGTCTTTTCTATCCTCGCGGATCGCGCGAATTACCTCGAACTCACCCTCGGACTTATACGTACCCCGAATATCCTGAAGCACAAAAATATAACCCTCTTCGAGCATCTCTAAGGCAGGTGCCAGCTTTTCAGCAGGCCGGTGCTCTTCTCCGTAGGGCTCGATGGAATAAGGTGTACGATAAAATAGGATCGGATAATCCTTAGACCGATCTTTTGGTGAATAGATTGCGGTAAAAAGCTTCACCCCATCTCGCATGGCGATCATCACTTCAGACTTATCGTAATACGCCCTCACATCATACTCTTCTAAGCTATTTTGAATGTCGGTTTGGCCATCTGAAGATACAGCCGTAGCCGGTGCGTGAGCGACCTTCGCAGCATCCTTTTTCGTCACTGACTCTTGAGCCTGCACTATGCTGGTGACCGATAGAGCAGTAATAGTAGCGCACGTTGCAAATATATTTTCGATACCGCTTTCATTTATCGTTTATCTAATCTGGATTTAGGATAAGAGGCATTAATTGGTTTTTTCTGTCGAAGCATCGGCAATACTCATCATTAGGTTCTTGCGCCGCGCATCGGCATCAAACCTTTTCTTAATCTGAATCCGCTACATCGGGCGCTATCTGCAAGAGCCGTCGGTAAACGTGGAAATAAATATACAGCGCCACAGCGGTCGCCAAAGCGCACATTATCATTACTGAACTGAATCCCAGTTGGTACGACAACAATATGCCAGCCATCGTGGGTGCAATTGCCTGAGCTGCGCCCTGACACGCTGGGACCATTGCCGCATAACGACCGGAATGATCAATATTCGACAGGGTACCCAGCTGAAATACGTCGATAAATATCCAGAAAAAGCTAAATGAAAATACGCTGAAGAAAAAGGTTATTGCATCAACGCTAACGGCCAATATCAGCATCGTGATAATCATAATCAGCAGGGCAAATAATAAGGGTTTTGATTGGCCAAATCGTCGCGCCAGCCAAACAGCTAAAANTGTTCCAGTGAGGCTAAATATTTGACCCCATGTGAGTGTTCCAGAGATGAATTCTGAACTGAGATCNGCAGCCACACCGGCGCGCTCAATGAATGCCCAGTAGGCCCCTACAAGTATGTAAAAGCTGAACACGGCAACCAAGCATAGGCGCGGCAATAATTCAGGTATCTTTGATTTAATGCTAGAAGCATCGGCATCAGCCATCGCTACGACTTCATTTTCCTCTTGCGAACAATAGCGAGGAAGCAGGGGAAGGATTAGCAGGATTGGCACAGCCTCGAAAAGATAAAACATAAACAAGCCGTTGACGCCCCACCGCTCATTGATCATCGGAAACACNTAAAAGATAAAGGCNTTCATTACCACCAGCACAAAAAGTAAAATGCTAAATGTCCGCGCCGAATTGTGGCTGCCTGCCAGGCTTGCGGTACAGGTGGAGTAACAAATGCCCGCGCCAATGCCGGCGCCGAGGCGACTCATCATCAANGGCACAAGATCAGTGCTTTGAGTGGAGAAATAGTTCGCCAGTATCACCAGAATCAGGCCCACCGCTGCGAGCGTGCGGCGATTAGCTCTAGCGACAACAAGCGAAGTGAGCATAGAGCCTATTAACAGCCCGGTCATATCAGAAGATGCCAGCCAACCCAATTCTTGCTCACCGAACCCAAGAGAGTCGGCCATGGCACCGACCAGCAACGGCATGCCCATTGCCACACCTGTGCCAGCGAAACCAAGGATAACTGCAGCGAAAATTGCTGCGGGCTTGTCAAAAGGANTCATATTCTGAGGGGAGACACCCTGCTGATAACCAGTTGATGTATTTTCCAAAATTAAATTCTTCGCTATTAGTTAATTGTCCGGGGNTACTCGGGNTCAAGTGCTGATAGACCCAAAATGCTATCGGCGATTTTTTCGGCAATCATTACGGTAACGGCGTTTAGGTTGCCTGTGGGGATAGAGGGAATGATTGAGGCGTCTACCACCCGCAAATTATTGAATCCGTGTACCTTTCCTGTGTCATCGGTAACCGATTGATCACCAATGCCCATGCGACAAGTCCCGCAGGGATGATAGTTTGACTCAACATGAGCATANGCCCATTGCATAATATCGCGGTCCGACTCGAGCTGGTCACACCCGGATAACTCCGATGTGAGTCGACCATTCCAAGCTGGCTGCTGAAATATTTCTCGGGTCGCTTTNATTGCAGCTATGGCTAGCTCTTTATCCTCGNCGGTAGANAANTAATTAAACTTGAACTTAGGTGCNCTGGNNGGATCTACACTGTCGATCCACACCCTGCCGCGGCTACTGGGTCGCTGAATACTTGTGAAGCATTGAAAGCCTGGCGCAATGCTAACTCCCTGGGGAGCAAAATCGCCTCTCATAGCGATGCATTCCATCTGCACATCTGGGGTGGNCTGTCCTGACAACAGNCCTAAAAAAGCCCCTACTTCGAAGTGGTTAGATATTCCGAATCCGCGTTTTCTAAGCAACCATTCGATACCAATTTTAAGGCGTCCTAAGTAACTGAGTTTTACGGCCAACGATTCTCGCGGGTTCGTTGCGCCATATTCGAAACACCAGGCGGGATGATCTTGCAAGTTCGCACCGACACCAGGCATATGTTGCTGCACCTTAATACCCAACTCACTGAGCATACCGGCGTGGCCAATACCGGAAAGCATTAGAAGCTGCGGTGACTGTATCGCGCCCGCAGATAAAATTAACTCGCCGACCACCTCCACGGAAAATTTCTCGCCTCGGCGACTGAGGTGAACTCGCNCNNCATCAGCNCCAGAAAAATCGATTGCGATGCAACGCGTCTCCAGCAGAATTTCCAAATTCGGCTTATNTGGTTGGTCAAATAGATAAGCCTGGGAAGCACTGTGTCTGATGCCGCCAGCAACATTGCGTTGCGTCTTGTGTACACCAACCTGGCTGGCTCCATTGTGATCAGGGTTGAGTGCTAGCCCGTACTCCTTAGCCGCATCGAGAAATGCCTGAAAGAGAGGATTGGCTGCATCCGCCCTAACAATGTTGGTAGGTCCGCTTCTGCCCCGATACGCGGGGTCGCCATGTTCATAGCTTTCGCTACGTTTAAAATAAGGCAAGCAATGAGCGTAACTCCAATTAGTGAGGCCGCCATCACTCCAATGACCGTAGTCGGCCTCATTTCCTCTAACCCAATTCATACCATTGATAGAGGACGAACCTCCGAGCACGCAACCACGTGGGGTATAAGGACCTTCGTCAGTTGGAGAAAAGTCTTCTCTTTCGGCAAAAAATTTCCAATTATAACGATCCTGCATAAGAGGTATGCCCAGACCAGCAGGCATTTGAATAAAGATATTTCTGTCGCTAGGACCAGCTTCAATCAATAGAACATTCTTGGCGCTATTCTCTGCGAGTCTCGCTGCCAGCGTACTCCCCGCTGACCCGGAGCCTACAACAATATAGTCATACGCCGGCTTCGACGGACGCTTAACTATGCGTGGCATGGTGTAGACCTAATCATGGGATGAAAAGCACCCAACTATCTTTGTTAGTATTAATTACTGTTCCTCGAGGGTTAAATTTGTTCTCGGGCCAAAAACCACGGGCACATTTTTTTGTAGTCATGACAAATAAAGCTCAACTCTTAGTCAAAGCCAGACTCATAAGCGCTGCAGTCTGTCTAGCGATTGTTGATTTCAGTTCCTCTAGAGACATACCCTCATCAGAAATAAAATCAGTGAACATCTGATCAACGTTATTCCAAATGATCTCGCCCAGCGATATGGGATCTACCTTTGATACAAAAATATGCTCTTTGTGCAGCGCCTTCATAGTTGCTACCAGCTGGGTCTTTAGCTGCTTGTCGACATTCTGATATTCACGAGTAAATTTTTTGTTTGAAGATGCGGTTGACGCCGCGAGCGCTTGCCGCCAACAGGACTTATTCATGAATTCCATTGGATAGCTGACGTAGTGCTCAATCAAACGATAAATAACACCCACGTCCCCTGCACGATGCTGGGTAATTATTTGTTCACCAACGTCTTTAACCCCCTCCCCCTCGACCGTTAGCACAGCTAATAAAAGACCAATCTTATTTTCAAAGTTATTGTAGATCGTAGCGGGCGAAACATTAGATCGCTCAGCGACCATTTCGATTCCAGTGAGATCGTAACCAATAGATGAGAAAAGTCGGGCCGCGTTAGCAACTATAACTTTTTGTCGGTTCGCTTTGTTCTTCTGCCTTAGGCTCATGGATTCTCGTAGGCGACTCATAACTCCAATCTCAAAAGTGTAGTTGACTACAATTTTGAGCACAATTAATATTAAAAAATTGTTGCTAACAGATAACCAACAATGGTTCGTTTTGGGTTCGAGGGCGCAATGGAGAATAATGGAGAGAGATTATGAATCTGAGTAAGAAGGCTAGGCTAGCTACTTTAATGGGAGGCTTGTGTGCTGGCTTAACCGCGCAAACAGCAAGCGCGGACAATTCTGTGATTGAAGAAGTAATTGTCACCGCAGCCAAGCGAGGTGATGCAAGCACTCTGGATATTCCAGCAAGTATCTCCGTCGCCAGTGAAGATCTGATTAGCAAGCGTGGCATGGTTGGTATGGAAGACTATCTGCGAACATTACCCTCCACTAATTTTTTAGATCGTGGAGCCGGTCGCAATGGCATTATTATCCGTGGGGTAACAGCATCACCACAGGATGATATTGCTGTTGGTGTCTACATTGATGAAACGCCAGTAACTGGCCTCGGTAATGAATTCGGTGGCAACCCAGATCTAAAATATGTGGATGTGCAGCGAATTGAAGTGCTGCGTGGTCCTCAAGGTACTCTATATGGTGATGGCTCGATAGCGGGAACGGTTCGGGTCATTCCCAATGCTCCAGATCTAAGTGTTTTTTCAGCAGAGATTGCGGGCTCCACTTCATCCACTGCCGATCTAGGTGGACGCAATAACATGGTGCGAGGTGTGCTTAACTTACCTGTGATCGAGGATACGTTCGCCATTCGCGTCGTCGGCTACGACTATGATAATAGTGGCTACTATGAAAACATCGCTGGCGATAATGCGGATAAAGAAATCTGGGCTGACGCATTTGGTGGTGTTGTTAGCCGCGGTAGTGCGGGTGATGATCAGTACGCTGGAGGGCGTATAACAGCGGCGTGGCAAGTCAGCGAAGATTTTGACGTGACCCTAAGCCATATAACTCAGGACATTGATCAGTCAGGTATTCCAGAGTCCATGTTAGCTCTCGGGGGTACTCGGAGGGCGCCGTTCCAAAAGCAAGATGGCAGTGGTGAGGCGTTGGGGATCGATTTAGATGTTACCAACCTGAAGATGAACCTTAATATGGGTTCCTATGAGCTTTTTTCTTCTACTTCGCTAACAAAATCAACGACCTTACAAGATCGCGATCTTGGCGCTTATTTCGGGCCGATGCTCGGGGTTGATGATATGCCTATTTATCTGACCGATTCAGCAGACGCTGAAAGTTTTACTCAAGAATTTCGGTTAAACACCAATCTAGATGGACCCTGGCAGTTTTTGGCGGGGGCCTTCTATCAGGATTATGAGAGAACGCGCCATCAAATTTTGAAGTTTGAAGGAACATCGGCGCTAGATCCGTTCGGCGGTGCGCTGCTGTTCGAGAGCTTGGTTGTAGAGAACTTAAAGCAGCTCGCATTCTTTGGCGAGGCCTCATTTGAGATAACGGACCAGTTGACCGCTATTGCTGGTATGCGGCGTTACAACTACGACAAGGACTCGCCAGACGTCAATGATGGTGTTTTCAATGGTGGGCGTTCGGAAGGTTTTGTAGAAAACGATGACTCGGGCCAGACTTATAAGCTTAGCTTGAATTACAGGGCTAATGAGTCAACATCCTTTTACGGAACATTTTCTCAAGGATTTCGTTTGGGTGGTCCTCACCCTCTTATCCCATCTGATATCTGTGATACTAGCGGAGTACCCGAACAGATTGATTCGGATGAGCTAGATAGCTTTGAAGTCGGAGGAAAGTTTGCCTTTGCGGATGGACGTGCAACGCTGAACGTGTCTGCTTTCATGGTTGATTGGACAGGCATCCCGGTCAAGCAAATCCTCGCATGTGGTTTTGAAACGACTGTTAATGCCGGCGAGGCGCAAAGTAAGGGTATGGAAGTTGATGGCCAGGTGTTGTTATCTGACGCATTGCGTCTAGATTACGGGTTATCCTTTACGGATGCGGAGTTATCCGAAGATAGTGCAGCGCTTAGTGCTAAATCTGGCGATCGACTTCCCGGATCGCCCGAATTCTCGGCTTCTATAGGTATACAAGCTGACTTTAGTATGGCCGGACGACCAATGTTTGCGCGAGCTGATATCGCGCACGTTGGTGATTACTACAACAATCTGCAGCAGTCGGGGCTGCCTGCCGGTGACTTCACCACAATCAATTTAGCCCTTGGTGCCGACATTAACGACCTTGTATCGGTCGATATATTCGCACGCAACCTGGCCAACGAAGAGGGGCTTACATGGATTGAAACGGAGCTAGGCGACGGCCGCGCCAACTATATTCGCCCCCGCACGATTGGCATTGAAGTGCGCGCACAGTTCGGCCAATAGGCAAATAAAGTACGGTAATAAATATCACCCTTTTGCAAGTTCATGGACGATGCTTGCTGAGGGTGATATTTTTTTAGTTATCTGGTGACTGATTTTATATCACGGACCCCGCGCGCCACTATTTTTTTTCGTTAGTGACCACGAGGCAGAAATGTACTCCCCACAAGTTTTGAAAAGCGCAATATTCCGAATCCTACTGACTAGTTTCTCTACCTTGTTATTTAGCAGCGTAACCCTAGCTAAAGAACCAATCTCAGCAATGGATGTCTTTAAGATAGCTTACGCCTCGAATCCGGTTATTTCCTCAGACGGTAAAAACATCGCGTTTCATCGCTACGCAATGGACGTAATGACCGATCAGCGCAGGAATGAGCTCTGGGTCATCGATTCAGAAGGCAAAAATATGCGCCAGGTGTCGAAAGGCTTCGATGCTGTCGGAGCCGCCACATTTACCCAATCTGGAGAAGCTATTGCTTTTGTCGCTTTTAAGGGAGACGCGGCGCATATTTATCTACAGCAGTTAGACTCGACTACAAGCATGGAGTTGGGCGAAGGCCTCTCAGATCCAGCTAATTTAGCCTTTTCACCCGACGGTAAATGGTTGGCATTTACCATGTCGGTTAGCTATGAAGCAGAAACTATGGGCAAGCTACCCTCTCCACCAGAGGGCGCCGAGTGGGCAGAGCCTATCGTGGTTGAAACGCGCAGTCAGTTCAGAGTGGACGGCGCTGGATATTTGCCGTTTAGCCGTCATCAAGTGTTTTTAATACCGACACAGGGTGGTAAGGCACAACAACTGACTCAGGGACAACAAGATCATAATAGCCCTCTGGAATGGCTACCTGACTCTTCTGGTCTATTGCTGAGTATTAACTTTAAAAATAACGTTAATAAGCCTTGGGACACCGATGTTGTTAAGTTAGATCTGAAAACACGCCAACTGAGCGCCGTTACTACGCAGTCTGGGCCGGATGGGGCGCCAAAAGTATCCCCTGATGGCAAACGTTTAGCGTGGATCGCCCACCAAGATAGGCCTAGCATTTACCACGAATATCAGCTTTATACCGCTAAGCTGGACGGATCAGATATCCGCGAATTGACCACAGATAACGACTTGAGTGTTATCGATTTTGCCTGGCATCCAGATAATGAGCGGCACTACATCCAGTATGAAGATCGGGGGCAGGCTGTTTTAGCACTGCTCTCTAAAGATGGCTCTGTTTCGGTATTGACCGATAAGCTTGCTGGCTGGGAGCTAGATCAACCCTATGTCATGGGCCAATTTTCGGCGAGCGCGGGCGTTGCGGCTGTAACTCTGGGTGATACCACAAACCCCACAGAATTAGGTGTTGTTGATCGCCATGGGCGCACGAGGACAATCACTGATCTTAATCGTGCACTGCATGACACTGTGCGGCTAGCCACTGTAGAAGAACACACGGTTGAGTCGAGCTTTGACCAACGTCAGATACAGTATTGGGTAATGCGTCCTCCGAACTTTGATAGCACCAAAACCTACCCCATGATGCTGCAAATACATGGGGGGCCTTGGGCGGCCTATGGGCCCCAATTTGCGGCCAATAACCAGCTCTATGCGGCCGCAGGCTATGTTGTCGTATACGGTAATCCTAGGGGGTCTACTGGCTACGGTGCAGAATTTGCTCATACCATCGACTTCAATTTTCCGAGTCAAGATTATGACGATCTTATGGACATCGTTGATGCAACAGTTGCGATGGGATTTGTTGATAAAGAGCAGCTCTATGTTTTTGGCGGCAGCGGTGGCGGCACTCTGACCGCATGGATAGTAGGTAAGACAGATCGCTTTCGTGCAGCCGTCGCTGTTAATCCGGTCATCAACTGGAGCAGTCTCGCCTTAACATCCGATCTTGATAAGCTCATGGCAAGTTACTGGTTTACTAATCTGCCCTGGGAGAAGCCGTCGGACTATTGGTCATACTCACCTCTATCGCTTGTTGGAAATGTGACTACACCCACCATGCTGATGACTGGAGAGGCGGATTGGCGCACGCCGATTTGGGAAGCAGAGCAGTATTTTAATGCGCTGCAGATTGAAGGTGTCGATACGGCGTTAATTCGAGTGCCCGGTGCTAGCCATCATATTGAATATCGGCCCAGCCAGTTGATCGCCAAAGTAAATGCAATTTTGGCCTGGTTTGACCGTCACTCGAATCCTACCAACGCCGTCCTTGAGCAATGATATTTAACATTACGACCCTGGGTTTATAAGCACTTTCGATCTAGAGCTATTGCACAGCTAACGCATCAGTTGCCAAGGGTAATTTACAGAGAGACAGCGTATGACAGTGGCTAGAGATGAATATGATTTAGACTCGTTTTATATCAATGGTGAGTGGCGAAACCAAAAAACCTCCGGAGATGCCATTGATATTGTCAACCCAGCTAACGCTGATGTGATCGGACGCGTGATACTTGGTACGGCTGCGCACGTTGATGAAGCCGCGTCGGCGGCTAAGGCTGCATTCAAAACCTTTCAAATGACCTCCAAAGCAGAGCGGATTGACTACCTGGAGAAAATTCTTGCTGGTTACAGATCGCGCTATGATGATTTTGTTGAAGCGATTTGTCTTGAAATGGGCGCTCCAATTACCCTTTCGCGCGAGGTTCAGGCTTACACCGGAATTGAGCATCTTGAGTCAACAATTCAAGCCCTCGAGAACATTGAGCTGACAGAGTCGTGTTCAGGGTACAGCCTTTATCACGAGCCCATCGGTGTCTGTGGTCTCATCACACCGTGGAATTGGCCGATCAGTCAGCTGGTGGCAAAGGTTGCTCCCGCAATCGCCGCTGGCTGCACTATGGTGGTCAAACCATCAGAGTTCTCATGTTTGTCAGCACAGTTATTCGCCGAAGTCATTGATCATACTGACTTACCTGAGGGTGTCTTTAACTTGGTTTATGGTCAGGGACCGACGGTCGGATCGGCGATTAGTCAGCATCCGGATATCGATATGGTGTCGTTCACCGGTTCGACGCGCGCGGGTATTGCTGTGGCCCAGGCGGCAGCAGCTAATGTCAAACGTGTATGCCAAGAGTTGGGTGGAAAATCTCCAATGATTTTAACTGAGGGCATCGATCTTGAAGCTGTTGTTCCTGAATGCGTATGGCTGTGCATGGAAAACACTGGCCAATCTTGTAATGCGGGCACGCGTTTGCTGGTACCTGAAAGTTTGCATGATGAGGTGGTTGAGATAGCTAGGCGAACCGCGCTGTCTTATGTTGTAGGAGACCCTTCTGATGAGGCGACGCAGCTTGGTCCAATGGCCAATCAAACCCAATTTGCAAAAGTCATGGGGATTCTAAAGGACGCTGCGAATGACGGTGTTAAACCAATATTGGGTGGCCCTGAGCCAGAACCTAACGGTGAGAGTGGCTACTATATTCAACCCACAATTTTTGCCGGCTTAAGTCAGGATCATATGCTCGCTAAAGAGGAGATATTTGGTCCTGTTTTAGTGGTGATCCCTTATAAAGATATAGAGGAAGCGATCGCTATAGCAAACGACACTCAATACGGGCTTTCATCCTATGTCTATGCAAGTACAGAACATATGGCAGAAAACATTAGTAGGCGAATGAAAAGTGGAATGGTCCATATTAATGGCGCTCCATTGGTCGCCGAAGCGCCCTTCGGCGGTTACAAGCAGTCGGGGAATGGCCGTGAGTGGGGCCGCTACGGAATTTACGAATTTTTAGAAGTAAAAGCCGTAATGAAAGTTTCTTAGTGTTAATTGTGGTTAAGCATGCGGCCGAAGGCGGCTAAAAGCTGTGGTGATGCCTGTAAAGCCGGGATTAATTCGCGTTGGTAAGTATTTAGATGTGATGGCGATTAGGAGCGATGCAGGGTGATTTTTAATCGGTAAAGGGGCAGATACATAATGCTTATCGCATTGAGCGAAGAACAAACATTCATTCGAGATATGGCTCGAAAGTTTGCGATTGCTGAAATAGCACCTATCGCTGGGCAGCTTGATCGAGATGAGAATCCGGCTAAAAACCGAGAGCTATTTTTGGCAAACCTGAAAAAGCTCGCTGAGCTCGGCTTTATGGGCCTGAATGTCAGTTCCGATTTCGGAGGCAGCGATGCCGGTGTTGTATCTTTTAGTGTAGCCATCACAGAAATAGCCAGAGCCTGCGCCTCAACTGCAGTGACTATGTCAGTGACAAATATGGTCAGTGAAGTTATTCAAGCTGTGGCTAACGAAGAGCAAAAGCAACGGTATCTGCCTAAGTTGCTGTCTGGCGATTATGCTGCTGGAAGTTTTTGTTTGTCCGAACAGGGCGCTGGTTCTAATCCTGCTGCTATGCAAACAAAGGCATCAAGAGATGGCGATCAGTGGGTTATCAATGGCACCAAGGCATGGATAACCAGCGCCGAATACTCGGGCCTGTTTGTGGTGTGGGCGGTTACCGATGCCGATGCCCCAAGCGGCAAAGGCATTTCTTGTTTCTTAGTTGAGGCCGATACGCCAGGACTAACCATCGGCAAGGCTGAGCAAAAAATGGGCCAGCATGCGTCCACGACCAATATGGTCAGCTTTGATAATTGTCGAATTCCTGATTCTGCGTTGATGGGTGAGCTGAATGACGGATTTCGTATTGCTGTGGCCGAGCTAGCAGGTGGACGAATTGGGATAGGTTCTTTGGCACTGGGGGTAGGTTTTGCTGCTATGGATTATGCGCGTCAGTATACAACTGAGCGCGAGCAGTTCGGTCACAGTCTTGCCGAGTTTCAAGGTCTACAGTGGATGATATCGGATGCTTATACACAGCTTGAAGCATCGCGCCTGCTATTAATGAACGCCGCGTATTTAAAGGAAAGTGGCAAGCCGTTTAACAAGGCGGCGGCTATGGCCAAACTTCATGCAACAGAAACTGGCAATAAGGTCTGCTATACCGCTCAGCAATTACTGGGAGGTATGGGCTATACCCAGGACAGTCCGCTGGAGCGTTATGCCCGAGATGTGCGAGTGACTTCCGTCTACGAGGGAACCAGTGAAATTCAGAGAATCATTATCGCGCGTGAGTTGTTTAATGAGCTGTGAGCGCGCTGATATTTGAGGTTAGGGGACGTCACAAAGAGGAATAGCCTTTGAGCCGGATATTTAATGTCTATGTTGTGCCAGCGGCGGTATTTATTTCCGTTGTTATGGGGGGAGGCTATGGCACCGGTAGGGAAGTAGTTGAATTTTTTACTCGCTATGGGTTGTTAGGAGGTCTTTTAGGGACCGCTGCTGCGGCCTGTGTATTCGCGCTGGTGCTAGCCTGCACTTATGAATTCGCGCGTGTCTTCCAAGTCTACGATTACCGGTCTTTTTTTAAGAAACTTATTGGCCCATTTTGGGTGTGCTTTGAAGCCCTCTACCTGCTCCTGTTTCTGCTGGTGCTTGGTGTGGTGGGTTCCGCGGCTGGCAACATCCTAGAACAAGAATTCGCAATATCTAGTCATTTGGGTATGGCGGGCGTGTTGGGGCTCGTAGTCTTACTCGTATATTTCGGGCGTGAGGCCATAGAGAAAGTACTCACGTTTTGGTCGATTGGTATGTACCTCGTGTTCGCCTACTACTTTGTTGAAATACTTAATAATGGCCGCGTTGATATCTTGCAGTCGCTAACTGACGGCGGCATTGAATCAGGCTGGTTGCAGGGAGGCATCCTCTATGCCATGTACAACTTGGCTGTTGCACCAGTATTGCTGTTTTCCACCCGAGCGATCCAGACGCGACGCGAAGCTCTATTGGCTGGTGTGATCGCCGGCATCGCCGTGATGGTACCCGCTGTGCTTTTCCACATAAGTTACGCGGCAGGCTATCCAGATGTATTAGAGCAGCCGGTCCCCAATTACTGGATGATGTCCGAATATTCTACAGCGTTACTACTCATGATTTTCTTGGTGGCACTGCTGGGCACTCTGGTAGAGACCGGTGCTGGGTTGGTGCAAGGCCTTATCGAGCGCATCGAGATGGTAGTGAAAACTGAAGCGGATGCTACCCTGAGCCAGCCCACAAGAGCCGCTATTGCAGTTGTTACCTTGGTCTTTGGCGGCTTGATGGGTTCACTAGGTATTGTGGCTCTCGTGGCAAAGGGCTATTCAGCGCTCTCTGTAGGCTTTGCCCTAGTTTATATCGTTCCGGTAACCACCTTGGGCTTAGTGAAAATCATAAAGTCTTGTTAACCGAACTTTGATTTGCGCATCACTTATAGAGCGAAAATTGAATTCTTGAAAGTACACAAGATCTCGCTGGTGACTATTTACCAGCCAAGAAAGTAACAATCTCTCTGGTAGGGCCAAGCGGATTACTCAAAACAGCTTTGGCGGTTTTGACCCTTCGGGCTTCGCGTCTGTGACGCTCGGTGCGAAATGCTCGCCAGCTCGCATTTGGTCGAACCGTGTCGGCGATCTCGTCCAGCCTCAATCGACCAATAAAAAACCCCGCTTATGGCGGGGTTTTTTCATTGGTAGGACCAGGCGGATTCGAACCGCCGACCTCTACCATGTCAAGGTAGCGCTCTAACCAACTGAGCTATGGTCCTATATCTGAACTGTATTATTTGTAACTGGCTCTACGCCGCAACCTTTGTTTTGGCGATCTACCGGTGTCCGCATGCTGCTGCAGATCGCGCAGTGTAGCTTGGTTTGCTCGGTTTTCAAGATCTAGTGCGCTTTGGCGCAGCAACGAGCCATGCTGGTCAAAGGCGGTTAAGCAATGACATACTTTCCACATGACCTAGTGGGTATCCTAATGATTTCACTTCTGCTGCTGTTCTTCGCAATAGCCATTGTCACTTCTTTTCTTTGTTCTTTATGGGAAGCAGTGCTTCTGAGCATCACGCCCTCTTACGCGCAGATTCAGCTACAAAAGGGCAACCGGCTCGGGCATCGCCTTCAGGCATTTAAGGACGACATTGACCGTCCGTTGGCGGCTATTCTCACACTCAATACCATTGCGCATACTGTCGGCGCTATCGGTGTCGGCGATCAGGCGGCACGAATCTGGGCAGATGCCAACCCCCTGATCACGGGCCTAGCGGTACCCGCCGCAATGACTCTAGCTATCTTGGTGCTGTCGGAACTTATTCCCAAAACCCTTGGTGCTAATCACTGGCAATCCTTAGCACCCGTTACCGCTACTTGTTTAGAGTTCATTATTCGTTTGTTGGGACCGTTGGTATGGCTCAGCCAATTGATTACCCGAAAACTCAAGAACAAAGACGTAACCAGCGCATTCAGCCGCAGCGATTTTGTAGCAATGGCAGATATCGGTGCACAAGATGGGGTGTTCGAAGAACAAGAGTCGGAAATCATTACTAACCTGTTGAAATTCAGATCCGTACAAGCGAAGGATGTGATGACCCCGCGTACCGTGGTGCGCTCCGCGCCTGCCACCGAAACCTTCGAGGAATTTTTTGAAAGTAATCGCGAACAGCGTTTCTCGCGTATTCCCCTCTACGAAAACGAGTCTCGCGACCAAGTCATTGGTTATGTATTGAAGGATCAAGTATTGGCGAGCATTGTCGATGGCCACCCAACAGATGCTCTGATTTCGCTCAAACGCGAAATCATCGCCGTACCATTCGACTACCCTATTCTGGAGCTATTTAATCGTTTCTTGAGTGCGCGCGAACAGATCGCGTTAGTTGTGGATGAATTCGGCGGCATGGATGGCATCGTCACCATGGAGGATGTTATCGAAACCCTATTGGGAGTCGAAATCGTCGATGAGTCAGACAGAACAGTAGACATGCAAGTTTTAGCCCGCCGCAGTTGGGAACGACGCGCGCGCAGGGTTGGCTTGAGCGTTGAACCNAGCCCCAAAGACGAGGCCGCCGAGGACACCCCTGAAAACAACGACTAGCAAGCCTTGTCGNNCTNTTTCTTGATGCGCCACTACTACGAGCGTTCGGACAAAAAGTGCTCTGTGTATTTGCCTAAATGCTCTGCAAATTCGGGCTGTTCGATAAGTCGATAAAGATGCGCGAAGGCTCTGGGATAGGTGTTTTCAGCACCCTCACTGACCAACGGCAGCGACGCCGCGTCCAGCCCCCCACGCATCAGTCTTTCGCGCATAAATTGACTGAAATCACAGGCAAACGCGATGTCTGCAATGGTTAACTCGTCGCCGGCCACATAGTCATGATGGCCTAGGGCTTGCTCGATGCCTTCCAAGAAAAACTCAAATGCCCCAGCCATTCGCTGGTGCAGTTCTGCACTAATCTCGCTGATACCCAGCAAGTACACTTGCGCTTCGCGACCAAATACCAATGTGGCATCAAGAAAACTGTCGATGCGCGAGGCCTGCATTGGGCTGCGCCCGTACAAACCGTGTTCTGCCGACCCTGATCTGGCCACCGCGCGCAAAATACTATTGGACTCAAACACGCCTATCTTGCCGTCGGCACTAAAGGCTGCCGGCACGGTGCCGTAGGGCTGGGTTTGCAGAAAGGCATCGGTCTTATACAACGTGCCAGAGAAGCCGCGACGACTCTGGCGCGCATTAGGGTTATCCGCGACCTTTTCGTCATCGCGCAACGGGCGCGCATCAAAATCCCACAGCCAATTGCCTAATTCCTTGGGCTTAGCACCTATGACTTCGACATTGAGGCCAAGGTAACGCGCCGCAATCAGCGCTTTCCAAACACGGGGATTGGGTAAATAAGAAAAAATTCTTAGGACATTATCGCTCATAGCTACCACACCTCTCCGTAGGGTCGAATGACCGATTCAAAAGACCATGCGCTGCGTGGCTGCTCGGCGATACGCATTACCTCGTTGGCGATGTCCGCAGGTTGGCAAAAGAAATCGTCGGGTTTGTTGGGAAAGGCTTCACGGGTCCATGCCAAGTCAATGACCGCATCTATGGCAACGTAAGCCACATGCACGCCCTTGGGGCCGGCCTCCCGCGCGATGCTTTCGAGCAATATGCGCTGCGCCGCCTTGGTCGGCGCGAATCCCGCAAAGCGCGCCTTACCCCGGTACGCTGACGTATTACCCGTGGCAATGAGTGCACCACCGCCGCTGGCTTGCATGTCGGGTACTAACTGTTTCGCCAACGACAGCAGCGCCATGGTGTTGATCTCAAAGGCGGCGCGCATCTTTTCCGCATCAACATCTAAATAGGTCCCGCGCTCAGCCCCTACTGCGTTGTGAATGACAATTTTGGGCGCGCCCAACTGCTGGCGGATTTCTTCGATCACTGCGCTGA
This sequence comes from Gammaproteobacteria bacterium, assembly GCA_002690405.1. Taxonomy (GTDB): domain Bacteria; phylum Pseudomonadota; class Gammaproteobacteria; order Pseudomonadales; family Azotimanducaceae; genus UBA4421. Next base: position 27,029 of record NZEI01000005.1, read on the forward strand.
GTCTGTCTGCATCGGTGACATCGCAAACAAACGGATGAGTATTGGGCGTTGCCCGGGCAATGTCGTTAAGCCGATGCGCGGAACGCGCAAGCATGGCGACTGCGTATCCTGAGGCAGCAAAGCGCTCGACAATGGCCTTGCCTGTACCTGGACCCACACCCGTAACTAGAACTACATCGTTCACTTTGCCCCCTTGCCGTTTCATTAGGCGATTGCTGGTTCAGTGCTTTTATAGCGGGGTTTTTGCCGAGCTGCAAAATGCACGTAGTGTGCCCGAGCTGCCTCTGTTGAAGTCAGCTCAATAATTTCTGTGCGCGCAATGTTTGTAATTGATCGCGCACCTGGGCCGCTTGTTCGAACTCCAGATCCTCGGCGTGCTTGAGCATCTGCTTTTCCAGCTGGGCCATAAGTTTGCCCAAGGCTTTGGGGTTGTCCGGCACCGCCACCGGTTGCACGGCTTTGCCCTTGCGCCCTTTCGCAGCCTTGGGTGCGGCGCTGCGTGCGCCTTCCATCACATCGGCTATTTTTTTCGTTACCGACTTCGGTGTGATGCCATGTTCTTCGTTATGCGCCAGTTGCTTGTTACGCCGTCGTTCAGTTTCACCAATAGCCCGCTCCATGGAGCCGGTCATTTTGTCTGCATACAAAATCGCGCGACCGTTTACATTACGGGCGGCGCGACCAATGGTTTGAATCAATGAGCCCTCTGAGCGCAAAAAGCCCTCTTTGTCCGCATCAAGAATCGCAACCAGACTCACCTCTGGCATATCCAATCCTTCACGCAACAAATTGATACCCACCAATACATCGAACTGCCCCAAGCGCAGGTCGCGAATGATTTCCATACGCTCCACGGTGTCGATGTCCGAGTGCAGGTAGCGCACACGGACATCGTGATCGTCTAGGTAGTCGGTTAGATCTTCGGCCATACGCTTGGTCAGTGTGGTAACCAATACCCGCTCTTCCCGGGCGATCACCTCGCGAATCTCGCCCAGCAGATCGTCTACTTGCGTTGAAGCGGGCCGAATTTCAACCGCGGGATCCACCAACCCTGTAGGCCGCACCACCTGCTCTATCACCGCCGCACCCTGTTGTTTTTCATAGGGTCCGGGGGTTGCAGATACAAATATCATCTGTGGCGCTAACGACTCCCACTCGTCAAAACGCAACGGCCGATTGTCCAAGGCCGAGGGCAGACGAAAGCCGTAATTCACCAGGGTTTCTTTGCGTGCCCGATCGCCTTTGTACATACCGCCAATCTGCGGCACGGTGACGTGAGATTCGTCAATCACTAACAAGGCATTACTGGGCAAGTAGTCGAATAACGTCGGCGGCGCTTCGCCAACGCCACGGCCTGACAGGTAGCGTGAGTAATTCTCAATGCCCGAGCAATAACCAAGCTCTTGGATCATCTCCAAATCAAAACGCGTACGCTGCTCCAAGCGCTGGGCTTCAACCAGTTGGTTGTTGTCCGTTAGGTATTTTAAGCGGTCCTGCAATTCATCTTTGATGTCATCAATCACCGACATCATGCGCTGGCGCGGGGTTACATAATGGGTTTTAGGAAAGATCGTATAGCGTGGCAGCTTGTTAAGGATCTCGCCGGTGAGAGGATCAAATATAGAGAGATCGTCAATCTCGTCGTCAAATAGCGAAATACGCACAGCGTCTTTTTCTGACTCTGCCGGAAACACGTCAATAATGTCACCACGCACCCGATAGGTACCGCGTTGAAACACCATGTCGTTTCGCGTGTATTGCAGCTCGGTGAGGCGTTGCAGTATGTCGCGCTGATCTAGCCGATCACCCCGATCCAAGTGCAGAACCATCTGAAAGTAGGATTCGGGATCACCCAGTCCATATATCGCAGACACCGACGCGACAATAATTGAGTCTTTACGTTGCAACAATGCCTTGGTGGCGGACAGCCGCATCTGCTCAATGTGCGCGTTAATGGAGGAGTCTTTCTCTATGTAGGTATCCGAAGCGGGTACATACGCCTCTGGCTGATAGTAGTCGTAGTAGGAGACGAAATATTCCACCGAATTGTGCGGAAAGAATTCGCGGAATTCGCCGTACAGTTGCGCGGCTAGCGTTTTATTCGGTGCAAGCACCAAGGTAGGTCGCTGCACTGCGGATATGACGTTGGCAATGGAGAATGTCTTCCCCGATCCCGTAACCCCCAGCAGGGTTTGATGCGCAAGCCCTTCTTCTATGCCCTGGACTAGGGCCTCAATAGCCGCTGGCTGGTCTCCTGCCGGCTGATAGTTGCTGACCACCTCTATGGCTGGGCGATCTTCTTTTGTCCGCGCCACTGTATTGTTCCGTAATGCGTAGCGCCTACGCTACCACCGGCACCGTCGCAGCGCCAAGTGGCGAGGGGTGCCGGGGAGCTTTTGTAGCAGTTGCGCCTTAGTCGGACGCTTCGTCGTCAGCAGGGGCTTCTTCNGTNGCTTCTTCTNCGGCTTCTTCTGCGGCCTCTTCGGCTGGGGCCTCAGCCTCTGTTGCTTCTTCAGCAGCTTCTGCTTCCTGGGCCTCTTCTGGCTCAGGCTCTGGCTGCTTCACTTCGGGCGCTTTAACNAGCTCGTGCTTAAGCAAAATTGCCACTTTCTCGTCACCATTGATTGGNGCTTTATTNGCCCCCTGCACGGCATACCGCGANTCTCGGCGCTGATAAATTGTATAGTCGTCTGTGCGCGTGACGAGTTTCATAACCTTCTCCTGTAATGCACAAGTTAACGAGCCGCGCAGATTACTCCTTTAGCGCCCAGCATCAAGTGTCGATTCCACAGTACTGCGGCCGTGATGGCAGTTTTGTCTATCCTTAGAACGCCTAGTTTTAACGGTCTCTGCCGATTTCCCAGGCAAATCAGCTACACTGCGCCGCGATTTTTTTGCATAACCTTGCTCAACGTCCCACGGTCAACTCGTTACCGCAAATAACGACCCAACAACATTAGGAATCATCTTGGCTGCTCTTGTTACCGAACACGTTACCGACATCACCCATTGGAATGACCGCTTATTTTCATTCCGCACCACTCGTAGCGATGCCTTTCGTTTTCGCAACGGTCACTTCGTTATGTTGGGTGTTGAGGTCGATGGCAAACCGCTGCTGCGGGCATATTCAATCGCCAGTGCCAATCACGACGAGCATTTGGAGTTCTTTTCAATAAAAGTGCAAGACGGACCGCTGACCTCGCGCTTACAGCATTTGCAAATTNACGATCCGGTCTGGGTGAGCAAGAAGCCTGTGGGCACTCTCGTGACNGACGATCTGAACCCAGGCAAACGCCTGATTTTNCTGTCGACGGGCACCGGCCTAGCACCCTTTCTNAGCATTACCCGNGACCCCGANGTNTATGAGCGCTTNGACGAGGTCGTACTCGTACACGGTGTGCGNCAGAAAAACGATCTCGCCTACTACGACTANTTCACTCAAGACCTGCCTAATGACGAGTACATGGGNGAATTNATCAAGGCGCAGTTAACCTATCTACCCACCGTGACTCGCGAACCCTTTGAACGTCAGGGACGTATTACCGATCTTATGACAGATGGAACGCTGGCGCTCGACCCGGCCAGCGACCGGATTATGCTCTGTGGCAGCCAAAGCATGCTGCAGGACGTCAGTGCGGCTCTCGACGGGCTCGGCTTTGTTGCCTCGCCTAACCANGGCACTGCCGGGGACTACGTTATCGAGCGAGCATTTGTAGAGCAGTAGTCTCTAGTCCTTTAGTCCTTTAGTCCTTTAGTCCTTTAGTCCTTTAGTCCTCTAGTCCTTCATCTCCAGCACGCTGCCTGTGCGTCGNNACGGGTCCNANACTCCTTTTTTTGTTACTTGAGGTAACAAAAACTTGCATATCNGTTGTTTTAAAGTAAAGTNCGCNGGCTGGTCTGACCAATTTGGCCAGACCAAATTTGAGGAAGCGTTTTACCTATGTCCGCCAAACACAATCAGATTGCAAACCATCTGATCACCGACATTCTTGACGGCAGTTATCGCGTGGGCGAGCGNCTGCCCTCTGAGCGCGATCTCGCCTCACGCTTCCAAGCTAATCGCGGCGCAGTACGCGAGGCCATGAAAACGCTACAGCAAATCGGCTTAGCAGATATCCAACCAGGTGGCGCNCGAGTAAAGCAGCGCAACCAGGCCAGTCTCGATGTCATCGGGCATATTCTGAATCGCGGCGAACTACCGGATAGAGAGGTCGTCGACCAGATTCTNGTCGTCATTAATAACCTGTTAGCCCTCGCGGTGGAACAAGCCATACGCGTGGCGAGTGANGAAGAAATGGAAGCGATTTGCGCGGCAACACGCCCGTTTTATCAACANCAGTTAGGACAGCTCGAGCACGGCCTTGCCCGCATCAACCTACTGCAAACCGCTATGCAGGCGAGCAAAAATCTGCCACTNCAGCTCATTGCGCGATCTCTGTTTGAGCAATTCGCGCCAAACATGGAGCCTCTTGCCGATTTCGTGCAAACAGATCACACCACCTACGCAACCTATGCGAAGAAACTTGAGGATGCGCTGCAGGNTCGGGATACCGACGCGGTAAGAGAAACCATCGAGGCCTTTGCGGCACTTAACCGCGAAAGCTTAATCAAGGCCTATACGGCAGCGCAAAATAAAACCANCCATTCCACCGCTCAGCCTTTGCAGGAGACCGCCTCGTCATGATCCGCACTTTGTTGATTCCCCTTGGCATTTTAGCGACCTTCATTTTTGGTGCCGCAACACTGATGGCGACCGCACCAACCCTGTCGCCAGAACCGGTGAAACCCACGCCNTTGACGGTNCGGGTAATCGACGCACAGCCGCAAACCCTNACCCTCACTGTAACNTCCCAGGGCACAGTGAAACCGCTCACTGAAAGCCAGTTGATCCCCGAGGTCTCAGGCAAAATAGAATGGATGTCGGATAGCCTTGTCGTCGGTGGCTTCTTTGCNGAGGGTGAGGAGTTAGCANGGGTCGAAAGTCTCGACTATGAGACCGCTGTAAGCCGAGCCGAAGCCGCCTTGCTGCGCGCCGAAGCGGAACTGGAACATTCCAAGTTCGAGCTTATGCGAATGCGCAGCTTGGAAGAGCGCAAATTAGCCTCGCGTTCTAATCTGGAGAACGCACTGCGCATGTACCGGGTTAATACCGCAGCACAATTAGACGCGGCGGCCAATCTGAGACAGGCGCAGGAAAATCTGAAGCGCACAACTTTATTTGCGCCGTTTACCGGCCTAGTGCGCGCCAAAAGTGTCGACATTGGTCAATTCGTCTCCCGCGGACAACCTATTGCAACCGTATATGCCAACAGCTCGGTTGAGGTACGGCTGCCGGTGGCGGATCGGCAATTGGCATTTCTCAATATCCCGCCCACCCAGCGCGGGGAATTGCCACTAGAGTCCCAGCCTTCGGTAAAGCTGACCGCGAACTACGCGGGGCAGCAACTACAGTGGACGGGCACGATTGTGCGCACTGAGGCCGAGATCGACNGATCGAGCCGCATGGTGCAGTTGGTAGCACGTGTGGATAACACCAATGCTGATGTGGCGATTTCAGTCGGCCAATTCGTCAACGCAGAGATTNCTGGCCGCGACGCCGAGAACGTTTTTGTATTACCTCGATCAGCGCTGCGCAACGACAACAGCATTTTGATTGTCGACAACGACAATAAGCTGCGCTTCCGCGACATCGAAACACTGCGCCTTTATGAGGACACNATCTTGATCAGCGGCGGACTCGCCGCCGGCGAGCGCATTTGTATTTCTTCAGTGCAGACGGCTATCGACGGCATGTTGGTTGATCCAAGCATGGTACAAAACACTTCCGTGCTGGCAGTGGGAGCGCGCTAATGCATACCGCCATTCGCTGGTTTGCAAACAATTCTGTTGCCGCCAACCTATTAATGATCGTAATGGTGCTTGGTGGCATTTCCGGGGCGTTAACCACTAATCAAGAGGAATTCCCTAACTTCGAAATTAAGGTTATTAACGTTTTCGTACCGTATTTGGGCGCCGCACCGGTCGAGGCTGAGAAAGCTGTATGTATTCGCATTGAAGAGGCCATTGANGGCGTTGAGGGGATCGAAAGGGTATACGGCACAGCCATCGAGGGGGGCTGCTCAGTAGCCGCCCAGCTGTTCAGCGATGCCGATGACATCACTGCATCCAACGAAATAAAAAGCCGTGTGGATGCTATAAATAACCTGCCTATCGAGACTGAGAAACCGAACGTATCGAAAGTCGCATTCACCCGCAGGGTTGTGCAAATCGCGGTGTTCGGCGATGCCACCGAGCGTGAACTGAAAGAACTAGGCCGGGAATTACGCGACAAAATCGCCGCCAGNGAAGGCATATCCCAGGTTGCTGTGGAATACACACGCCCCTATGAAATTTCGATAGAAGTCTCTGAAGAAACACTAAGACGCTACGGCTTAACTCTGCAGCAAGTTGCTCAATCCATTCGCACCGGTGCACTGGATATGCCGGGTGGCACGCTGAAGACTGAAAACGGCGAGATTCTTATCCGCACCATGGGCCAAGCCTATCTGGGTACAGAATTTTCAGACATCGTCGTTATGACCCGGCTCGACGGCACCCGNGTGACACTTGGCGAACTCGCCGATATAAGGGACTCGTTTGAAGAAGGTGATCTACTGGCCGCATTCAACGGCGCACCCGCCGTAATGGTCAACGTNTCGCAGGTGGGCAGCGAAGATCTAATCGCGATCGCAGCGGATACCAAGGAGATCGTCAAGCAATTCAATGACGAGTTGCCAGAGGGCATCAGCACCAATATCTGGATCGACACGTCTTTAGAGCTACAAGAGCGAATGTCGGTATTGTTAAAAAATGCCGCTGGCGGCTTGATGCTGGTGCTGGTGATTCTGGCCTTATTCCTACAATTCCGCTTGGCCATGTGGGTGGCCATTGGTATCCCTGTAGCGATGATGGGCACCCTAGCAATAGTCCCTTTTACCGATCTAACTATCTCAACCATGACAGTTTTGGGATTCATTCTTGTTCTGGGTATTGTGGTGGATGACGCCATCGTTGTAGGTGAGAGGGTTTATGCCCATGAACAGATGAACAAAGAGCCCATGCAGGCAGCGGTAGAGGGAACATGGGAGGTATCGGTTCCGGTTATTTTTGGCGTGCTAACCACCATCGCTGCGTTTCTGCCGCTGATAATGGTCGATGGTCAAATGTCTGGGTTTTTCGCACCACTAGGCTGGATTGTCATTTTCGCGCTGGTGTGCAGCATCATTGAATCACAATTAATCCTGCCTTCACACTTAGCGCATCGCAGCCGCAAAGTTGCAGTAACTGGGTTTGCCGGCCGATGGAATAAATTNCAAGGCGGCCTGGCCAAGGGCTTGCAAGATCTCGCCAACGAGACCTATCGGCCATTTTTAGAGCTTGCTATAAGCTGGCGCTACGCTACGGCCACCACCTGTCTGGGGTTGTTGATCTTAGCGTTCGCTCTCATAGCAAGTGGCCGCGTCAACTTCGGTTTTTTCCCAGCGGTTGAGGGCAACCGCATCTATGCCGGCTTGGANCTGCCCGAGGGTGTAGCCGCTGAAACCACCCTGCAGGCCGCACTGCAAATGCAGCGCGGTGCCCAGGCGCTAAACGACGAAATCGTCGAAAAATATGCTCTGCCCCAGCCTCTCGTGCGCAACACACTGTCCAGCGTTGGTCAAAAGGTAGACCGCAACGGCCCTGGCGAACCACCGGGGCCCGGGCGCAGCAACCTAGCGGAAATTGTCATTGATATCGTGCCGTTTGAGCAGCGCGGCAAATTGACGGCGAAGGAAATCGCTAGCCGCTGGCGCGAATTAGTAGGGCCAATTCCCGACGCGGTGAAATTATCTTTCGATGCATCAACCTTTAGCGCCGGCGAGCCTATCGAGTTTCGTCTGCAAGGCACCGATATCGAGGTACTGCGCACCGCTGCTGAGGAGTTGAAATACGAACTCTCAAGCTACCCTGGGGTGTTCGACATCGCCGACACCTTTCGCTCAGGCAAACAAGAGATTCAACTCAAATTGCTGCCCGAGGCGCGCAATCTTGGTTTGACACTAAACGACTTAGCCAGCCAAGTACGCAACGCTTTCTACGGAGTGGAGGCGCAACGCATTCAGCGCGGCCAAGACGACGTTCGCGTGATGGTGCGCTTCCCCGAGAGCGAGCGCGCGTCCGTGGGNGACCTTGAGGATATGTACATACGCACCCCCGAGGGCAGCCAAGTACCTTTCTACAGCGTNGCACAATTTGAGGTCGGTCGGGGGTTTTCANAAATTCGCCGCCTCGACGGTCANCGGGTGGTTGANGTCAGCGCCGATNTNGACCGNNCCATGGCNACGCCAGAAAGCATCATGGCGGATATCAAGAACAATCTCATCGGCCAGATGCAAGAACGCTATCCATCNGTAGNTTTTGATGTTGGTGGCGAGCAAGAGGAGCGNAACTCNAGTTTTANCAGTCTCGGCATTGGNCTGTTATTTTCGTGNTTTGTCATCTANGGCNTGCTGGCNATCCCATTGAAGAGCTATNTGCAGCCNGCCGTGATTATGAGTGTTATTCCTTTCGGCGCNGTCGGCGCGATCGTTGGCCACTATGTGCTTGNCGTGCANNTGATGTTNTTCTCCGCNNTNGGCATNGTCGCNCTTGCTGGAGTAGTNGTNAATTCATCNCTGGTNTTNGTGGATTATGCGAACCGCCAACGCCGCGANGGAATGGATNCNNTGNGCGCCATATGCATCGCTGCNGTGACCCGATTTCGGCCCATTATCCTCACCTCNGTGACAACCTTTGTTGGTTTAATCCCGTTGATGACNACCNNCANCCCNGCNACNNNCCCNTTTCTNCCCATNGCAATATCNCTNGCNTGGGGAGTNCTGTTNGCGACGGTCATCACCCTNTTGNTNGTNCCCTGTNTNTACATNATGNTNGAAGACCTAATGCATCAGCGTGATCGGTTACTGANCNTNGTCCGNGATGNCCTAGGNAANAAAACNCCNCCGCANCAGGCCTAAACTNGGACAACAGGTGGACCAAATAATCACCGCAAAATTCGCTAAGGTGAACTTTTGACCATGGGATCGNTGANCGACTTGGGGTAACATCGGGTACATCTNAGAGAGACTTACAAGCAAGNAAAAGGGGGCACAACATGGCAGAAGCCGTATTCGAAAACCCAGATCTATTTGATCTGACCATGTCCGAGGAAGCACAGCCACTGCTCGACGCAGTGAAAAAGCACATTAAGGAAAACGTCGATCCGATTACCGAGGAATACCATCGCCTTGGTGAGGGTCGTAAAGAACGCTGGGGCTATGGCGATGGCCAACTAGAGCTACTGGAAACCGCCAAGCAGAAAGCCAAAGACTCTGGCCTTTGGAACTTCTTTCTACCCGACGCAGAAACCGGTGAAGGCCTAAGCAACCTAGACTACGCGTTCATCGCTAACGAACTGGGCAAAAGCCCTCTCGCTTCCGAAACACTGAACTGCAGCGCGCCAGACACAGGCAATATGGAAGTATTAGAGCGTGTGGGTACTCCAGAGCAAAAGGAACAATGGCTGAAGCCACTGTTGAACGGCGAAATCCGTTCCGCTTTTGCCATGACCGAGCCGGGTCTGCCTTCTTCAGACGCAAAGAACATCTGCACTGAAGCTGTACTAGATGGTGACGAGTGGGTAATCAACGGTGAGAAATACTACATTTCCGGCGCCGGTGATCCACGCTGCAAAGTAATGATTACCATGGTCAAGACCAGCCCAGATGCGCCAGCGCACAAGCAGCAATCGCAGATTCTTGTGCCCATCGATGCTAAGGGTGTAAACATTCTTGAGGGCATGGAAGTATTCGGTCACGACGATGCTCCCCATGGCCACATGCACATCCACTTCGATAATGTTCGCGTACCCAAGGAAAACATGTTGTTGGGCGAAGGCCGAGGCTTTGAGATCTCTCAAGTGCGGTTGGGACCAGGACGAATCCATCACTGCATGCGCTCAATCGGTGTTGCCGAACGCGCACTGGAAATGATGATTCGCCGCTCTACCACGCGCCATGCTTTCGGTAAGCCGATCATTCAACTCGGCAAGAACATCGAACTCGTTTCACGCGCGCGCATCGAAATCGATGCCTGCCGCCTAATGGTCCTCCAAGCCGCCAAAGCTATGGACACCCTAGGCAACAAGGAAGCACGTGTTTACGTCAGCGCCATTAAAGCGATGGTGCCGGAAAAAGTATGCAACATCATCGATCAGGCAATTCAGATTCATGGCGCCACCGGCGTGTCACAGTGGACTCCACTAGCACGCATGTATACCGGACAGCGCACACTGCGAATTGCCGATGGCCCTGATGAGGTGCATCACATGGTTGTTGGGCGCAACGAAGTACGCAAGTACGAGGGGCAAGCCTATACCGCCATTGACGATAAGCTGGTGAACAAGCCTATTCGTTAAACGGCACTGCTTCGGCGAAAAAAGCCCGCTCTGGCGGGCTTTTTTTTGCCTGGAGATTGGGCACTGTCAAATTCTTAAAACAACTCAAGTACGCCGCCCCCATTAATGTATGCCATTATTGGATCAAGGTGAGCGCACCAAATAATCGTATCTCGAACCACGCTCACGATAACCAAGGACCCAATATGCAGAACACTGCGGCTGCATCCAAAAACGCGCGCAATGCGTTGGCATTGTTATTTTGTGCCTACGCGTTATCTATAACTGATCGCATGATTCTGTCGGTATTGTTCGAACCCATTCGTCTTGAGTTTGGTGCATCCGATACCCAGATGGGTCTGCTCGGCGGTCTGACTTTTGCTTTGTTTTACGCGACTTTAGGTGTGCCTATTGCGCGCCTCGCCGATCGCCAACAGCGGCGCTTAATCATCGTCTTTTCGCTGGCTTTATTTTCCCTCATGACCGCCATGAGCGGCCTCGCCACCAGCTTCTTGTTGTTGTTTTTATTCCGCATTGGCGTGGGCATCGGCGAGGCTGGTGTTAACCCAGCCAGCCAATCCATCATTGCCGACTACTATCCACAACAGCGCCGGGGCATGGCTATGTCGGTACTGGCCGTGGGCGCCCCAGTGGGCATGATTACAGGTTTTTTGGTGGGCGGCACGGTCAGCGAATATTACGGCTGGCGCGCGGCACTGTATGCCGTTGGCTTGCCCGGCTTAGCTTTAGCGGCGGTTATGCTGTTAATGCTGCGCGAACCTATTCGCGGTAACTCAGACGACCAAACGGCGCACCCTGATGCCCAAAACAGCATCAGTTTCCTCGTCAGCGTGAAATTCATGGCCACCAATCCCGCCATGCGCCAATTAATCATTGCCTCTACCCTTACAGGCATGGGTACTTATGCTGCCTCGACCTGGATTCCGACTCTGTTTATTCGCGTACACGAGCTTTCGCAAAGCCAAGTTGGTCTGTTAATGGCAGGGCTGTTTGGCGCCCTCGGCGCCGCAGGTACTTTAATTGGCGGCAAGTTATTCGATCGCCTGTCGCTCAGAGCACCCGGCCTAGGCGTGCGTATGATCGCCATCGCGCAACTAGTAGTGATTCCTTTTGCATTGGTCGCCTATTCCGTCGACTCTTTGCCGCTGGCCATCGGCTTTTTCATTGTGCCCGCCTTTGCAGCGAATTTTTTCCTAGGGCCCTCACTGGCACTGATCCAAACCCTCGCACCATTGCGTATGCGAGCCACTGCGGCGGCTATCAAGATGTTCTGCCTTAATCTTGTGGGCATGAGTTTGGGGCCGCTGTTTGTCGGCTTAATTAGTGACGCCTTGATGCCAACCTACGGTGTTCAATCATTGCCCATAGCTTTGGGCGCTCTAAGTATCTTTGGCGTATGGCCAGCCCTACATTTCTGGCTCTGTGGCCGAGCGCTCCAGCGCGCAGCGACACAAGAAAACTAAGCAGGATCAGCGACAAAGCGATTATCGATCCGCTGCAGCCATACGCTTACTGGTGCCTGCAATAAATCCACTAATAAAGGCATATCCAATATGTCGAGCACATCGCTCTGCTGCTCTGGGGTAAATGACTGAAAGGCGCGCTGGGCACGCTGACCTAGCCACACGGCGTATAAATCAGTTTTGTGCTCATAGTCATCACCGTTGTAACGCACCGTTTTGGCGGCCCACATCGGCTGGTCATGCTCAGAGTCAAGCACTGCACCCTGCGCAGGTGACTGCGCGCTCATGACCTGATCAAAGACCAATGATCCTAAGACAAATTTTTGGCCAAACTGCGATGCGATAAACCTAAGCAGATCAAGAGCTGTAGCCGGCACTTCGTCATTGGGCAGATAGGCAATCGGAACATCGAAAAACTCCGGCGACTGTACTTCTGGCGTCAGCATTTGTTCAACCCAGCGCAGCGTCCGCGGGCCATGATTTTGCATCATCCGCAAACCTGCCGGATCACGCCCTAGGTGTGCGTGCAGAGCTCCCATAATGGCGTAGTCTGCGGCACTGGGGTGCCCACCCAGAAAATACGGGTGTTGAACCAAGTGTGCTTCAAAAAGCTCGAGTAACTGGCAGTAGGTCTCATCAAGCTCCGCGCGCATTTCCGGAGTGGATTCGGGCAGGCCATAACTCATCATTCGATCGGCAATCAAATTACCGTACTTGAGCAGTTCCTCATCGCTACCCTGAGGCTTGAACGAACGGCCAAAATCGCTTTTTACAAAGGTGTAGTTCTCGGCAAATAACCACCTATGCAGCCAAGCTAAGCGCACTAAGCCCTCACTGGCTAGCAGTTCCATCAAATGCGTAAAGATGCGCTGCTTGGGTGTCTGTGGGATCGCCGGTAAATCGGCAAAGCGCGTTTCTAGATAATCCTGGATAGCCACCGTATCCTGCACGACGGTACCTTCTGGGGTGAGCAATTGCGGGATTCGGTGGCTTCCGGAAGCTGGTCGGACCTTGCTGCGAAACAGCGGATCACTGGGCAGCCGTTCTACAAAGGGGATGCCTTTCTTACGCAGATAGCTCCGGCTCTTCGCCGTGTAATAGGACGCATAAGAACCATAAAGAATGTAGTGATCTGCCAACACAACCCCCTATCACCGATCAGATTTTCTAATGAACAACATTAAACAACATTGCATTGAAACTGTCATTGCAGGCCTATCGTCATCCCTAAGTGGTGCTAAGCTCTGCCTAGTACCGACTCTGGAGACTCAATTTGACACGCACACGCTGGATCCTCCTCACAATCACCGGCTTATTGGTGCTGCTGGTTTCAATGCTATTCCGCGGTGACCTGCCAGCCGCCGAAGTCGACGCCAAATACAGTAGCGACGCCTCGCGATTTCTATCCATGGCAAACGGCGCACGCGTTCATTACCGGGACGAGGGTAATGCCGACGGCACTGCTGTAGTGCTGATTCACGGCGCCATGGCCTCACTGCATACCTGGGAAGGCTGGGTCACTGCCTTGGGTGAGAACTATCGATTGATTACGCTGGATCTTCCGGCCCATGGACTGACCGGCGCTGCTCCCGCTGACGCCAAAAACC
>NZEI01000020.1 GCA_002690405.1 Gammaproteobacteria bacterium
AAATCAGCCCCACGAGCAAATCAGCTACAGCGAGACCATTGCACCCATGCTGCAAGAAAAATGCGTGGTTTGTCATACCGAGGGCGGCTTGGGGCCTTGGGCTATGAGCGACTACAACATGGTTCGGGGCTTCGCCCCAATGATCCGCGAGGTCGTGCGCACCAAACGTATGCCACCATGGCATGCCGATCCGCATATCGGTGTTTTTAAAGACGATAAGTCGCTGAGCGTCGAGCAAAAACAAACCTTGGTGCATTGGATCGAAGCCGGCGCCCCACGTGGCGAAGGGCCTGATCCACTGGCAGACGTAAAGATTGCTCAGGTGGAATGGCCGTTAGGCGAACCGGATCTGGTATTAGACATCCCCGAATATGCGATCCCTGCCAGCGGCGTGGTTGAATATAAATTCCCGCGCTTGCAAAACCCTCTAGACGTCGGTGTTTGGGTTCGTGCAGCTACCGTTCTACCCGGTGATCGCGAGGTAGTACACCACATTTTGGCGGGGTCCATTGATGCGGATACCTCCAAGCAAAAACGCGATAGTGGGGTCTTCGATAACTATCTGATCGGCTATGCACCCGGCAATGAGTCGAATATCTTCCCTGAAGACACCGGCGTTTACATTGCCCCCGGTGGCGAATTCACCTTTCAGTTGCACTACACCCCGGTAGGACGCGAAACCGTCGACCGTTCCAAGATCGGTTTATATTTCCACAAAGAGCGCCCCGACAACTTCTACCGCCAAGATGTGGTGCTCAATCCGATGATTTATATCCCAGCCAATGAGGCACGGCATCAAGAGGTGTCCTACTACGAATTTAGTCGGCCCGCAGAAATTCACGACCTCGTGCCTCATTCGCACTACCGCGGCGTGGCTTCAAAATTTGAAATCGTTCATGCCGATGGCCGTAAAGAAACGATCCTGTCAGTACCGAACTATGACTTTAACTGGCAACGCACCTACGAGTTCGTAGAACCCAAGCGCGTCGAAGCCGGCGCGCGTTTGGTTCACACCACCTGGTATGACAACTCCGCAAACAATCCGGGCAACCCAGATCCCAACAGAAATGTACCGTGGGGATTGCAAAGCTGGGATGAAATGCTTTACGGCGCATTCAGCTATACCTACGTCAATGAGAGCACTGAAGCACCATTGCACGACAAGGGTTTAGCGGACACCACCCAAATGGTTGGCTTCATGGATAAGGATCTTGACGGCAAACTTAGCTGGACCGAACTGCCAGGCTATTTGCAAAAGCGCTTGGCTAACAACTTTGAGCGTGCCGACGTCGATGGCGACGGCGGTCTGAGCATCAAAGAAATGTATCAGCTACAGAAAATGCGCCAACAGCGCGCAGCCGGCGCCCTGTAGAGTCAGCACGCAAAGAGCCCCAAGGCAGAATGTGCGGTCTCCTTGGGTCTATCGATTAACTGCTAGATGATGTTTTTGGCGGGGCCATGAGCCCCGCCATTTATTTCCGCCACCTACCAACGTACCTGCAAAATAATGAGGTCTATACCCATGCCAAGCACAGAAACTACCGAGCGGCCTTTCGACATAATCGTGTGGGGCGCCAGCGGTTTTACCGGCCGCATCGTGGTGGACTACATGCACCGAGAATATGGCAGCGGCAACCTGAGCTGGGCCGTTGCCGGGCGCAATCCAGCAAAGCTTGAGAGTGTCGTTGGTCAGCGAGATATACCGGTATTAACTGCAGACAGTCACGACAGCGACTCGCTGGAAAAGCTAGTGCAACAGGCCAGAGTCATCCTAACGACCGTAGGGCCGTATGCCCGGTACGGCTCGGAATTAGTCGCAGCCTGTGCGCAACACGGCACCCATTATTGTGACCTCACTGGTGAATCGCTGTGGATGCGAGAAATGATTACCGCGCATCAGCAAACCGCTCAAGACAGCGGCGCGCGTATCGTGCACACCTGCGGCTTTGACAGCATCCCCTCAGACATTGGGGTGTATTTCCTGCAAAAGGAAATGCAGGCTCGCCATGGGGTACCTGCGCGCCACATCAAATACCGCACCAAGGCATTTAAGGGCGGGTTCAGCGGCGGCACCATCGACAGCATGATGGCAATGATGGAGGCCGGGCAGAAAGACCCTACCTTGCTCAAACAATTAGCCAACCCGTATTTGCTCAATGACACCCTGCGCGGCGCCGATGGGCCAGACCGTTTCAGCCCCTACTTTGATGAAGATTTTGATGCCTGGGTTGGCCCATTTATGATGGCCGCGATCAACACACGCGTGGTGCGGCGCACCAACGAATTGCTCAACAGCGCCTACGGTGAAGACTTCCGCTATGACGAAGGCAGCCTGACCGGCAGTGGTGCCAAGGGCTTCTTAGGCGCTACCGGCATCGGCGTGGGGTCGGGTCTATTTGCTGGACTCGCGAGTTTGCCCTTAACTCGGCGAGGCCTGCAAAAGGTCTTACCCAAGCCCGGTGAAGGACCCACGCCTGAACAACAGGAGAACGGCTTTTTTGAGGTTGAACTGCGCGCCAAGCATCCACTTGATGAGTCAAAAAACCTTATCGCCAGTGTTAAGGGCGACCGCGATCCCGGCTACGGATCTACTGCGAAAATGATCGCAGAAAGCGCACTAGCACTTGCCCACGACGATCTACCAGTAGCCGGCGGCTTCTGGACTCCTGCCAGCGCCATGGGCGACGCCTTACTCAATCGTCTACCCGCAAATGCAGGGGTTACCTTCGAAATCGTTGAGTAAGCACCGTTACCAAGTATCTACGTTGGGTCGTTTTTTGCCTTGACGTCGGGGTGCCTCGGGTATTGACCTTAAACCGCGGCTGATCCACTTGCGGGTATCCGCGGGGTCTATGACATCATCGAGTTCAAAATGCGACGCCATGTTTACCGCCTTACCGCGCTTATACATGTCCGCTACCATTTTTTCATAGGTCGCTGCACGCTCTTCAGGATCTTCAATGGCCTGAAGTTCTTTGCGGTAACCCAACTTCACCGCACCCTCAAGACCCATGCCACCAAACTCGCCGGTAGGCCAGGTTACAGTAAACAGGGTTGCTTTAAAGCCACCGCCCGCCATCGCCTGCGCACCTAAGCCATAACCTTTGCGGGTGACTACGGTCATCAACGGCACATCAATATTCGCGCTGGTGACAAACATGCGCGCGGCATGGCGCACCACTGCAGTTTTTTCGATTTCTGGTCCAACCATNATGCCCGGACAGTCGCACAAAGACAGAATGGGAATGTCGAACGCATCACACAACTGCATGAAGCGTGTGCCTTTGTCCGCTCCCGGTGCATCTATGGCACCTGACAGGTGCGCCGGATTATTGGCAATGACCCCCATCGGGCGGCCCTCTACTCGAATAAATGCGGTAATNATGCCNATGCCCCATTCCTTACGCAGTTCCAGCACCGAGCCTATGTCAGCAATGCCGTCGATCACTGCACGAATATCGTAATAGCGCAGGCGGTTTTCCGGCACGATNAAGCGCAGTTCTCGTGGATCNGGTGACTCCCATTCAGCGACCGGTCCTTGAAAGTAAGACAGNTATTTTTTCGCCGCCTCTACCGCCTCCGCTTCGTCTTTGACCGCTATATCCACTACGCCATTAGGCACTTGCACATCCATCGGCCCAACTTCGTCAGGCGTGAACACACCTAGACCGCCGCCCTCAATCATGGCGGGACCGCCAATGCCAATATTCGAACCCTCCGTGGCAATAATCACATCACAACAGCCGAGTAATACCGCATTGCCGGCAAAGCAACGACCCGTGGTAATGCCTACCATCGGCACTAAGCCAGATAGCCGCGCAAAGTAGGTGAACGCCAAGCAATCTAAGCCAGCAACACCCGATCCGTCAGTATCGCCTGGTCGACCACCGCCACCCTCGGCAAATAACACTGTCGGCAAGCGTTGCTGTTCTGCCACCTCAAACAACCGGTCTTTTTTGTCGTGATTCTTCATGCCCTGGGTGCCGGCCAAAACCATGTAGTCGTANGACATCACCATGGCACGACTGCGATCTTCAGGGAAAAGGTCGCCGTTAATCTGACCCAAACCGGCGACCATCCCATCGCCAGTGGTATTTTTGATTAAATCTTCGATCGAGCGCCGCCGCCTTTGGCCCGCAATTACTACTGAGCCGTACTCGACAAAGGTACCCTCGTCGCACAGATGGGCAATATTTTCCCGCGCCGTTCGCCGACCGGTCTTATGACGCTTAGCAACCGCTTCCGGCCGGTTCTGATCAAAGCCTGCACTTTTTCGGTCCAGCACCTCTTGCAAGTCCGGGCGAATGTAATCCAGATCTAATTCTTCTTTTTCGCCTTCATCGCTAACNGCAACCTCAGCCGCCTGTAAAATAATAAGTGGATGACCCTCAAAAATTGTATCCCCAGGTTCAATACCCAAACGTTCAACGATGCCACTGACCTCAGCACGCACCTCGTGCTCCATCTTCATGGCCTCCATGACCAGCACTAGCTTACCGACGAATACCTCATCACCCGGAGCAACCTCGAAACTTACCACCGTGCCTTGCATGGGGGCACAAATCGCCTCAGTACCCGGTGGCAATTCCGCGTTTACCAGTTCTAATACGTTGGGGCCAGTGTTAGTGGCCGCGTTGCCACCCTTGCCATGATCCAACACCGCCAGCGGGTCATTCACATTGACCTGGGCACCGGCCAGCACTTTGCCGGTATCCGCAACGGCAGGCGCAGCCGCTTCAACCAATGCGGCCATATGCTCATCGAGATAGCGGGTGGTCAGTTGATTTGCTGCAAAGTCTTCCGTCGCCAACAAGGCCTGCAGAAAATATTGATTAGTGGCTACTCCTTCGATTACCAAATCTTTGAGCGCACGCTGGGCGCGCCGGACGGTATCTGCGTAATTGGCGCTGGGGTTTGAGCAAATAAGCTTCGCCAGCAGTGAATCGTAATTGGGGTTTGTGGAATAGCCGCCGTAGGCGTAGGTATCCGTGCGCAACCCAGGCCCAGTGGGCGCTTCAAACTTGCTCAAGCGCCCGCCTGTCGGCTTCACCTCACCATTGGCAGTCATAGTCTCTGCATTGATGCGCAATTGAATAGCAAAGCCCCGGGGTGCCGGA
The DNA here is from genome assembly GCA_002690405.1 of Gammaproteobacteria bacterium. Taxonomy (GTDB): domain Bacteria; phylum Pseudomonadota; class Gammaproteobacteria; order Pseudomonadales; family Azotimanducaceae; genus UBA4421. Next base: position 5,118 of record NZEI01000020.1, read on the forward strand.
ATCGCCTCTTGCAGCAAACCCAGGTCTGCCAAACTGGCGCCGCCGGCAATACGAAGCTGTGCTTGCACCAAATCAACGCCAGTCACCTCTTCTGTCACCGTATGCTCGACCTGCAGGCGCGCGTTTGCCTCGATAAAGTAAAACTCACCACTGCGGTTATCTAGGAGAAATTCAATAGTGCCCAGGCCTGCATAATTGAGTTGCTGACCCAGAGTCACCGCCGCCGCACACATTTGCTCGCGCACAGTTGGGTCTAATGTTGGGCTCGGCGCAATCTCCACCAATTTCTGATGACGGCGCTGGACACTGCACTCTCGCTCCCAAACATGGCTTACCGCACCGCTGCCATCACCGATGATTTGCACTTCGATGTGCCGCGCCTGATCAATAAACTGCTCGGCATAGAGACCATCATTACCAAAGGCCGCTTGCGCCTCAGACGCGCATCGCTGGTAAGCGTCAGCAAGCTCATCAACCCGCCGAACCACACGCATACCCCGGCCACCGCCGCCGGCAATTGCTTTGAGTAAAATACCGCTGTCGGCGTGCGCGGTGAAAAATTCTTCAGCTGCAGATAAAGACAGCGCGTCGGCAGAGCCGGCTAATACTGGGACGCCACATTGCTGCGCAATCTCGCGAGCTTGGGCTTTATCGCCAAAGGCCTTCAATGCAGCGACACTAGGACCAATAAAGACCAAGCCTGCCGCTTCTACCGCCGCCGCAAAATCAGCATTTTCACTTAAGAAACCATAACCGGGATGTACTGCATCGCAGTCATTATCTTTCGCTGCCGCAACGACAGTAGGGATGTCTAGGTAGGCTGCAGCACCGCGGCCTGGAAGTTCCACAGCCACATCGGCCCCACTAACATGCAGCGATTGAGCGTCATCGGCTGGAAAAACCGCCACCGCCTGCATACCGATTTCCTGCACCGCCCGACTGATGCGCAACGCAATCTCGCCCCGGTTAGCCACCAGTACTTTTTTCATCATCCCCTCCCTATGCATTCCCCAAGAATTTTTGTTGCTTTAAATTACTACAAATCCAACACCTGCTTAACCTGCGCTAATCGCTCGATAGTGGCTAACGCCGCACTTTGATCCGACGCCATATTACGCACCACGATGTCGGTGAAACCCAGTTCTGCAAGTGCTGCAAATTCCGCGGCCACTGTTTCCACGGTCCCGGCCAAAATGGCCTCTTCGGCAAAGCCACGATAACCCTTTGCAATCATGCGCCGCTTAAAACTCTGCGCTTCGCTGTGATTGTCGCCGATAAAAATATCTCGGCGTATCGCGATGGCCCGAGGTTTGCGATCAAATTCAGCGCAGGCTTGGCGGTATTGATTTAATTGATGTGCCGCGGTGGCTCTATCAAGACTCGGAGAGGCAAGCCAGCCCTCGGCCATGCGCGCAGTCCGATGCAGCGCCGCAGGCGCACCTGACCCCACCCATACTTCGATACTTTGCGCGGGCAGCGGCGCAATATGCGCGTCCTGAATATTCCAGAAACGGTTTTCACTCACCGTCTCACCGGCCCACAGTCGCTGCATGACCTCAAGACTGGCCTCAAACATCGCCGCGCGCTGCTTAATATCGACACCCATGCCGGCACTCTGATGCGGCTCCCAACCGAGCCCGCACTGCATAATGAAACGACCAGGGGTAATCGCCGCCAAAGTAGCAATTTGCTCAGCAAGCAGCACCGGGTGCCACAATGGCAATAAATACAGGGCCCCTGCAGGTTTGTTATGCCACTCCGCCAACAAGCGTCCGAGCATGGGGGTATTTTGATAATAGGGACTGGCCGTAACGTGATGATCGCCGACAAATAAGCTGTCCAAATCCGCCTGCCGTGCGACCCGGGCGCGTTCGATCATAAAACGAGCACCTAGACGCGGATCCTCCACCCGATAAGACGAACTGATTGAAATGCCGATACGCAAACTACACCTCCAATGCAGGGGCTAACCGACGCGAGCTATCTACAACATGATCCAACAGTCGGCCCTCGCGGAACAAAAGATCTGCAATCAGTACGCCGTTTTGCTGGCGCTGTTCCTGAGCCAGAATAAGCGGCAACCATAAACGGTCGTCATCCCACATCCGATCATAGGGGATATCTGCGCACCGACACCAAAACGGATCGGCCTCCGCGCTCTGGGCTGGGACGCCAGTAAAGTCACGCGTGGTAAACGCATACCCTAGCCACTGCGGACCCTGCTGTTCTACAAAACGTAATTCAGCTCGGCAAACCAGGTTCGCTGATTGGATCCCAACTTCTTCCTGCAGTTCGCGCGCCGCGCACTCTGCGATGCCCTCGCCCGACTCTAACTTGCCCCCTGGGGCACTGATTTTGCCCTGGCCATGACCGGTCTTTTTGTGAATCAGCAGTACGTCATCATTACGCAGCACAAACACTAAGGTGCCGATCAAATCCGGCTGCCAGTGCTGTTGCCAGGTCGTCGCTATAGGCTGCATAGATCAGGCCGTGGCGTAGCGTGCCTCTAACCCCGCATACAAACGCTGGGGTAATTGCTCAGGGTCATCGCTGAGTTCAGCCAACAGTTCGATCAGGTGCTCATTGTCCTCGCGGCCCTGCCACAGTTTTTTATACTCGCCGCTCTTGTAGCCGTTGTTCTGGCGAAAACGATTCAACATATTCTTACCAATATACAGCGCATAAAGTTCTGCATAATCCATCGGCAAGGTCGCCATCGCAGCCGTGAATGCCTGAATGTCAAAAGACCTTGTCTGCAAACAACTAGCCGCTAAGGTCTCGATTGCAAGACGAAAAGCATCTGCGTCAGTGCTCTGGTCCGCTGCAACTGCAGCTAACTGCTCGGCAATATCCTCGGGAATATCCCCGTCACGCATGAGTTCACTGAGGGCAAAGTGCCATATGTCCACAAGTTCGAGCTTTACTTGATCAATGTCAGGCGACTGTTGCTTCCACCACTTCCACCCAAAATGGTCCAGCATTTCAGCGCATTCAACCCACATGGCTCGATAAAATTCAAAACCCTGCTCACGCCATTGGGCATGGACCAGTAAATTGTGTTCTTCCTGCATGGCGGCCATGGTATTCAGCATGGTCTGAGCTTGGGTGGCGGAAATGTTTGGCATGGCTTCACTCTATGAACGTTTGCGGTTTATGCGGTCAGTCGAAAGCCTAACCGATGCCTCCGAGTATGGACAGGTGATGATCTCTATACCGGCCAACAAACCGTGAGCTGCCAAAATTTCCTCCATCAAGCAAGCATCTGACCATATTGCTCCAGAGAATTTGAGAGAGTAAATTCCAGAGTCTGCGCTACGGTAGTCTGGGCGCATTGGGGGAAATTACATGCGATGCGAAGTCACTCCACGGCAGTTTAGCCCGCCGTCGAATTGCAACGCTAAAACTCCAAAACCATTAATGTTGCGTAAAACATTAATGCTCTAAAACCAACGCAAGGAGCCTTGTATGGATTTATCTTTTGGACCCGAATACGACGACTTTCGCGCTGATGTTGTGAGTTTTCTGGCAAATAATGCTGACAAAGCGCCTAAGGGTAACGATCTACGCGGCGAGGCCGCTAAAGACTGGCAAAAGCTACTGATAGAAAACGGCTATACCTGCCGCACCATTCCCAAAGAATATGGCGGCTATGGTGCCCAACCGGACATCATTAAGTCACGGATCATTGCCGAAGAATTTTCATCCGCACGGGTAAATGCAGGTTTGGGTGGCCAGGGCATATCAATGTTAGTCCCTACGCTGTTGGAGATGGGCACACAGGAGCAAAAAGAACAATTCATTCGCCCAACTATCCACGGCGAAATGCTCTGGTGCCAGGGATACTCTGAACCAGGTGCAGGCAGCGACTTAGCAAGCCTCACCACATCAGCAGTACTCGACGGCGACGAATGGGTGGTCAACGGGCAAAAAATTTGGACCAGTACCGCCCATATTGCGGATTGGATTTTCTGCTTGGTGCGCAGTGAACCCGACGCACCCAAACATAAGGGTATATCGTTTCTGTTATTCGATATGAAAACACCCGGCATTGAGGTTCGACCCCTAGTCGATATGACCGGTGTNGCCAACTTCAACGAAACATTCTTCACCGATGTGCGCTTGCCTAAACACCAGATCGTGGGNGAGCGTGGTGAGGGTTGGCANGTGGCCAACGCCATCCTCGGCCACGAACGCGAAACCCTTGCGCCCGCGAATACCGCACAGACGCGGATTAATGCCCTGATCGAGTTGATGAAGCAAGAAACCGTAAACGGTGACCCACTGATCAACAATCCGGTCTACCGCGACCGCCTGATGAAACTCCANGGCAAGGTTATGGCCATGCGCTTTAACGAGCTGCGGATTTTGTCNGCNCGCCTCAATCCCGGTCAGGATCCTGGNATGGCGCGTATGATTACNAAACTTGANGGCACNGAACTACGACACGATCTCGAAGGATTGGCGATCGATGTTATGGGGGAAATGGGCTTGGCCTATGACGATAACCCGCACTTGCGCAACTCGGGTAGTTGGCAACGCGAGTACATGTACTTCTTGGGATTGATCATTGGCGGCGGCACGTCACAGATTCAGAAGAACATTATCAGTGAGCGCGGGCTTGGCATGCCCCGCGAACCTAAATTTGAAAAAGCCAGCTAAGCGGGAGGCGACATGCAGTTTGGATTATCAGAAGAGCAGATCCTGCTCCAAGACAACGTCAACCGATTTCTTGACGATAACTCATCATTAGATCGGGTTCGTGCTTACGCTGACGGCGGCGCAGACACAGACATATGGGCCGGACTGGCGGAGCTGGGGATACCCGCGCTGCTGATTCCCGAGGCTCATGGCGGTATCGGATTACAGCCATTAGATGCAGCGATTGTTGCCGAGTGTTTGGGTTCGCANATTGCACCAACGCCCTTTCTTGGATCTGCGGTTATGGCGCCCACAGCCCTAGTTGCCAGCGGCGGCGATCATGGCGAGTTACTCGCAGACATCGCAGCCGGCACTACGCGCATAGGTATNGCTTTCGGCGAAGCCATCAAACGCCGCAACGACGCGGGCGTATCCGTCAAAGACGGACGTATGTCCGGAACCTCCATGTACGCATTCGACGCCGAAGCGGATGCTTACTTAGTGGCAGATGAACACCAGCACATCTACTTGGTGCGCACCGATGATCCTGGGTTGACGCGCTCAGATCTGGCTACAGTGGACAAAACTCGGCGAACAGTGGAACTCAACTATGAAAACGTTGCGGCAGAACTGGTAAGCGCCGACCCCACGGTATTTGCAGCCAGCATAGATATCGGCCGAATGGCGCTGGCAGCAGATACTCTGGGTGCAGCNCAGAATATGCTCGATCAAGCGGTGGAATATGCCAAACAACGAGAGCAATTCAATCGCCCGATAGGCAGTTTTCAGGCCGTGAAACACATGTGCGCCGAGATGGCCGCCCAGTTGGAGCCGTGCCGCTCCATGGTCTGGTTCGCAGGCCACGCGTTGGCTGAGCTACCGGACGAGGCCCGAGTTACCGCCTGCCATACCAAGGCGCACCTGGCCGAGGTTGGGCAATTTATCGCCAAGACATCGACCGAGGTACACGGCGGCATGGGCTTTACCGACCTCGTAGGTTTGCACTATTGGTTCAAACGCATCGGCGCTAACCGACAATGGCTCGGTGCACCTGAATTCGTGCGTGAAGAGGCGGCGGTGCTACAGGGCATCTAGCTGACGCGCAGGTTGGCGTCATTTCGTCCACTCATAGAGCAACGCATTACCCTGCTTGCCGCTAACCGACGCCAACCCGCCATGCCGTAAGCAGTAGGCTAATTGCCGCGCCAGCTCTATTGGCTGGCCCATAGCCTTGGCCAAATCCTGGGTTGAAAACGGACTGTCTAGCGGCTCTGGCACAAAGCCCAGCAAATCCTCTACCCGATCAATACGCAAGCGGTCTACCAGTTCTAATAGGTGCCGCCCGCGGGTTCGCCAACCGCCACGGCCTCGGCGCGCCTTCGCATCGAAGACGCTATGTTGCTCTTCATTGATCAAAGCAACTTCTACCGAAAAATTCGGGTGGTTTAGCAAACTCGGCAGATACACCAGTTCACTAAGAATATGGCAAAGCGCACCTTTCTTCGGCGACTTGCGGCGGCTAAATTCGCCACTGCTGGGATCTTTTATGCGTACTANCGTTTTTTGCGCCGCGATCGGATGCACTAAAACCACCGGACATTGCTCTGCAAGCGCGCGCATTTTGCGTTCAAGGCCACTGAAGCTGGATGTTTGAATTTCGAAAATAGTGCCGTCGCGCACCACATCAGCAACAAAACCAGAAAACGGCACCTCGAATTGTCCGTCATCACCACCGTAATGTTGCTTGAGNGCGGCATGCAGGGCGCCCTCATTTAACGTGCCAATAGCCGGCGTTTGNTCTGTCACCCGTTCAGCCAACCGTTGCGTAAATGCCAGTATGCCATGATCAAATTCCGTACCTAGCAGTTCTTTTGCGCGATCTTTATGTGCTATTTTTCGGGGTTCAAAAATTCNGCAGCNTNTAGAGAGGAGATCAAATATGAGCGCAAACGGCANTTGGAATACCACCATCAACACACCAATGGGCGCGCAAAATGGCACCCTCGAACTGAATGTCGACGGTAGTGACCTGAGCGGCAANATGTCGAGCCCCCANGGNGAGATGGCCATAGAGAACGGCGCGATCGACGGCGACACNCTATCCTGGAAGGCCGCCATCACCGCTCCTATGCCAATGACATTGGAATTCAGCGCAACGGTCGACGGCGATGCCATTACCGGTACTGTTAAATTGGGCGCCTTTGGTGAGGCCGAATTTTCGGGCACTCGCGCAAGCTAAGTAAACACGGGGGAGTGTTATGAGCTGGGACAAAGAGATCGACGAAATGCATAGCCGCGAGGCTTTGGCATTCGAAATGGGCGGCGCCGACAAAGTCGCGCGACAGCACGAATTCAACAAACTCACTATCCGCGAGCGCATTGATCATATTGCCGACAGCAAGACGTTCCACGAAATCGGCACGCTTGCGGGCGTGGGTGAATACGACGAAGAAGGCACGCTGCAGGCCTTTACCCCGTCCAACTTCGTATTCGGCACTGCGGATATTGATGGCAGGCCGGTGATTCTCTCCGGCGATGANTTTACCGTGCGCGGCGGCTCAGCAGATGCGTCGATTCCTGGTAAACGCGCTCGCGCTGAGGGCCTAGCTGTGGAACTGCGACTACCCCACATCCGGCTTGTNGACGGTATGGGCGGTGGCGGCTCAGTTAAAACCATTGAAATGGCTGGACGCACATATATCCCAGAGGTCCGTGGCTGGGAAACCGTCGTTCAGCACCTTGGGGTGGCCCCTTCGGTGTCTCTCGCGCTGGGCTCCGTCGCTGGAATCGGCGCCGCCCGAGTAGCCTCCTCCCATTACTCGGTCATCGTGCGCGACAGTGCCCAGATGATGATTGCCGGCCCAGCACTCGTGGACTGGGCAAGTCTGGGCGACGTCAGCAAAGAAGAGCTAGGCTCTTATAANATTCACACCCGCAACGGCGCTATCGACGACGAGGCNGCAAGCGAGCAAGAAGCCTTTGCCATGGCGCGGCAGTTTTTATCCTATCTGCCAAGTAGCGCCGATGAACTACCGCCGCTTCAAGACTGCTCGGATGATCCAAATCGGACTGATGATGCCCTGATAAATTTAGTCCCCAAGGATCCTCGCCAGGTTTATAAAATGCACACTCTGNTGGAGTCCGTATGCGATGCCGGCTCGTTTTTTGAGATGGGTCGCAAATGGGGTCGATCCATCATCACCGGGCTGGCACGTTTCGGCGGCATTCCTGTNGCNATATTTGCCGAGAACCCCCGGGTCTATGGTGGCGCGTGGACNGCAGATGCCGCACGGAAACTAACCCGACTGTTGGATCTGGCAGCGACCTTCCATCTGCCCGTAATCCACCTAGAGGATTGCCCCGGATTCTTGATCGGTAAGCAATCCGAGGAAGAAGCGACCATACGCTACGGCTCCACGGCTCTGGCGGCCCTTGGCCAGTGCACGACACCGTTTTGCTGCATCGTCATTCGCAAAGCATTTGGGGTAGCCGGCGCAGCCAACCACAAACCGGGCAGTCACCATATGCGCGCCGCATGGCCATCTGGCGACTGGGGCTCATTGCCTATCGAAGGCGGCATCGAAGTCGCCTATAAGGCCGAGATCGCCGAGGCCAAAGACCCCGATGCGCATCTGGCGAAAATCAAAGACCGACTCAATCGACTGCGTTCGCCGTATCGATCTGCGGAGTTTTTTGAAATCGAAGAAATCATCGATCCACGAAANACACGGCGNTATCTCTGCGAGTGGGCCAAACTNGCGCGCAAAGCCCTGCGTACTGATCCGCCAAATTTTGCCTACCGTCCGTAAGCGCATGGATCACCCTCTATCAGCAACATGAAAAAATAAAAATGAGCGAGTACCGACAACACAGTTACCAAGCACCCGCTGGCGCAACGGAAATTCTCTTAGTGCGTCACGGCGAATCGCGAGCGGCTTCTGAAGACAATCCGTTCCCCCTTGTAGACGGCCACGGCGANCCAGAGTTGCATGCAAATGGCGAACAGCAAGCCATCCTAGTCGGCGAGCGATTACGCCNCGAGTCGATTAGTGCCATCTANGTTTCCAACTTACAACGCACCCAGCAAACCGCTGCACCATTGAGCAAACATCTCAACATACAGCCGGTGATTGATGCAGATTTACGCGAGGTGTTTTTGGGTGACTGGGAAGGCGGTGTTATGCGTATCCGTGCCGCTGCAGGAGATCCAATATTTGCCCAAATGCAGGAGCAACAGCGCTGGGATGTTATTCCAGGGGGCGAGAGTTGGGATGCGTTAAACACCCGTCTTATGCGCGGCTTGCAGCGTATACACACCGCACATCCGGACGAAAAAGTGGTCGCCGTTGTGCACGGTGGAGTCATTGGGCACTTAGTCGCTCACGCAACCGGCGCCCAGCCATTCGCCTTTAACGGCGCNGACAACGGTTCTATTACCCATTTAGTGATGCTTGGCGACCTTATTAAAGTGCGCTCGTTTAATGACAGCACCCATGTGCAGAGAACGCTGCATGATGGGAGCGGGCAGTTAACCTGACTTGCAGCTTGGGCCNGGCCGCGAGTTATCCGCTCGTGTCTTCNGCCTGGGCTAATACGTCGAGTAACTTGTCCAAACTTGCCGGCGGCTGATCCTTAAATTCGCTCAAGCGCGCATACAATTCCGCTGCGCCATTATGAAACTCTGCAGGCAACCCGGCGCCAGCGAAAGTCGCACTGATCTCCTGCATCTCCCCGACAAAGCGCCAAGCTTTCGCGGAGATCGCCTGGGCCGTGATCTCGCTGCGTTGACCTAGCCCAGGCAGCGACAGTTCCCATTCAGAACGCAAAATATCCAACACCCCACTATTGTGAGCCAGGGCGTTGGCCGCCAGCAGCAGCGCAGAATGCCCCTTGGTATAGGCGGCATAGGCCATCTTCAACGCCGATGCCGCGGCCTCGTCAACCTCCGCTTGGGGTATCGCAATGGCGTCAAGCACGGCATCCGTAAACAAAGCCGCCACCACGTTTGCATTATTACCCGATAGATACATTCGGGTTGTTCCTGGCTGCCATGCCGGCGGTCCAATAATGCCGCCATCAACGTATGCAGCCCCCATCAATTGCGCGATTGCCAACGCTGTCGCTGGCGCAATGGCATTGGCGTCAACATATAAACCGTCGAATGCACAGGCCTGCACCGCTTGGGCCTGCTGTAATGCATTGGCCGGAGGGCATACGCTGATGAGTACTTCTGCCCATGCCACCAGATCATCAAGTTGCGAGAATTCCCGCAGCTCCACTGCACGGGTGTGGCTATGCTCACTGCGTCCGGCACTGCACCAAGCCACTTCNTGGCTGCCTGCGAGCAAACTGGCGGCAACACTGGCGCCCATTTCTCCGGGATGCAGAACACCAACGCGCATGCCTTAACGCCGATAATCCAGAGGCGGCAAGCGATCGCCCAATAGTGCCGCGTACTTAAAGTCCGGCCCNTGNGAGCGTTTCAGTTCTTCGGTTGCTGCTGCGATTAAAGTTGGGCGCTCAATCAAATCCACTGCAGTCTGGGCCAGCAGTTTGGTCGCTAAATGCATGCCCTTATGACCAATAGACATACCCCCGGCTGCTACAGCCTGCCAACTGTGGGCAGAGGTTCCGGGGACCCATGTAGCCGTCGTGAACCCAACCGTCGGGACCAGCCAACTGACGTCGCCCACATCGGTAGACCCCATGCCCTGGCGAAATACATAGGGCTGCACTTGCCGCTCTGACCCTAGGGGCAAACGCGGTATTTGGAAGCTTGCTTGAATTTTTTCGGCAAAGGCTCGCTCAGCGTCGTCATAACGAATGCCGCCTAAGCCAAGCATGTTGTCATGAACCACCTTAGCCAGTGTGTGGTTTGGCATTACCGGATAATTACCATGCATAACCTCCACCGAAACCGCTGTTTCAGTGCCCATAGCAGCAGCCTCAGCGGCCTTAACCACACGTTTGAATAAGCTCACGACCTGCGACGGCTTAGGATGGCGCACGTAGTAATAGACTTGAGCTTCCTCCGGCACAATATTTGGCGCATCGCCACCATCAGTAATTACGTAATGGATACGCGCCGTCTGTGGCACATGCTCACGCATCAGATTGACCATATAGTTCATGGCTTCAACGCCATCTAGGGCAGACCTGCCGCGGTCGGGGGCAGACGCCGCATGGGCCGCGCGCCCACGAAAAGTAAAACGTCCGGATTTGTTAGCCGTAGAACTTGAAGGCGACGCCGAATTACGATCGCTTGGGTGCCAATGTAAAACCACATCGACGTCATCAAAGACACCCGCCCGGGCCAGATATACCTTGCCNGAACCGCCCTCTTCTGCCGGTGTGCCGACCAGCTTGATCGTAGCTTCNACGCCGNTCGCGTCGAGCCAGGAAGCCAGCGCGCTTGCCGCCGCAACGGACGCTGCACCAAACAAGTGGTGGCCACAGGCATGACCGGGGGCGCCTTCTTTTTCTGCCAGACGTGTTGGTACTGCCGCCTGATTCAAGCCCGGTAAGGCGTCAAATTCCGCTAGGAGTGCGATGGTCGGGCCGCCACGACCGTACTTTGCAACAAAAGCGGTCGGTATATCCGCAACACCCTGTTCGATGGTGAATTCCCGTTCAGCCAAGTAATTTTGTAGCGTACTGCTGCTGTTTTGCTCGAGATATCCTAATTCTGCCAAGCGCCATAACGTATCAGCTATCTCGGTTGATGCTTGACGCTCGGTCTCGACAAAATCCAAAACATCCGCCGCGTCGGCATAGGGTCCAGTGGCAAAGAAGAGTAACGACACAGCAAATAATAATTTTCGAACAGTCATCTTAATGCTCTCCAATAATATTTTATCGCCACCATGCAGCGCTAAAACGGCATATNTAACTCGCTANCACCGGTGCNCATTCGGCAGCGATGCTGCTGATCGCCACGCCACGACTGCCCTGNCGGATATTGTTGCGATCATGACCAGGCGTAACATAGCCCAACGACAAACCCGTAGCCGGATCAGCCCAGGCCAACTGCCCACCCGCACCGTTGTGACCAAAGGCGGAGGCCGAATTTGTCTTACCGAATCCACGGAAGTTACGCGACTTATCACCACTAATGATCAAACCCAAGGCGCGGTTGGCCGGCTTTTTAAACAGCATGTCAGTTAAGTCACCCGAGCGAATTCTGCGCACATCCTGTCGCGTCGCCTCAGACCAAAGTTCCACTGTGCCCGGCAGACCACCGTGCAGGAGTGCCTGATGAAATAGTGCTAAGTCGCCAGCGCTGGCAAAGCCACCGCCACCGGGCACACCTACTGCACGGACATCAGGCCGATTGAAGGCCAAAATTGCTTCTTCAGTTACTTCAGTTACCGGCGGCACCGGTATTCCCATATTTTTGTAATCTTCAGGGGTTAAAGGATCGCCCACATGCTCGCAGGGCAAGGCACGGGCATTTTCGTGCTCAGGCAGACCAACAAAGAGGTTGTTTAATCCCAAGGGCTCCAGTACTCGAGCACGAACGAATTCGCGGTAACCCTGGCCGCTGCGCCGTTCAATCAGCTCAGCGATGACATACATAGATGAGGATGGGTGATATTCAAATTTACTGCCCGGCTCCCAGTTAAGCCGCCAGCGTGCAAAGCGACTGAGGCGCGCCTCTTTATCGTCCCATTCCAATGGCGCGAATGGCGCACTGGGAAAACCGGCGGTATGAGTAAACAGCTGCTGCACCGTAATCTGATCTTTTTCGTTGGCAGCAAATTCAGGAATAATATCGGCGACCCGTTCGTCTTCGGCAAGTTTGCCCTCTTGAATAAGTAGCCATGCGGCAGCCGAGGTAACAGCCTTCGTCGCAGAAAATATGCAGGTTAGCGAATCATCCTGAGCCGTGCCGTAGGACGCCTGAAATACCAACTCACCATCCTTTGCTAAGGCTACTTGCGCGGCTGGCAACAAACCTTCATCGACCTCTTTCTGAACTCGCTGCAGCAACTTGCTGACCTGCTCGACAACCAAGCCGCGCTCATTTGCAGCCGCTAAAATTTGCTCATTCATTGCGCTAATACCCTCTTCTTTTAGGTAGAGATTACCCGACCCGTTATGCAAATAGCCAACACGCATTAACAACCAACAGCTCGGCAAATATTGCCCGCCCAACTACCGGGCCTTAGAATGCTGCGCTATTAAATCGGAGTTCCCTATGTCGCATTTACAGGGCCTGACCGGATCCATCGGCAATACGCCGCTGATTAAAATCGAGAGCCTTTCCGCAAAAACCGGCTGCACCATCCTTGGCAAAGCGGAATTTATGAATCCAGGCGGGTCGGTGAAGGACCGGGCTGCATTATGGATGATCAACGCGGCGGAAAAATCTGGTGCCCTGCAGCCAGGCGGCACAGTGGTAGAGGGGACCGCGGGCAATACCGGCATTGGACTCGCCCACGTATGTAATAGTCGAGGCTACGGTTGCGTAATCTACATGCCAGACAACCAATCCAAAGAAAAAGTTGATCTGCTGCGTACTCTGGGTGCCGAGGTTCGAGTTGTACCCACTGTGCCCTACGCCAACGACGACAATTTCCAAAAACAAGCCGGCCGCTATGCTGCAACTTTGGACAATGCGGTCTGGGCCAATCAGTTCGACAATACCGCAAATCGGCAAGCGCATTTTGAATCCACAGGGCCGGAGATATGGGCACAGACCGACGGTAAGATAGACGCCTTTACCTGTGCAGTCGGCACCGGCGGTACATTAGCCGGCGTGTCGCGCTTTCTTAAGCAGCAATCCAACAGCGCCAAAGTAATCTTGGCGGATCCGATGGGCAGCGCCTTGCATAACTGGGTGACCACCGGCGAAGCCACCATGACCCCGGGGCCGTCCATAACCGAGGGCATCGGCAACTCGCGGGTCACCGAAAATTTAGCCGGCACTGAAATTGATGACTCAGTGCAGGTCACCGATCAAGCGATGGTTGATATGTGTTATACCCTGCTGCGCAAAGACGGTTGGTTCTTTGGCTCCAGCTCCGGTATTAATCTTGCGGCAGCCGTAGCCATCGCAGAGCAATTGGGGCCGGGCCATACCATCGTCACAATATTGTGCGATGACGGCGGCAAATATCAGTCACGCTTGTACAATCCTGACTTTTTGGCGGAAAAAGATTTACATATACCCAGCGTATAAAAGCTGACCGGGGATTAATGGCTATCCGCCCCGCGCTGAACCGCGCGCTATTTGCTTGGCGCTTACAAATTCCGCGCAAATAACGCAAATAGGCGCGACCAGTGTTTCTCCGCAGCAGCTTTATCGTATATCTCACCGCGGCCTGGAAAAGCAAAACCGTGGTGTGTACCCGGATACCATTCGATGGTGTAACCCACGCCCGCTTCGCCTAAGTGACGATCCAGTTCTGCAATCATTTCCGGTGGCGCCCAGTCATCGGTTTCAGCACAGGCAAAGTACAGCTCACCCTGCACTTGAGCTGCGCGTAGGTGTGGCGAACTGGGCTTATCCACACAGAGACGCACACCATACAGGGAAGCCGCAGCCTTAATACGATCAGGAAAAGCCGCTGCGGCGGCAAACGAGAACGGGCCGCTCATACAGTATCCTAGGGTTCCAACCGGGCCGTCTTTAGCGTCAGATTCTTGCGCTGCATGCTCCAATAACGACCCCACGTCCTCGCAAACCATATCGTTACTCAGGGAATTCATGTAGCCGAACATCACTTCCCGAGTATCTGGACCCACCACAAATTCCCGCACCTGACGGTAGTACAGATTCGGTAGCATTACGTAGTAACCCACGGTGGCGATACGCCGGGCCATATCATGTAGTTCCTCGCGTTTGCCCGGTGCGTCCATCAAAAAAACGATAACGGGAAATGGGCCACCCTGATCTGGCCGGGTTATAAACGTGTTCATAGCCCCGTCTTTGGTCTGGATATCTATATGTTCTTCAATCATGCCTAACTCTCCCTATGCTCTGTCTGCGTCGCCAAATTTGAGCACATTCGCGACCTAGAAATCAGCCCCTTGATGACAAAAACTGCGTATTATTAACGTAGGAACCATATTGCAGGATACAAACGGTGATCGGATCGGACCTAAAAAAAGCGGGCCTCAAAGTGACNTTACCCAGGCTCAAGGTTTTGGAAGTTTTAGAGCGCGCAGAGCCTCGGCATATGAGCGCGGAGGATGTCTACAAGCAACTGATAAACTCTGACGATACCGTCGGTCTGGCTACGGTTTATCGCGTACTGACGCAGTTTGAATCAGCCGGGATTGTCAGCCGCCACAACTTTGACGACGGCCACGCCGTTTACGAACTGGCCGATGACATCCACCACGACCACATGGTTGACGTCGACAGCGGTCATGTCATTGAGTTCGTAAGTGACGAAATCGAAAAGCTACAACACCAGATTGCCGAAGAACATGGCTTTGATCTCGTGCATCATGAGTTGGTGTTATACGTGCGCAAACGCGAGGAATAACCTTGCCCGCTAACGGTGGTTACTGCAGGTCTTCGAGCTGCACAAGTCGCTGATAGTGGCGCAAATGGCGTTTTGCGTTTAATTCGTCGCCTTCTAACTCGCGAATACGTGCCAAGTTATAGTGCGCATCCGGCACTGATGGCGCCCGCTGGTAGAAGTCAGCAGCATTATCGCGCTCATCCAGCTCATCGAATATGGTGCCCAAATTATAGTTAGCCAGCTCATGATCACTGCGCGCAGTCAGCGCACATTGATAATGATGGCGCGCCAAGCGTAAATCCCCCTCCAACTGATAGAGACGGCCTAGATTTACGTGAGCATCGGCATTTTCAGGGTCCAAGCGTACTGCCTGTCGATAAGCGTCGGGGGCTTGGCGAGGGTCTATTTCCTCCAAGTCCAAACCGATGTTGTACCACTCATCCGAATTTAACTCTTCCGGCGGCTTACCACCGCCCGCATTGTCACGGGCGATTTGTGCAACATCTGCGGCCAAGGCCTGAATGTCGAAATCTATGGTCATCTGACCGCTTTCGACCTCCCACACCTGATCCTCTTCGCGGACCACGACCGCATTGCCATGGGCATAAATACGCACCGCACTCAACGACGCAACGCTTTTCAGTTCCGTTTGTAGTTTTTCTAAGGCACGGTTGGTCTGGCGCACAGAAATGCACGCGTCTGTCATGCACTTAGCAGTACGCAGCAATACGACATCTTGGAAAGAAAAACGATAATGACCTCGGGGACTGCGCGCTGGCCGCAGTAATCGGCGGCGCACATAGTGTCTAACCCGGGTGGGTTTCATGCCGATCAACTCGGCGACCTGTTGCGTGCTGTAACCGCTCATGAATACTCAACCATGTTGACGCTGCATTTGGGACGACCCGACTGCGACCATAGTTACTAATAGCCTTTCACCAAGACTATAGCTTAGCCCCGATTTTCGCTCAACAATACGGCGAGACCGTTGTTTATTTTTGCCCTTTTTTCTGGGAATTACCTATGCCTGTGTGTACATTTAGTCGACGGCATAAGCACTGAGAAAGCTCGGTGGATTTTGAGGCAGTATCAAGGGGGCAGATATGGCTGAAGATGCGAGTTCTAGNGTACCGTTANGAAAACGGNCGGAATTTTGGTTCTATGGATCCGCTTCAATGGCCTATGGCATTAAAGATAATGCCTTTTCCTACATTCTTCTCACTTTTGCAAACCAGTTTCTCGGAGTGCCNGGCTATCTTGCGAGTGCGGCGTTAGCAATNGCTATTATTTGGGACGGGTTGACCGATCCACTCCTTGGCCACTGGTCTGATAAAACAACCCATCGGCTTGGGCGGCGGCATCCGTTTATGTATGCCTCGCTATTGATCTTACCGGCCAGTTTTTATGCACTGTTTAATCCGTTGACTGAAGCGCGTGGCGAGGACGCGTTCCTATACGTACTCATCCTATCGCTACTCATTAGAACCGGCACCACCCTGTTTGAAGTCCCGTCTACAGCGCTGCTACCGGACCTTGAAAAGAACTACGATCAACGCAACCGATGGNTAGCNCTACGCCACTTCTTTGGCTGGACCGGCGGCAACGGTCTGCACACGATAAACATGCATTTTTGGGTTGGTGGCTTTGGGTTCGCCGCCGCCACTGGCTATATAATCTACGGGACCGTGGGCGCAATTATCATTGCCCTGGCAATCATCGCTTCTGCCCTTGGAACACAACGCGTAGCCGCGCGGATGGCGCCGCCGAACGAGAATTTCAAAATCAGCCAAATCGGTCGCGAATTTCGGCAGATTTTTGAATCGCTGAAAAATCGCAATTTCGCCGCGTTATTCTTCTATTCGCTCTTCGTCGCGGCCGCCTTGGGTCTGGGCACTGCCCTTTATCTATATAACGTAAGATTCTTCTTTGAATTTACCGGTACAGAAATAGCGATTACTGGTCTTGCTATTCTCGTAGCACCGCTAGCTGCCTATTTGCTGGCGCCCCGATTTGGTNTTCGGTTTGGCAAAAAGGCCACTGCTATCTCAATGCAGTTGGTGCGAGTNGTGCTGTATCCAATACCTTACATTTGCGTACTGCAGGGCTTCTGGCCGGCTCTTGGCAGCGCGGCATCTATAGCTATTTACACAGTGTTCATCTTTATAGAGGTTACGGTGGGCATTATGTCCGCAGTAATGTTGGACTCAATGATGGCTGATATTGTTGAGGACAGTGAAAAACAAACCAACCGCCGATCGGAAGGTTTATTTTTCGCCGCTCGAAGTTTCGCTGGAAAATTCGTCTCGGCCTCCGGAATAATCGGTGCGGGGGTAATTGTCTCCTTAGTCGGCTTCGACACCATCACCAATGTTGCAGATTTTACCGACGCACACCGGCTACACTTTGCGATATTGTTTTTACCCGCGTACTGCTCGCTATGCCTCGCCGGTATAGCCTGCATATCTCTTTATCGCATCGATCGGCAGGCCCACGAGGAAAACCTACGAATTTTAGAAGAGCGCAATNANGAGGGCAGGCCTGACTCCAGCACAGATTTAGGCACAGCGAATAATTGAACATGAGAAAAATTTTGGAGATTACCAATGCCTGACATGAAACTAGGGCTTTCGTTAGGCTACTGGGCTTCGAACCCGCCTACACAACACGTGCAGATGGCACAGCAGGCTGAACAGCTGGGCTACGACTCCGTATGGACAGCCGAAGCCTATGGTAGCGACGCGCTGACACCATTAGCCTGGATTGGCGCACAAACAGAACGGATTCGCCTAGGCACGGGAATTTGTCAGATTTCCGCGCGCACACCAACTGCCATGGCCATGGCTGCACTGACTATGGACCATCTCTCCAATGGCCGTATGATTTTAGGGTTGGGTGTTTCAGGTCCACAGGTGGTCGAGGGCTGGTACGGCGCACCATTTTCTAAACCATTGGCCCGCACCCGGGAATACATATCCATCATTCGGCAGGTTTTAGCCCGTGAGGAGCCCGTTGCTAACGATGGTGAGCATTATCCGCTGCCTTATACCGGCGAAGGCTCATGGGGTTTGGGTAAGCCGCTTAAGCCCATCACGCATCCACTGCGCGCGGATCTACCGATTATGATGGGAGCGGAGGGACCTAAAAACGTCGCCCTCGCCGCTGAAATTGCAGATGGCTGGCTGCCCCTGTACTACTCACCGTTCCGCCAAGACGTGTACTCAGCCTCTTTATCCAATGCCAAGGCGGATTTCGAGGTAACTCAGGGTGTCGTCGTGAACATCACTGACGATGTCGAACAGGGCCTTATCCCAATCAAACACATGCTGGCGCTCTACGTTGGCGGCATGGGCGCCAAGGATCGCAACTTCCACAAAGAACTGGTTAGTCGCATGGGCTTTGAAGCTGATGCTGAAAAAATACAGGAACTGTATCTGGCCGGTAAAAAACAGGAAGCAGCGGAAGCCGTTCCTAGTGCCCTGGCGGACGAAATATCCCTAGTCGGCCCGGTTGAAAAAATCCGCGAACGACTTCAGGTCTGGGATGAAACCCCAGTTACATCGCTGAATGTATCAGCGCGTAGTGTTGGCGAGTTGCAAACCCTCGCAGACTTAATGCTGGATCGCTAACCTGCTTTAGCATCTACCCGCCGCTCAGCGCGCCGTTCTTCGCGTGCTTTGCGACGCTCCTCTTTTGCCAACTCGCGAGCGCGCTGGCGCTCATCTTTTAGGGTGATTTTAAGTTGCTCAACCTGCGCCTTGGTCACTTGGGTAAAGCCAGGAATAGAGCACTTCATGCCCTCGCGCATGCCCGCGAAAGAGTCTGGATCAATGCCCTGTAGCGAATCGAACTTGCACAAACGACTGTTACGCATATTCAGTCGCACCGGGCGGTTGGCGCGCAGGCCAAAACACCGCTTCTTAAATTGCACAAGATAATATTCATCCCGACCCATCTTGAAGGCGACATGCCTAGAATCCAGTACCTGTGTGTCACGCATCCGCCGCGCACTCAAACAGCTAACCTCATTGACGTAATCAGCTTGGGATGCGTCTCGCTCTAGGATCTCTTTTACACTCGGATCTGCGCCGGTCTCTTTAATATCATCTTCCGCATGCACTGCNCCCAATGACATTATCCCAACGGTTATAATCACTAGTATATTTTTCATTTGCGCATTATTCAGCAGTCTACGAGTTCTGCCAAGCCCCTAACGCAATCGATATTCGCCTTGACCACGAACAAATCATCACCCCTAGTCTTACCTTGGTTGATCGCGACAATTGGCACGCCCAACTCATGAGCCTTGCGCACGAACCGGAAACTCGAATAAACCATCAACGACGTACCCACCACCAACACAGCGTCGGCATTCTCAACCCAGCGATAGCCTTTCTCTACATCAGCTTTTGGCACCGTATCGCCGAAAAACACCACGTCTGGCTTCACTATGCCTCCACATTTGGGACACTCGGGAACCTTCACCCGACTGAAGTCCAACTCAATGTCGGCATCGCCATCTGGCGCTGGAGTAAAACTCTGTGCATTGATCCATGGGTTTTGGCGTTGCAGCCAATCCTGGACGTCGCTGCGAGACTGCTGCCATCCGCAATCCAGGCACCGGACTTGGTCAAGGCGGCCGTGCAAATCCAACACCTGCCGCTGCCCAGCACGCTGATGCAGACGATCCACATTCTGGGTGATGACTGCGGAGATTTGGTGTCGCTGCTCTAGGGCGACCAAAGACCGGTGCCCATCATTAGGTTGCGCCTGAGCAAACGCTGGATAGCCGAGCTGACTTCGCGCCCAATAACGCTGCCGCCAATGCAAGTGTTGAACAAATGCTTGATGCTGAACCGGCTGGGGACGCTTCCAGGCTCCAGTATGATCGCGATAATCTGCGATGCCCGAGGCTGTGCTCATACCCGCACCGCTGATCACCAGCACATCACTACTCTGCTCCAGCATCTCAGCAATGCGATTCAAGTCGGTATCTATAGCGGCGAGCGTCATTACAGCCTCATATTCCTTTGTATCAACAATGCGCTAGACTCTAGGAACACAGCAAGATCATCAATAATTCAAAAGCAAAAAAGCCAAGGGGGAAACTATGATCAAACTTTACGGCCTGAANATGAGTAATTACTACAGTCTGACCAAGGCGTTATTGATTGAGAAAGGCTTAGAATTTGAGGAAGTTAAAGCCCCGCCNACTCAGAAACCGGACAATCTCGCCCGNTCACCCATGGGCAAAATGCCCTCTATCGAAGTGGATGGACACTTCATGTCCGAGTCCCTAGCCATTGCCACCTATCTGGACAGACTCAGCCCCAGCAACCCAATGTTGCCAGCAGATCCGTTCGCAGCGGGCAAGGTTATGGAGTTGGTTTGCCACATCAAACTGGACACCGAATTGGTCGCACGACGCTGCATTGCAGAAGCTTTTTTTGGCGGTAGCGTCAGCGAGGAAACCAAGACCAGCACAGAGCAGGACCTGGCCCGNGGCATGCAGGCCGTGGATCAATTGATGGNTTGTGATCCTTATGCTGCAGGAGACAGTTTCACCCTAGCAGACCTCTANACCTACTACTCTTTCGGCTTTATCAGTGGCACGGCAGCAAAAATGTTCAATCAGGACATTCTCGCTGACTACCCGAAAATTCAAGCGCTGATGGGAATGCTCGCGGAACGCCCAGCAATACAGCGGGTTACGGCAGAACAATAGGCGATTGTTTACGCTCACATTGCCACCAGCAATCACCTTTTAGTGCCGAGGTTGTATGCATATGTACTTAACTAAATCACTACTGTTGTGGGCTGGACTGCTCGCCAGCAGCCATGGGATTGCAGGGGAGTTGCCGCGCGAGCAACCTGACGCTCTGGGCATGTCCGGCGAGCGCTTGGCGAGGATCGCGCCGGCTATGCAGCGCTACATTGATGCGCAACTGACGCCAGGGGTGATCACGGCAGTGATGCGCCACGGCAAGCTGGTGCATTTCGAAGCGCAAGGCCATATGGACGTTAGCGCAGCCAAACCTATGCGCGAAGACGCGATTTTCCGTATCGCCTCNATGACCAAACCCATCGCTTCGGTGGCNCTGATGATGCTTTGGGAGGAGGGCCATTTCCAATTACGTGACCCCGTATCGAAATTCATACCGGAATTTGCAACTACAAAGGTCAGTACCNCGGCAGATGCCAGCGGCAACACTGGNGAATTGGTGGCCCCCNAGCGCCCAATACAAATCCGNGACATGCTCACCCATACCGCNGGCTTGGCGAATAACTACNGCGGTAATGTCGACGCTTATCGACAGGCCATGAGCACACCTCGACCCACCAGTAATGCCGANCAAATCCGACGCNTAGCNGCGCTACCGCTGAACTATCANCCTGGCGCAGAGTGGCAGTATTCAGCGGCGACTAACGTGGTGGGCCATCTGGTAGAAATTATCTCCGGCCAANCGCTGGATGAGTTCTTACAGCAGCGTATTTTTAAACCGCTGGATATGACCGATACCCATTTTTATCTGGACGATACCAAGGGTGGGCGTCTGACCACCCAGTACACCCCCGGTAAAGACAAAAAAATTCAGATGCAAGATCCAGGATCGGAGCAAAGCCGCTGGGTTACCGCGCCCAGAAATTTATTCAGCGGTGCCGGCGGGCTGGTATCTACGGTGCGCGACTATTTGCGCTTTCAGCAAACCATGCTAAATGGCGGCGAACTTGATGGCCGGCGTATTCTTGCACCCAGCACTGTGAGCTTGATGCTAGAAAACCATACAGGTGAACTGCCGCTATGGTTACCGGGACCTGGCATGGGCTTTGGCCTCGGTTACGGGGTAGTAATAGACCGAGGCGCGGCGGCAACACCGCTGTCCGAAGGCGCCGCCTATTGGGGTGGGGCCTATTGCACACTGTCGTGGATCGACCCGGAACAAAATCTGGTAGGCGTCTTAATGACTCAGGTGCGGCCATATTCACACATCAATATCCGCCAGGATTTTCAGGTACTCACCTACCAAGCCATTACAGATTAGGTAGCTGCACACTCGCACTACCCCGACGACTAAACAGGACATAGGTCAGAGTCGATACTGCCAAGGCAGGGAATACTTCGTGCACCGTTGCACTGAGGTTTAACCCGAGCCAAGACACGAGGGTTATGGTTCCTGTGACCATGGATGCCATCACCGCTAGCGCATGGCCCTTGCTCCAATACAGACCCAATACCACAGCAGGAAAGAAGCACGCCGCGTAAAGACTGCCGGAGAAAATTGTGATTTGTAAAATATCTCCTGGCGGCTCCAATGCGACTAACGCCGAGATCAGTGCGAGGGCAACCACCGCAACTCTGGTCCACAACAATGGCTTCGCCGCGTTGCTAAACGGCGCCAATACATTTTTATACCCAGTTGACGCAGCCACCAATAGCACACTGTCGATTGATGACATGGCCGCGGCAACAATGGCTACGAATAAGAAATCCGCCGCCCAAAGCGGGAATACCGACGTGTCATTCAGTAATGTTGGGACAATAAGATCCGTGTCACTGACGCCGTCGAGCAGCAAGTGGGCGTAGATACCGATGGGATACAGGCACGCCTGCACTATGGTCAATCCAATTACGGCGACCCACAGACCTTGCTTCGCCGCCCGGTCATCTTGCAGCGCATAAAACCGCGATAACTGCCGTGGATCGACGATTAACTTTAGGGAACCAGAGAGTGCCACTCCCAGTAGCACCACGAACGGAATGCCGCCATTCCAGTCGAATAAGAAAGCGCGATCCGGCTGCTCGGCTAGAGTCGCAATAGAGGTGACACCACCAGCAGCCTGAGTAACGAAATAAAACAGCATGGCAGCCCCCACCAGCATCAAGCCGCCTTGGATCACATCGGTTCGCACTACCGAAACAAAGCCACCAATGCTTGTGTAGACAACCACAATCAGCAGCGCCAGCATTACCGCGGTCGTGTAGCTGATATCAAAAAATAACGCGAATAAGTGACCCGCGCCTTTAAAGATCGCAATGAGATACAAAACGCTGCAAAAGACAATTACCAGACCAGAACTGATGCGCAGTGGATGGCGCTCGCGATCTGCCGCGCCAAGAAAGCGACCGGCCAGAAAATCCGGCAGGGTCAGCGCGTCGAAAATAGCCGCCATACGCCGGGTCCGCGGCCCAATCCAGCGCCACGATATATAGGTAAACAACACCAAAGAAAAAGCCATTACCAACCAGGGCAGGCCGTATTGATAACCCTTGCCAGCATGACCGATGTAGCTATTGGTCGAGGCAAAGGTGGCAAAAAACGATACCCCGATCGCGAAGCCGCCCAACCGACGGCTGCCTAGGTAGTATCCGGCAATGGAGTCACTGGCGCGACGGCCAAGCAGTGCGTTATACATCAGCACGGCTAGGTAGAGCATCAGCGCAAGGGCGGCGACCCAATGCACAGCGATCCAGTCTAGCAATGGCATGGGGCAGCTCGTCGGCGAGCTAAATGGTGCTTAGAGCTCAGTTAGCGTATGCAGGAATCTGTGCCTGCAGTCGCTCAACGGCAGCAAAAAACTCTTCTTTACGCGCCTCAACGTGGGCTTTTGCTACGCGTATCTCGTAGGCAATCTCATCACGGCGCGCCGTGGCCTGCTGCATTAATTTCGACTCTTTATGCAGCGACTCCCAACGCGAAACCGCCTCGAGCCACTCTTTGCGTAATTCTAGTACGCGGGCTTCAAATTGCTGATAAAGCTCTGACGCTTCTGCACAGAGTTTCGACCGGGCCTGCAGGTTCGCGAGCTTCCGTGATGCATGAATCTCCGCTTCCTCGCGCTTGCTAGCGCGATTTAACGGACCCACCAGACGTAGTGCTCGCAACAGCAGAATGGCATAACGGGTAGGGTCGAGTGCCCAGCCAGACCAGCCAAAACCATTTCTATAATCGCGCGGAAAATCATGATGATCGCCGTGATGGTTACCCTCGCCCAGTGGTCCCAACCAAATATAGTTGTTGACCGCAGAACTTCGCAGTCCCTTAGTCCAGCCCCACATGTGGGTCACGCTGTTGACCGTCCAAGTGTTGTGCTGCACCAGTACACTGCCGACCATAGAGCCCGCCATTAGGGCAAAAAAACCAATCCAGCCGCCCAGGGCATATCCGAGCCCCATAGGGAATAGAAACACCCAGAAGGTGGTCAGAAGTCCGTAGTGCTTGTCCTGCCACATGATTACCTCATGACGCTTAGCATCATGGGCACGCTGATATTCTTCCGATACCGGATGGTTAAATAGATGGGCCAAGGTGTGCGACCACAAAAAGTTGCGCACAGCATCCGGGAACCAAGTGGCACTGTACGGATCGATCTCTTTTTTTCCATGGCGGTCTACACCATGATGTAGCACATGGTTTGACGACCAACGTCTAACGCTGCCTTGAACACTTAATATCTGACCGAACACACAGAAGAATAAATGCACTGGAAGTGAAACTTTTTTCGTTGCGTTGTGGGTTATGAGTCGGTGGGAATAAACGGTCGTTGATAGGGAGCCAATGACGAGATGCGCCAGCGCCCAGACACCCGCCACCAAGCCCCAGTCACCCGGCGCCGCGAAGATAGCCCAAATGCCCAGTACCACCGCAGCGATGTGTATGCCCAAGACGAACACCCAAGTCGTGGTGTCGAGGGAGAAACCCTTATTGAATAACTCTCCGAAGGTAGAGTAAATCGGCGCATCGCGCTCTTCAGGTGACATATTATCCATTTTGGCCCTTCTTAAAGAGGATAGAGCTAGCTATAAGTTTGCGTATTATGAGAAAACTTGGTGTGTGTNCCAGTTGTGATTTTCGCGTCAATATGATGGGTGCCCTGCCACGAAAAAACAACCGTTCGAGATTTCTAATGCTAGAACAACAGTGGACTGGGGTATTTTTCGACGCAACACTGAAGTCATTCGGCTGGGCGGCGGGAAACTGGTACTCTAAACCTCGNCTNGNGGCCTCTGCACGGAATCAACAATCAAAGAAATCAAATGCGCGCACTTNTACTNTATCTACTGCCCATCATTTTGCTGCTGTTGTCACTATTCGCCATCGGCAGCCGTCGCAGCGCCGCGGATGATCAANAACCCGCAGACGGCGAATACAGCGATGCCCGCGTATTTTTAAAAATTCTGGCAGTGGGTGGCGCCATCGCTGTCGGCATATTTGCTGCCCTCGAGTTCAACTAGTGGCCACGCAAGCCCAACAGAAACAGGATTAGCGTTATGTCTTTCCAACTGCACCCGCAACTGGCAGCCGATACNCATCTAATCTGCCGCGCAGAAAACTGCCAGATTCTGCTAATGGATGATGCCCGTTTTCCGTGGATCGTTTTGGTGCCCGAAGTAGCCGGCATACGCGAGCTATATGANCTGANTGAGCGACAGCAGCAACAGGCTTATCAATCTATNTTGCNTNTCAGTAAGTCGCTGGCGGAATACAGTAATGCCGAAAAAATGAACGTTGCCGCTCTTGGTAATCAGGTACCGCAGCTGCACATTCATATCATAGCGCGCTATCAAAGCGATGCCGCCTGGCCAGGGCCGGTATGGGGAGTCGGCCAGGCTGAGTCCTATAGCGCGGATCAGCTGCAACAAACGCTNAGCGACCTCGGCACCGTCCTTAGCTGAAGNCAGCGGCAGGAAAGCTAAGGCATGGGAATATCATTGACGTAAGCCGGTACATGATAGCCGCGCTGAACCGCCTCGCGTTCTGCAATCTGCTGATACCAACGGCACAGATTGGGGAAANTCGTTAAATCGATTTGTTGCCACTCATACCGCGAAATCCACGGCCATGTGGCCATATCCGCAATAGAGTATGCACCGCTGAGAAATTCCTCTGTGGCGAGTCGCGCCTCAAGTACCCCGTATAGACGCAGAGCTTCATTGCGAAAACGCTCTTCCGCATAGGGCGCCTTACCNGCNTTGTATTTACAGAAGTAATGCACCTGCCCAAGCATCGGTCCAATACTGGCCATTTGTAGCATTAACCATTGCATAGTTTGCCAACGATCAGCACCCCAGAAGCGGCCAAATTTGTCAGCAAGGTAGAGCAAGATTGCNCCGCTCTCCATCAGTGATTGACCATTGTCCCGATCCACAATCGCGGGGATTTTGTTATTNGGGCTNATGGCAAGAAAATGCTCTGCGAACTGCTCGTCGTTCTGCAAATTCACCGGGTGCACCTCGTAGGGTGCGGCAAATTCTTCCAACGCGATGGAGATTTTCCGCCCGTTTGGAGTTGGCCAAGTGTACAAATCGATCACAGATCACCTCATTATTTNNGGGGCCACCCTACTCNAGTCAGNGGCGACCTTTTATAGCTCGACAGANATGGCGCTGTCTTGCCTCAATCTCGGTAAAAAAATCAAGACCCCATGCTAGCAAAAACGTAGAATTCTGGGTGTTTCTACCACATAACGATTATGTCAATGAGCGCGATTAAACAGTTTTTTGTAGAAGCCGATCAAGGCCCCTTACAGGTTGAGTTTCAAGAGGGCCAAGCGCGCCTGCCGGTTGTGATCCTATGCCACCCGCACCCGCTCTACGGCGGCTCTATGCATGATGGGGTATTGGAGACAGCCGCCAACACAGCTCAGAGCTTGGGGTTAGGCTGGTTGCGATTTAATTTTCGCGGGGTCGGCGCCAGCGCGGGGACACACATACCTAGCGCTGATGAGCCAGCAGAGACTGCAGATCTAGCGGCTGTACTTAGTTGGTTGGCGGACAACACTAGCCATCAGACCTACATAACCCTTGGTTACTCATTCGGTGCCTACGTCATTTGTCACAGCGCGCCACACCCCAACCTGCAACGACGCATTCTGGTGGCACCACCAAATGCGGTCATGCAGTGNCCTATCGGCGCCAGCGCGATACCACTGGACATTATCTACGGTAGTGCAGATGACTATGTTGACCCCGGGGCATTTCCTGCAGGGGATACCATAGCAACACATATGCTGCCCGCTGCAGATCATTTCTTCAGTGGCCAGCACGACGCATTAGCCAGCGCACTGACGGGCATTTTTTCTGAGGGCTAGCCGGTGGCTGGCGTTAAGAGGGCAAAAACGCCGCTAATTCATCCAACACCTGATTCGGTTGCTCCGACAACATTGAATGACCACAGCCCGCAAGACGCCGCTGCTGGACGTTGTCCAAATTTTCCGCAACCGCAAGGCCTGCGCGTGGCGGTGTCATTTTGTCTTCATCACCAATGAGCACCAGAGTGGGCTGGTGTACCCGTGCTAGGGCGTCGGCGCTAAACCCNTTACATGCCGCCAGATCCGCATGAAAAACACCTGGCCNCGCTTGCTGTAATAGGCGCTCACCCACATGCAAGTTCGACAAGCCNGGATTCTCGCTGCGGCCCAGCCGGCCTCTGGAACTGTGGCTCCAAGTATTGGTCATATCGATTGCTGCTTGATCATTATCCAACGCCGCATCCAGCAACACATCGGCCACAGGCATGGGTGCCGAGGTTCCAAGCAATGCTAGCTTTTGTACCTTGTCGGCGTACATTGCAGCCAAACTCATTGCCACCAAGGATCCCATACTGTGCCCCACCACACTGGCCTGCTGATTAGGACTCACAGCATCTATCACCTGCGCCAGCCAATCGGCCATCTGCTCTATCGAGGTCAGCGGCNGCCCTTGACTNCGGCCGTGTCCTGGGAGATCTACCGCCACCACGCGCCAACCATGACGAGCAAAATAGCGAGCAGGCATTACCCAGATCGTATGATCAAAACCCGCACCATGGACAAAGACCAGNGTCTGCGCAGTGTCCTTAGGGGTGCCGCTACCGGTACCGTAGAACACCTCGCTGCCGTTGATTTGTACCTTCATGATTTACCGCCCAGCTGTTTTTCTACCACGCGTAACGCGTTTTTTAGATCACTGACCAGATCTTTAGGATCTTCCAAGCCAACGCTCAAGCGCACCAGCCCAGGACCGATTCCTGCAGCGCGCAACGCCTGTTCTTCGACCCGATGATGCGTGGTGCTGGCGGGGNGGATCACCAGCGACTTTGCATCACCGACATTTGCTAAATGTGAGAACAGNGCCAGGTTCTCAATAAAAACTCGCCCGGCTTCACGCCCACCGCGAAGTTCAAAACTAAATACCGCTCCNGCACCNAGGGGCAAAATTTGCTGCGCCAATTCATAGTCTGGATGACTGCTTAGACCNGGGTGACTGACCTGTTCGACCAATGGATGTGCTTCTAAAAAGTGCGCCACCTCTAATGCGTTGCTGACATGTCGCTGCATGCGTAGCGGTAGGGTCTCTAGTCCTTGCAAAATCTGGAACGCGGTCATGGGCGCCATACAGGCGCCGAAATCTCGAATGCCCTCTTTGCGCGCCCGGGTAATAAAAGCTTGGGGGCCAAACTCCTCAGCGAACACTAGATCGTGGAAGCCGGCGTATGGTTGCGAGAGCGTTGGAAATTTATCATTTGCCAACCAATCGAAGGTNCCGCCGTCTACCACTACGCCACCGATCACTACCCCATGGCCACTGAGAAACTTAGTTGCGGAATGCATTACCAAATCCGCGCCCAGGTCGATGGGACGACATAGATAGGGCGTCGCAAAGGTAGCATCCACCAATAATGGTAAACCATGATCGTGAGCCACCGCTGCGACCTTGGGAATATCCAGCACTTCCAACCCAGGATTCCCCAGCACCTCACCAAACACCAATTTCGTGTTGTCTTGGATTGCAGCGGCAAAAGCCGCCGGGTCGCGAGGGTCGACGAATGTCGTACTGATACCAAAACGCGAAAGCGTATATTCCAACAAATTATGCGTACCGCCGTACAANGACCGCGACGACACAATGTGGTCTCCAGCACTTAGCAACGTCGTAACGGCTAGATGCATTGCCGCCTGACCACTGGCAGTGACCACCGCGCCCACGCCGTGATCCAAAGCCGCCATGCGTTCTTCCAACACAGCATTGGTTGGGTTCGACAACCGCGAGTAGACGTGCCCGGCACGCTCTATGTTGAATAGTCCCGCCGCCACATCCGAATCTGGAAATACAAATGCGGCAGACTGATAGATAGGTGTCGCTCTGGCGCCGGTCGTGGGATCGGGTGATTGCCCCGCATGCAACGCAAGCGTATCAAAGCCAGTTGACGGGGGACTACGATGTTTGGATTCGCTCATATCCGCTTTGCTCTTTACACAGATCAGTGAGAGCTGGGAGAGTCTACGCTTTGACCGCGTAATTCAAGCCGCTCCGCGACCAAAATGGCTATGGATACCCTGGTTGAAACCAGCTAACTTTGGTTAGCGAGGAATCGATATGATGTATCCAGAACATTTATTACTAAGTTCCGACCTGCGCCAGGCGCATCTTAAAAGCTGGCAGGCTATCGGCCAGGCCGGAGATTTTTTCACTGGCGCTGAGCGAGTCGCCATGGTGGAAACGGCGCGCGCCGCGGTCTCCTGCGATCTCTGCCAACGCCGCAAAGAGGCTCTAAGCCCCTACTCCATAAGCGGCCACCACGACGGCCCACAGACTCTGCCTGAGGAGATCATCGATCTAATTCACCGTCTACGCAGCGACCCCGGCCGTCTGACAAAAACCTGGTTTGACAGCGTCACCGCACATCATGTGAGCGCTCAGCAATACGTTGAAATTGTCAGTGTNGTGACGACCTCTGTCATTATCGACACCCTGCATCAGGCGCTGGGCCTCGAGTTGGCCGCTGTCCCAGAAGCCTCACCGGGTGAGCCGCGGGGCGCATTTAACGCAGCAGCCGTAGACATTGGTGGTTGGGTACCGGTGCTGGATGCGCCCGAGGATCTTGCTGACCACGGCCTGCCGGGGGTCCCCAATATCGTGCGCTCCATGGGCTTGGTGCCGTCTGCTGTGGATTTATTTTTTACCGCATTCCGACCGCACTATTCGCTGTCAGACATCCACTTGTCGATCTCCCAAGCCCAAGCTGAATTTGTCGCCGCACGAGTCTCTTCCATCAACGAATGTTTTTACTGAACTACCTCACACACCCTGCTGCTCGGTGCGAGCGGCGAGCACAACAACCAGCCCTATGCGGTGGCCAGCGTCACCGCNGCACAAACAACTGTCGGGGTCGCTTTTGAAGAGGAGTTACGCGGCTTGAGCGACGCCGCGATTCATGGCGATTGGGCAAAACTTAAGGTGCTTCGAGCACAGGCAGCAAAGACCCTTGGCCCCCAGCAGATGACCGACGCCTTAGTTGTTGCCGCGGCTTTTAACGGCATTACTCGAGTGGCTGACGCCACGGGNATTCCATTAGATCCCCACACAGCNGCAACAACACAGCAGATGCGCGAGCAAACTGGTATCCAGCGCTTTAGCTACCTTGAGAAAAGTGCACGCTACGACCTCTAGCACTGCACAAGGCAGTGCTATTGATTTCGATAGAGCATATTCTCTTTNGAAATCTGCTCGTTAACGGTCCACCAGTCGTAAATTACCCCGATCAAAAAAATGCCGCAGGTCAGAAGGAAAAGTAGACCNGTCCAGGGTTTACCCAGATAAAATCGGTGCAGCCCCAGCGGCCCTAAAAACACCAACAATACCCATGTTACGGTGTANTTTATCGCCCCGACCGCATAGCTTGAGTCTGCCTGTCTTTCTAAACTCGGCATCAAAAACAGATCCACAAGCCACCCAATGCCCAANAAGCCAAATGTGAACAAATAAACTGTGCCGCTGACCGGTCGGCCGAAATAAAATCGATGGGCCCCCAGAAACCCGAAAATCCACAACAAATAGCCGACCAGCAAACTGTGGGTGTCGTTCATGGTTTCGTCGCTGGCATGCATTATGAGTCGGCTCGCGCGGGTTTAGGCTTTCTTCAGCAGATAATAATTGTTCATCGGACTGTCGATATCAAGCTGCGAGAAATCATCAAAGCCTGCAGCCTTGGTCATTTCTTCAGCGACTTTGCGGGTAAATCCGAGAGTACCCAANCCCGCTCCATCNGCGGTGGACATACCCGAGTTCATGCACACCATGACAGAAAAACCGTATAACAATCCGGCCATGGGGTGATTCTGCAGATTTTCATTAAACGTCTCGAAGCCCCTTATGTCTTCGCAGAGCCANTAACTTTCAGGTTTCAGCGCGCCGTATATATCGCTAATNAGCCGATCCGGATAAGGCGTGTCATGGACAACGTCAAAGGTCGTCACCAGATCAAAACTCGGCTGCTGTGGCAACGGCTCCTGTAGCGGATTACTCAGTCGTATATTGGTAACTCCCGCCTCCGNGATGTTCGCGCGCGCCCTTTGCAACGCCACCTCTGAGGTGTCATAGCCAATAAACTGCGAGTTTGGAAAAGCCTGGGCCATGGCAATCGTTGATAAAGCCCCACCACANCCCACATCAGCCACTACCGCTCCCCCGGCTAGGCGNTCTTGCATATGCGGAATCATCGGCAACATTTCCGGCACTAGGCGCTGCTGCTTCGAGAAAGCTCCCATACGCTCGATACCACANGCACAGTCAGGTCCGTGCTCGTCGTAGCTCATCCCCAAACCAGTGCGGAATGCGTCTTGGAGTTTTTCAACTGCAGGAAATACCGCCACCGCAGCATCGTAGGCGCCCATTAAATAAGCCGGATGATCCGCATCTACCAGTACCGCATGGGCCTCGGCAGAGAGCGCAAACACTTTCGCGTCTGCATCATAGTCCACCTGACCAACGCAGGCCTGGTGCTGTAACCATTCGCGCACCCAGCGCTCATGCAAATTCAATTGCTTGGCCAAGGTTGCACTGTCGCAAGGACCAATATCGTATAGCGTTTTGAATAAACCCAGTCGATCGCCCAGCACCGAGATGGCGCAATTAAACCCAGCAGCCACCATACCGCCGGTTTGCTTAAGAAAGNCGCCAAGTTTGTCTTGATCTACAGCGCTCATATTGCTCTCCTTTCTGACCAGTTGCGTGGCCATAGCCCCAAGGCGGCATGACCAATTCCCGAGTAAATCAGTTACATTCACCCCTGACAAATTCAAGCGCAAACAGTCAGGGAGTAGTGATGGATTTTCCGCAACCAGAAATGATCGAGGTNAANGGTGTNACCTTGGAAGTGTTTAGTGCCGGACAGGGCACACCACTGGTGCTGTGCCATGGATGGCCAGAACATGCATATTCCTGGCGCTTTCAGATACAACCCTTAGTTGACGCCGGTTACCACGTCATCGTGCCGAATCAGCGAGGTTATGGGAACTCCAGCCGACCAGAGGCGGTGACCGACTACGATATTGAACACCTAACCGGCGATCTNATCGGCTTATTAGATCATTTCGGCTACGAGCAGGCAGGATTTGTCGGCCACGATTGGGGCGCAATCATCGTTTGGAATCTAGCCATGATGCACCGCCAGCGAGTCAGCGCGGTAGCCAACCTGAGCGTGCCCTTTATGCAGCGCGGTAGCAGCGAGTGGGTCGGCTTCTGGGAAAAAATGCTTGGCGGCGATTTTTATATCGTGCACTTCAATCGCCAGCCCGGTGTAGCTGACGAGGTCTTTAGCAACCATACCGAGCAATTTCTTGACAACATGTACCGGACTAATCAGTGGCAACATCCACCGGTAGATCTCGGCCCTGGCATGAATATGATCAACATGGCCACCGCTCCGGAACTGGCCGGAGGCATGCCCGGAGACCCGCTGATGTCTGCTCAAGAAATGCAGGTTTTCTTAGACGCCTTTGCCATCTCAGGCTTTACTGGCGGCATCAATTGGTACCGTAACTTTAGTCGCAACTGGGAGATCATTGGCGCGTTCGAGCAGTATATTCACCAACCCACACTGATGATCTACGGCGACTATGACATGGTGCCGAAATCCGAAAACCTTGAGGAATTCGTGGGCGACCTCACCGTACACTCATTCCCCTGTGGCCATTGGATCCAACAAGAGCGCCCAGAAGACACCAATACGGCGCTACTCAACTGGCTGGGTACCAAATACCCAGCTTGAATGAGTCGCTAGCTTTCAGAACGCTTGCCCAATCGCGCCCCAAAGTGCGGCGGCGATGAGCGCTAGATTGGCCACAAAGCCCAACATGAATCCTCGGGTGCGAGAACTCGGCTCGCGAACATAGGCGCGCGCATACAATCCNNGACCAATCACAAATAACAGACCCACTGGTGCCGCAAAAAATGCATTACCAAACATCGCAGCTGCGACTAATGCCGGCAGAAATATAACCAACTGCTCCAAAGTATTTTGTTGTACCCGAAAGTACCGATCAAACTCCTCATTGCCAGTGGTCGCCGGCGCCGGGACGCCGCAGCGGCCTCGCGCGCGGCCAACCTGCAATGAGAAATACAAAAATTGCAACAACGCCAACATTGCAACGATTACTATATAAGCCATTACTACCCCTCTCTTTTGCTATCGCCACTATACCGATTCAACGGTAAAGCCACATATCAAACCACCGCTCAACCAGAATTAAGCATGAATGCCCCGCTGGCCTCGGCCACCACAAAATTATCTGCGCTGCGAATAACCCGCCCCTGCATTTGCGCCAAACGGCCCCTACGCTTTTCGCACCACCCCTCTAGCTGCACCGGGGTGCCGACCATAAGCTCGCTGCGATAGCGGATATCCGCACGGGCGGTGAAACACTGTAACCCTTGCAGCCACAGCCAGTTGGCCATCACATCGTCTAACAAACTAAATACAATGCCGCCATGGGTAACATTGCGATAACCCATGTGCTGGGGTTCAGGCGTAAACTGCCCGCGGCAGATCTCGCCATCCAAGGTAAATTTAACCCCCAGACCGATTGGATTTGCAGGGCCGCAAACAAAGCAGTGATTGCTGTCGCTGGCTAAAGCCGCTTCGCGGCCGGCATACCGCTGGTCGTTATCTGTCACTCAAAATCTCCATTGCTCGCGTGATCGCCTAACAGCCGTTAGAGTAGTGGCCTATGATGCCAATTTTACGTTATTCCAGCCTGTGTTAAACGAAATTACTGAAAGCCTTGCCGGCTACAACGCGCAGTTTGGCGTAGCCAATGCCAATACTCGTGAGGCGGCGGTTGCGATTATCCTGCGGCAGCAGCCCGATGCTCCGGACAGTACTGATATTTTGTTTATCAAGCGCGCCGAAAAAGTCGGCGACCCCTGGTCCGGGCATATGGCCTTTCCTGGCGGCCACAGAGAGCGCGAAGACGACGGTCTGCGCGGAGCCGCAATGCGCGAGACCGCGGAGGAAATTGGCCTCGATCTGAGCGATTCTAAATATCTGGGCGCTCTGGATCACGAACAAGCCCAACCCCGGGGCCGGGTACTGAACATGCTGATTGCACCCCACGTCTTTCAAATTACCGGCGACCCAATATTTTCGCCAAACCATGAGGTCGCTGAGGTGGTTTGGGCGCCGCTGAATGTACTGGCCGCTAATACATTACACAGCACTGAGACCATGCCTATGGCAGGTCGACCCACCGTTTTTAACGGCTATCGACTGGAGCGCGGCCATTTTGTCTGGGGGCTAACCTACCGGATCCTCAAGTCATTCTTCGCCACAGTCGACCCGAGTTGGCAACCACCGAATGAGGTGGACTAACGGGGCTAAACGCTAGGGCGCATAGCGCAGCTGGCGGAAATTGGCGATCGCGAGTCCAGCCGCAACGCTAGTAAAAGGATCATGGTCTACCACGCGAGCACTGAAGCGCTGAGTCAGCAGATCATTGACTGCTGGTATCAGACTGGAACCGCCGGTGCGCAGGACAATGCCTATGTCGTCATGTTGCAGTCCGGCTTTCGCGACCACCGTATCCAGAGCTTGCGCCACCGCAGCAATCGGCTCACTGATTAGCTTTTCGAACTCTGCACGCTGCATTGGAATGGCCAGATCAATCTCTGGAATGTCCAGAACCGCTTGCTCAACAGTGGACAGCTGCGCCTTAAAATCTTTAATGCGCGAAAACAACAAATAACTCAAATTGTGCTTTATGACATCACGAAGCCGCTCGAATTGCTTCTGACCGGGGCCGCCTGCAGCNATGCATTCCATTACCGGTGTCGTGTAGCGGTTCTGATTCAACGTATAGGTGATCGCCCAATTGACCAGTAGCTCCTCAAAGTCCTCAAACGGAAACTGAGTCTCAATCTCGCGATCGAAGCCGCGCCGGCGCCAAACTTGCCCCTTGCCTAAATGCGGAAACAAAAGCTTGCGAAACAATAGCTGGTCGAGGTGATCACCACCCAAGCCGATGCCATGAGTAGCCACCACTTCAAAATCCTGACCCTGCCGCCGCANCACGCAGAAATCCAAGGTGCCGCCACCAAAATCCAAAGTCAGCAACAACTCGCCTTCGGCATTCGGGTTGCTATGCAGATAACTTACAGCCGCAGCGATAGGCTCCGGAAAAAAGTGTTGCGTCTTTATTCCCGCATAATTGAACGCTTCGCCCAGGCGATTAAGTGCTAGATCATTGGCAAATCGATCGCGACCCTCAAAGTTAACCGGGTAGCCCAAGTGAGCCGCGTTAACCGCACCTACCCTTTGCTCAATAGACTGACGGATCCGCAATAATAGCGGTGTTATTAAAGCAACCAACCTGAACGGTTGATCAAATACCATTAANCGGCGNACAGTTTCATCGCCGAGTAACCGCTTGGTGCCACGAAACAGCCGACCTTGCATACCGCTGTCGGTGATCGGAGCACCGTAAATCTTCTGTGTGGCTGTATCGACTTCTGCAACTTCGTCACCGCCACCGCCTTCTACAAACTGACTGGTTTCGCCCACCACTTCGGGAATCAGTTCCACCGTTCGGCCGGTATTATCAGCAATATATTGGCTTACCGCTTGCTGACCGGTCTGTGCGGTCAGCGATCGATCAATGTAGGTGGCGGAAGGGATAATGTCGTCGTCTTGTTCAAGGCGCACGAGCTGCAACTGCTCGCCGTCAAACACCGCAGCTGCTGAATTGCTGGTCCCAAAATCAATGCCTATGCCGACTTTCGACATACCTTTCCTCTCGTGATTCACGCATCAGCCTTGCCGATCCGGGGCTACGCCCAATTTGTACCTAAGTGCATAAGATTGCCCCGCATGCATACAGTGCCGCGCGGGTTCTAACGGGCCGGCATGGTAACCGCGATAACCGAGAAGGCCAATCGCACCAGCCATTTATTGCGCTATATAAGTACAGAGTTGTATAAAGTCAGGGTATGACCAACACCAACCGCCCGACCGATCTGGGAAAATTTCGCAAACTGCGGCGCAAACAAACCGCCCAAGGCAAAACCCTGTGCGCGCGCGGATTTCACAAGTGGGTGGACGATGGCAAAAAACAGTTCGACGTCAAACAAGGTCGCCTTATAAGTATTCAGCGCTGTCAGCGTTGCGGTATCGAAAAGACGCAAATCGGCTGACAACACTGCTCNCAGATCTGCTAGATCTCGACNCCTAGCGCACCCAAATCACAGCCTACCCCGGTGCCACCTAGGCCGCAGTANCCATTGGGCACCTTGGCCAGATATTGTTGGTGATAATGCTCGGCGTAATAGAACTCACCAGCCATGCTAAGTTCGCTAGTGATCTGTCCATACCCTGCATCGTTCAACGCTTCTTGAAAAATTGCCGCGCTGGCCCGCGCTTGAGTCAATTGTTCTTCACTATAGGTATATATTGCCGACCGGTACTGCGTGCCTCGATCGTTGCCCTGACGCATACCTTGGGTCGGGTCATGCCCCTGCCAAAACGTCTTTAGGATTTCCGTTAATTCGACCCGTTCAGTATCGTAAACAACGAACACCACNTCCGTATGGCCAGTACCACCACTGCATACTTCCTCGTAGGTCGGATTGGCGGTAAAGCCACCGGCATAACCCACCGCGGTAGTGTAGACACCAGGCAACTGCCAAAACATCCGTTCAGCGCCCCAAAAACAACCCATCCCGACCAGTAGTTGTTCGCAACTGGCAGGAAACGGCGCCTGCAAAGTGCGACCGTGCACAAAGTGACCAGGCGGCAATGGCATAAGCTCATCGCGGCCAGGTAGAGCCGTCTCGGGAGTTGGCAATGCAGATTTAGATAGTCCAAACATAACGCTTCTCGATAATAACTATTGATGCTACGACCGCACTCAACCGTTGCAAAAGTTTAGCCCTTGCCCTTGGTTTTGGTGCGGTTTGGCTTAGAGTTTTTTTCTATAAATTGCACGATTTGTTTCGCTACATCCACCTGAGTNACTTCTTCCACTCCGCGTAGCCCCGGTGAGGCNTTCACTTCCATTACTAAGGGTCCGCGATCTGATCGCANAATATCCACACCGCATACGTTCAGACCCAGATAGCGCGCAGCCTTTACCGCAGTTGCGCGTTCTTGTGGGGTCAACGTCACTTGGTGCGCAGAACCACCACGATGCAAATTACTGCGAAATTCGCCCTCGATCGCTTGGCGGCGAATTGCNGCAACCACTTTGTTACCGATTACAAAACAACGGATATCTGAACCACCAGCCTCGCGAATATACTCCTGCACCAAGATATTGGTATTGGTCTCCATAAAGGCTTGAATCACACTTTCCGCCGCCTTTTGGGTCTCTGCCAGAACCACGCCTTTGCCCTGAGTTCCCTCTAGCAGCTTAATCACCAGCGGCGACCCNCCAACTTCGCGAATCAGGCCATGAACGTTGTCTGGAGTATGTGCAAAAGATGTCACCGGAATGCCGACGCCCTTACGTGCTAACAACTGCAAACTCCGCAACTTGTCCCGCGCCCGGGTAATTGCGACTGATTCATTCAGCGAGTAAACGCCCATCATTTCAAACTGGCGCACCATGGCACAGCCATAGAAAGTTACCGACGCACCGATGCGCGGAATCACCGCGTCAAAATCCTTGGCGCGGAATTCCTCATTCAGATAGTGCACCGAAGGATTATCTGAGGTGATGTCGACGAAGCAACGGAGGTGGTCAATAACNCGCACCGTATGTCCCGATTCCTCGCAGGCCTGACGCAGCCGGCTGGTGGAATAAAGGTTCGGTCCACGAGATAAGATCGCAATGTTCAATGCATAGCTTCCAAAGTTAGGCGCTGTAAACAACGCCGGATTAATTGATCGGCTTCTGAACTGATGAACTGGGCACTACTGCGCTTCATTCTTCTTCCTCGCCAAATTCATGGGCGCCCGTGAAACCACCTAGCAAATATGACTTGCCGGGAATCACGTGGTAACCATCCGGTATGCCGCTGCGGCCCAGCAACATTCGAAAACGCATATTCGTACGCGATGCCAGGGTCAATTCAATGGTGCGCAACTGATCACCAATAGCTACCGTAGTGGCAATGACCGCACGCTCATCTTGAACTCCTCCGGAATTCCGCACCTTTCGATAGCCGACTAATGGCGCACGGCAGCGTGTAGTTAGTGCATCGCTAAATTGACTGGGCAAGACGGTGAACTCAACCCAAGAATCGCCATCCACCGTACTGACCTGGATATCCGTTGCGTGAATCGCTGAAGTTAATGCTCCGGTATCAACCTTTGCCTTTATCGAATCAACACCGAGCTCTGGCAGTGCCAGATACTCACGCCAACCAATTTCACCAGTTTTGGTTTTACTCATTATTTGCGTCTGCGCTCAATCTTAGTCATCACACCACCGTCAAAGAGTCGGCAGCTTGCAGCCTTGTTCCACAGGCCCCACTATGACCTATAGTTTTTTCGGCCACACATTATCTCCTGAAAGCGTTCGGTGACCCCAGCAATATTTTTGCCATTANGTGGTTAGACATCNGGGGGATAGAACAAATAGCTGATAAGACACCTAGACAAGGTCTGGTTAATAGGGTCATCGAGTTTCATCCACATCACGACAGTGCTATAACACCTCGATGAACATTCTGCCTAAGCCACTGCTTCTGCTCTGTGCACTCATCGGCCTTGGGCTGCTTTCTAGCGGCTGTCAAACAAGTGCGCCGAGAATAACTGCGGTCGAGTATAAAGGTGCGCCACTGCCCAGCATTCTTGGCTTACAACAAGAGTTTTTATCCCAGCCTGACCTGATGACCCGATACTTGCGATTGTCCGAGCTTGAGGCTCAAGCTCTCGCCTTAGCGGCAGACGAACCGCTGCGTCTGGGCTCGGTCGGTTCCGCCATTCTGGAAATTTATCCTGCAAGCTATACCGGTCATTTCGTGCTGGAGAAGTTCTATCGCGATTTGGAGTCCAGTGANGCTCAGCAACTTCATGCCGCCTGGTTACGCCACATACGCGAGACCACAATCGGCGACGCAGATGGCAGCACTGACGCCCCGTATAAGGTNATGAGCATTAACGACGCANGGACCTTTTTGGCCATGCAAGGTTTACGAGAAACAGGTGCGCTTTACCAAAGCAACGCCGAAACAGCACTCGGGTTAACAATGCTTGCCCGGGAGAATGCCCAAGCGCCGTTGCGTACCCAGCAATTCGATCTCACTCCGATACTGCAACCGCTGACCGCCGACCTGGCTGGCGCCCAAACGATACAGCCGAATAACCCNTGGCCGTTACTGCGGGAACTGGCAAGCAGCAGGAATTCCGCCGCCCAGGCGTCAATTGGCACCTTTTTGGCCAAGCAACGCCGCTTCGAGGCTGCTTTGGGATGGCTAGAGGTCGCGGCACGGCCGGGAAACCTGTTTGCGAATAGCCTGCTGGCGCGAATCTATTGGTTCANAGCCGGCACGGCGCAAAAACAAGAGCAACAACAGAGCCCGACAGACTCGGATGATGCTCAACCGACAGCAGAAGAGTTCAAACAAATGGCATTGGAGAACCATCTCCAGGCCGTAGCTCTGGGTTCGGCAGATTCCATGTATAGCCTTGGGCGATTGTACATCGAGGAATTCTTTGGCCCTGGCAACAACGCAGAAGGCATAACTTTGCTGGAGCAAGCCGGCCGCCTCGGCAAGGCCGAGGCTTTATTGTACTTGGGCCATCAATTCCGCACCGGACAGCGTTTGGAAGCAAATCCTACTGCTGCCAAAGATTACCTTGAGCAGGCTGCGGCGTTGCAAAACCCCACTGCCATCATCAGTTATGCGCGCTATCTAACCACCGCGACCGGTCAGGAGAATATCTCGGCCCACGAACGTTTGATGCCTTGGTTATTAGAATTAGCTGATACCGACCACGCAGAAGCCATGGTAGTGCTTGGCAATCTCAGTGCACGCGGTATCGCTGTGCCTAAGTCCAGCAGACGAGCTTTGAAGTGGTACAAAAAAGCCGTACGCAATGCAGGCTCCCACCATCACGGCGCCGCCGAAATTATTAACGAAGTATCCTGGACTCTGGCCACAACGCCCATCAACAGCCTACGTGACAGTCGCTATGCGCGAACCATTATGGACAAGTTAATGGCCGCAGACGAAGCCGCACGGGACCGCCCTGAATACCTCGATACCTGGGCTACAACCTACGCCGCAAACGGAGACTTCGTCACAGCTATCGACAAGCAACAACAAGCCATAAGCAAGGCAGAAGAACAGCAGCGGGATGATGTACTGGAAATCCTGCGAATGCACTTATCCAAATTCAAAGCCGGTGACCGCATTGTCGACCAAGTCCCCTAGGCTTGAGCTGCAGCCATTATTGGCCACACAACCCACCTTCTTGGATGTCCGCGCTGAGCAAGAATATGCCAAGGGACATTTCCCAAACAGCATCAATGCACCAATTTTAAATAATGACGAACGTCGCGAAGTGGGCACTACCTACAAACAGCGGGGCGCAGACGCGGCAGTGCTCTTAGGCCACAAGCTGGTATCCGGCGCAGTGCGAGAACAACGTATCGCCACGTGGCAAAGCATTTGTGCCGAACACGACAACGTTCACATCATGTGTTGGCGCGGCGGCCAACGATCTGGCTTGGCCCAACAGTGGTTGGCCGATCAAGGCATAAAACGTCCCCGCATCGAGGGCGGCTTTAAGACGCTGCGACAGCAAAGCCTCGAAATTCTCAGTCATCCAGAAAAAAACTTTTGGCTACTCAGCGGCCGCACCGGCTCTGCGAAAACCGTCATCATCAAGCAACTGCCCAACAGTATTGATTTAGAGGGCCATGCTAACCACCGCGGCTCGGCATTTGGCCGCCGCCTGACGCCNCAACCNTCTCCAGTATCTTTCGAATGCGCACTAACAGTGGACTANCTGAAGCATTCCAAGCAAAACCTCGTAGTAGAAGATGAAAGNCGCACTATTGGCAGTGTCGGCTTACCTGAGCGCTGGCATCAATCTATGCAACAAGCCGATATCGCACTGCTTGAGGTCGATATCGAGCAACGCATTAGCCACATCGAAGCGGAGTATGTTGATCAAGCACTGCACGAGGCCGAACAACACGGCTTAACCCCGGAGGACCTGCATCAGCGCTACCACAGTGCATTACTGCGCATCGGCAAACGGCTCGGTGGGGNACGCTTGCAAACACTGCAAAAACGTCTAACCCAAGCATTTACTGGACAAGCCAGCCATAGGGCATGGATCGACTACTTACTCCGCGAGTATTANGACCCAATGTACGACTACCAGCTCAGCAAAAAACAACAACGCATTCGTACTCGCGGCGGTGCTGAAGAGGTTACGGCCTTTCTCCAACAATTACCCTAGGCGGCAAAGAACTCCTTGATGTGGTTGACGACTGCTTCGGGTTGATCNTGGTGCGTCCAGTGTCCGGCGTCTGCAATATCGTGCAGTTGCGCGTTGCTAAAATGCAGTAGCGTCCCGTCTTGACCGGTACGATTATCCAAGCCATTCGCCGCGTTCAATAGCAATACCGGGCATTGAATCGATTCCCATAGCTCAATCATTTCGTCTGCACGAATGCCCATACTGGCGAAATTATAAGTGTAGTTATCGTACTTCCAGGTAAAGCGGCCATCTTCGTGACGCACACTGCCGTGCAAGGTCAAATGGTAGGCTTGCTCGCTACTGAGCTGCGGGTTTGCCTCCTGCATGCGCTGATAGGCTGCTTCGAGAGAGTCGTAGCGCTTGGGCTGTCGGTCCGCAAGACTCTGAGTGGCCTCAACCCATACCCGCAGTTTTTCCCGCAAAGGAATATCCACAGCGTCGCGCTGCCACATTCCTATACCCTCGATGACTACCAATTTCGCCACGAGCTCNGGATAGGTCCCAGCAAAAAAACTGGTAATGGCACCCCCAAGGCTATGACCGACTAAATAAACCGGCCCGTAATCGTTTTGTACGATCAGTTGATACAGATCATATAAATAATCCAAGTAGTCATAGCCCGAACCCTGTACCCATTCAGAATCACCNTGNCCGCGCAGATCCGGGGCGACAATATGATAATCNTCAGCAAAGTATTCCAGCACATCATCCCAAGTACGACTGTGGTCGCGCACACCATGGACGAACACAATGGTTGGTGCCTTGGGGTCACCCCACTCAACAAACTGCAGTCGTAGGCGTTGCGAATAAAAACTATGAGATGTCGGTAAATGGCGGCTCATACTGAGTCCTTGTGCTAAAAGATAAAGTCGAGATTCACTCTGACCTAGGAGGGGTTATTTAATTCCGAACCGAGCAACTCGTGGGCTCGCCGATCGAAAATATCGCGTACGAAGTCCATAAATACTTTGACCCGTCTGGTGCTNCGCANATCTGGGTGGGTCAGCATCCACATAGACGGACCGAGCACCGGTGGAATATTGCCAACCCTAAGTAAACCCGGATCCGACTCCGCCAGAATACACGGCAAAAACGCGTACCCGAGACCCTGACGGACGGCTTCCAGCTGTAATAGCAGACTGTGATTACGGACATGGATGCGCGCATTCGCGGCGTGAGCGGCACGTAGGCGACGGCTCACCCGGCTCATCTCACTGTCGGCAAGGTAGTC
The DNA here is from genome assembly GCA_002690405.1 of Gammaproteobacteria bacterium. Classification (GTDB taxonomy): domain Bacteria; phylum Pseudomonadota; class Gammaproteobacteria; order Pseudomonadales; family Azotimanducaceae; genus UBA4421. Next base: position 48,143 of record NZEI01000020.1, read on the forward strand.
GACCCAAATATTATCCTCACCCCCGGGTAAAATGCCCGCCCGGGTATCCCGGTCAATGAGCTCTTGAGACCCGTATGCGGCAATAGCGATTGGCGATAGTGAGCGACCGACCAAGTTTTCAGCCGGATGATCTGTTGCCTCTATGAGAACATCGGCTTCGCGTATGTTGATGTTCGGTCGCTGATGACCGGGCACCATGCTGATTTCGATGTCTGGATACGCGGTCTGGAATCGCGNCAGCTCTTTCACCAGTAGGCTTAAAGCGATTACTTCAGGAATTACTACNCGCACCAGCCCCGACAGCCGTTGGTCTTGGCCTATCAACTTACCCTCGATATTGCCCAGATCCGCTGCAATTTCGTTGACTCGGGCGATAACTTCGGCGCCCTCCGGGGTGATGGTTAGGCCGCGCGGCGAGCGGGTGAATAGCTGCACGCCCAAGCGTTGCTCAAAATGCTCCAAACGCCTGCTNACCGTCGATGGATTGACGTCCAACTGCTCTGCCGCAGCGCGCACCGAGCGCGTGGCCGCCACGGCGCTGAAATACTTATAGTCATCCCAATCCATCTGAATACCTTGAGAAATTCGAGCAGCCTGGAGNCATCTCGTTAACATAATCTGGCGAATCTTTGGGNAGCCAGAATCCTAATTTAGACCTCGCGGCCCGAAAACAGGGCGAATTTTTGCAAAAATCCCAAATTGCGGGCCGTTATCNCAATTNAACACNAATCNCTCAGTGTTGCATATAAGCAATNTGGTGTTGCGTAACTTAATGTGGCATTTTTTTGTTACTGCAAGTAACATGGCTTCAACGGTGAGACATAACACCGGTACATAGAGGGATATCCGAACCTCCTCTCCCCTCCCCTCCTCGGGTATCCCTCCCCCTCTTCTAACGGGGATCACGAAAGTGATCCCCGTTTTTTGTGGCTTTCGTTATTATCCAGAGATCTCAGTGTTACCCCACAGGTAGTACCTATGTCCCAAGCAAGCTATCNATACGAGCATATTCAGCTTGAAAAAGACGGCCACNTGGCATGGCTGCGCTTTAATCGCGNCACCAAGGCCAATGCAATGAATTACGCGCATTTGTGGGAAGTAGAGCACGCTGCGCTGTCATTGCGGGATGAGGCGGATATTCGCGTCGTCATTATCACCGGTAATGGCCCGCATTTTTGCTCCGGCGCCGATTTATCCGACCCTGGAGAGCCCGACGATATGCCGCTCGTACTGCGGCGGCGCCGNGCACGAATGGGTGAGCGGGCCATCGAAGCGGTTCTAGATATCGANCAAATTACTATCGCAGCGTGGCATGGTGCGGCCATGGGCGGGGGNGCCTGTCTCGCCACGGCCTGCGATTTTCGTATCGGTAGCGACGATTGCTTTATGCAGTACCCAGAAATCGATATCGGCATAAACCTGATGTGGAAAAGTCTGCCCTTACTCGTCAATCTNATCGGTCCGGCACGAGCTAAACGACTGGTTATCGGCGGCGAACGCATGCACAGCGAGACCCTTCTGAACTGGGGCATACTGGATCAGCGGGTNCCGCAAAAAAATCTTCTGGCCNCGGCCACGGACATGGCCGCACATTACGTCAACAAACCACCCATCGCCGCACAGATGATCAAACAATCGACCAACCAAATCACCAACGCCTTAAACCANGCGCTAATGCACATGGACGCAGACCAAAATCTACTGGCAGCTTCGAGTGACGATCGCAAAGAGGCGATCAAGAGTTATATGGAAAAATCCGCCCCCACGTTTACCGGTAATTGACTCACCAATGCACGGTTAACTGACCAGCTTCGATCCGTACTTGCGGCNTCTGCCCGAGCCGACAGTTACTGTTGCCCAGGCATTCGCCAGACTGCAGATCAAANCGATAGCCATGCCACGCACAGCGCACCTGCCCCGGCGTATCTGGGTCCAGCGCCAAAGGCCCAAGCTGATGCGGACATCGCTGCGGATACACCACCCACTCAGCATCAACCTTTTGCAGGACAAAGGAACGATCGGATAGGCTAAAGGCCAANGGCGCAGTGATTTCGTCAACCGCACCCAGCAACAATGAATCTGCCGACACCACAGCATCGATCCGCCGATCCAGCTGTTGTTGCCGCTCGGTCATCATCCGCACATCTTCGTCGTATAACACTTCGTAAGCGCGTGCNTAGGCTCTGCCCACCTTGTNGCGTTGCGNCGCTTGCACATCTGGCACAAAGAAATCCACGACGATATCTAGGCTTTGGGGNGTTACTTCAAATACGTGAGTCCAGATTTCTGCACCCTTGGCNGGCCCCTCTAGGTTGCGTGTTATCCAGCGGCGGGCTGATCGGTCCAAACGCAATTCAATGATACTGTCGCTGCCCTTCCGCTGATCGACCACTTTGGCGCGCCAGCCCCAGGCACCCGCATCCAGCAATTCCAAGGCGCTGAAACTCGACTCATGCAGATGCGGTAGGTGCTCCCAATCTAAGGCGTTTTCATACATGCGCACCAAATTCACCGGCAACCGACGACGATAGCTGCCCACATGCTGTCCGGAATCTGTATTCGCCGGCACAAACTCATAGCGCAGCTCATCCACGATTATTCGCCTTGACGCTGCAGAGCAAATCCCAAGGGATGGCCGTCGATTTCAGTCTGCGTTGCCGCCTCCGCCGCCAACTCATTCTCTAAGGTGACACAGAGCGTCTCATGCATGATGTAGTCTCGGTGCTCTTCGATGGCCTGAGCCAACTCGCCCGAGGCAGAAAAATGCACGGTTATGCGGTCGCTGACCGCGAAGTTCATATCCTTACGGGCACGCTGAATGCGGTTCACTACTTCTCGAGCATAACCACCACGCACCAACTCAGGGGTCAACTGACAGTTAAGATCCACCGCTATTTGGCTATTGGATATGGTATTGGTGCCGGCGCGCGCCTGCTGCTGCACTTGAACTTCTTCCGCATTAAACACCTCGGTTGGACCGTCCACAGTCAGTTCCAACGTACCACTTTGCTGCAGCAAACCTATTTGCTCAGGTGTTAGCGCAGCTATAGCGGCAGCAAAGGCCTTCATGCGTTTGCCCAAGCGCTTGCCCAGAAGCGGAAAGTTAGGCTTCGCGCACAATTCAATATACGCAGCTTCGTCAGTTGCATATTCAACGGCCTGCACATTCAGCTCTTCTTGCACATAGCGCTCAATCGAACGCATATCATCGAGCAGCGCCTGGTCTGAATTTACAATGGTCAAGCTAGACAGTGGTGTGCGCAGACCAATTTTGACTTCTTCGCGCTTTTGCCGCCCCAACAATATAACTTGCTGCATGCGCTCTACCGCAGTCTCTAGGCCAGGCTTCACCTTGACCGACTCCGCCTCCGGATAATCACACAAATGCACCGAATTCGGCTGGGCTGGCTGACCAGCAAGCTGCGCTAACGCCTGGTACAAATGCTCTGACAAAAACGGTGCGAATGGCGCCATCACCTTCGACAACTCCAGCAACACTTCATAGAGGGTGCTGTAGGCGGCTATTTTGTCAGCACTGATATCTGCACCCCAAAAGCGCCCGCGATTAAGCCGGATGTACCAGTTGGTTAAGTCTTCTATAAAAGCAAACAGGGCAGGCACCACGTTGTAGAGGCGATAGCCCTCCATCTCTGTGGCTACCGTTTGTTTGAGTGTCTGTAGGCGCGACATAATCCATTGGTCGAGGATATTTTCGCCCTCGTGCTGACCTTTTTCCGGCGACCATTCATCGATTTCTGCGTAGGTGCGCAAGAATGAGTAGGCGTTATACCAAGGCAGCAAGGCGCGACGCACCATATCGCGCACACCTGAATCGGCAAAACGCTGCTCTTCGCCTTTCACCAGCCCGGAGTTTATGGAATACAGTCGCAGCGCATCCGCACCATAGGTCTCCATCAACTCATCCGGCGGCGTGTAATTACGCAGGCTCTTCGACATTTTCTTGCCGTCTTCAGCCATGACCATGCCATTAACGATCACGTTACGGAATGCCGGCTGGTCAAATAGTCCGGCACCCAGCACCGTCAGGGTATAGAACCATCCGCGGGTCTGATCTAAACCTTCTGCGATGAATTCGGCAGGAAAACCCGCCTCGAACACATCTTCGTTTTCGAACGGATAATGCAGCTGCGCATAAGGCATGGAACCGGACTCAAACCAACAGTCCAGCACCTCTTCGATGCGCCGATAGGTGCCTGCCTCTCCAGCAAGCTGAAAAGTCAGTGCGTCAACATGCTCGCGATGCAGGTCTTCTACCCGAACCCCAGTGTAGTTATACAACTCCTCAATGGAGCCCACGCACAGCGCGTTGCCGGTTTCGTCATTTATCCAAACCGGCAGCGGTGTACCCCACACCCGATTGCGAGAGATAGCCCAATCGATAGCGCCATCAAGCCAGTTACCAAAACGTCCATGCTTAATATGCTCTGGCACCCAATTTATTTTTTCATTAGCCGCCTTGAGGTTGTCTTTTATCGAGGTAACTCGTACATACCAGGACGGAATGGCCCGATAAATAAGCGGCGTATCAGACCGGTAGCAATACGGATAACTGTGCTGAATCACCTCTTGGCGATACAACGCGCCGCTGGCTTTGAGGGCCGCGATAATGTCTTTGTCGGCGTCTTTGACATGGCGCCCAGCAAAATCTGGCACCTCTTCTGTGAACTCACCCTGCAAAGTCACCGGGCAGGCGAACGCATCCAAGCCACTGGCTTGAAATGCCTTATAGTCGTCCTCCCCAAAGGCCGGGGCCTGATGTACCAAGCCGGTACCGCTGTCAGTAGTCACGTATTCACCACTGATCACCACGAAAGCGCCTTCTGCAGATTTCTCGGCAAAGTAGTCGAATACCGGCTGATAGCGTCTACCCACAAGCTCTCGGCCATTCACGGTTGCCAGCACGGTGAATTCGTCATCGCCTTGATAGTGAGAGAGCCGCTCAGTCGCCAAATAGATCGCCTTACCCGACTCTGGATCACGCACCAGCGAATATTCAATATCATCGCCCACACAAACCGCTAAGTTTGACGGCAGTGTCCATGGCGTCGTGGTCCAAATTGCCAGGTAGGCATCTTCATCTAGCAACTTAAGCAGCACCGTGATCGCCGGATCCTGGACGTCCTGATAATTCGATGTGGCCTCGAAATTCGCTAACGGCGTGCCTAGAGCAGTGGATACGGGCACCACTTTAACGCCCTGATAAATTAACCCTTTATCCCATAGCTGCTTGAACACCCACCAAACAGATTCCATGTACCAGGCGTCCATGGTCTTATAGTCGTTGTCAAAATCTATCCAACGCCCGATACGCGTGATGGTATGCCGCCATTCTTTAACATAGCGCTGGACAATCGCCCGGCACTCATTGTTGTAACCAGCAACGCCAAGTTTTTCTACCGCGTCTTGGGCTGACATACCCAACTGTTTGTCGATCTCATGTTCAACCGGTAAACCATGGCAATCCCAACCAAAGCGGCGCATCACATAGCGACCCTTCATGGTCCAATAGCGGGGCACCACGTCTTTAATTGTACTGGCGACAAGGTGGCCGTGATGGGGCAGACCGGTGGCAAACGGTGGTCCGTCATAGAAAATATAAGGTTTCTTGCCTCGAGTATTGGCCAGCGACTGTTGGAACGCGTCCGTGTCCTGCCATAACTTAAGAATGTCATGCTCCATTTCTACAAATGAAAATGGTGCGTTGTCAGCAGGCTCCGACATGAGATCTCAATCAAAAAAAGGGGCGCAAAGTATAGCGGCAATAACGCACGATTGGAGTGCGCTATTAGACAATTCCACTACTGCTAAGTCCCTGTAGAAATGACCGGTCTTCGCATCGTAGACTGCTTAGAGTATTTGGACAGCAGGAGGGGACATGCAAATCGGCGCAGTATTTCCACACAATGAAATCGGGACCGATCCCGGTGCAATAAAGGCGTTCGCTCAGGGAGTAGAAGACCTTGGCATCAGCCACCTATTGATCTACGACCATGTACTGGGGGCAGATCCAGATCGCGAAGGCGGTTTTCGCGGCGCTTACGATAAAGACGTGGCCTTTCATGAACCATTCACCACATTTGCCTTCATAGCCGCAGTGACTGAAAAACTAGAGATGATCACTACAGTGATGATCTTGCCCCAGCGCCAGACTGTGTTAGCCGCCAAGCAGGCTGCCGAGGTTGCACTACTGTCCAATAATCGTTTTCGGCTTGGCATTGGCGTCGGCTGGAATGAACTCGAATACGTCGGCTTGAACGAAACCTTTAACAATCGCGGACGCCGCCAAGCCGAACAGGTAGAGGTTATGCGAAAACTATGGAGCGAAGACTCCCTGGATTATACCGGCGATTACCATCGCATCGACAAAGCGAGCATTAATCCACGTCCAAGCAAACAGATTCCGATCTGGTTCGGCGGTTCCGCGCCCGCACTATTAGACCGCGTGGCACGCCTCGGCGATGGCTGGATACCGTTAATGGGTGCGAACGAAAAAGCCCAGGCCTGCATCGACAAGATTAAGGCCACCCGCGAAGCGGCCGGGCTTAGCTTTGATAATTTTGGGATTCAGGCCCAGGCCCAATATTCCGGCGGCTCACCAGAACGCTGGCAAAAACACGCTCGGGCATGGCGCGATATGGGCTGTACCCACATCGCTATCGCCACACATAATGCCGGGCCAACAAATGTCGACGGCCATTTGGCGCGCATACGCGAATATCAAGATGCCTTAAACGACTTGGGTTAATCGCCACCCAAGGCCATCAGTGCGTCTAGGCGGTCGGACAATTTATCTAGCTTGCCTGCAAAAACTGGCACCACCAACTGATCAACACCCGCGGCCTTATAGGCCGCTAGGGTGTCTTCATTCACTGGATGGCGGTTAGGTCCAACCACAAGATCAATGTCGCTACGACTACGACCCGTTGCCGCCAATGCCGCATCTAGGCTGACTAATTTTTCCTGCAACTGTTCAGGGCTTAAATCGAAACCGTACCAACCGTCGCCGAGCCTTGCGACACGACGCATGGCCGCGTCTGATTCGCCACCAAAATAAATTGGCGGATGCGGCTTTTGCACCGGCTTTGGATTGAAATGACATGGCTGCAAGTTGACCGTCTGGCCGGAAAATTCACTAACGCCATCCGACCACAGTGCGCGCATTGCCAAAATATACTCTTCTGTACGGGCGGCCCGAGTAGCGAAGTCCATATCAAGATTTTCGAACTCTTCTCGCAACCACCCGATACCAACACCAAAATCCATTCTGCCATTCGACAAGTAGTCGACGTCTGCAACCATTTTCGCGGTATATACCGGCTGCCGCTGAGGCACCAAACATATACCTGTGCCTAAGCGCACCCGCTGGGTGTGGGCTGCAATAAAGGTTAGTGCCGTAAATGGGTCGAGAATACCTTCAGGATTACCCGGGATGCGGCCATTGTCAGAATACGGGTAGGTCGAAGCATAATCGGGAAAAAATAGAACATGCTCGGGAACCCAAATCCCATGCACACCTTTTGACTCCACCAGTTGTACCGCGTCTTTAATAAAGTCCACCGCTGTATGCTGGCTGAACGCCATGGCTACACTAATTTTCACACTACCCTCCTAATAAGTTCCTCAGCGCTTACTCTGTACCTGATTGCATGGGTTGTACACCAGCCCCAGCAACAATGAAATCAGCAACCAGCTGTGGATCCTGCATGGGAATAAAGTGAGTCAACTCCGGCAAATAGACATCCTGAGCATGACGAAACTGACTTGCAAGTTGAGGCCATGTAGGCGACGCCGTAAAGTCCATGTCCTGACTTGCAGGATCTCTGGGTTCAGCCCGGAGCACCACTACTGGGGTATCGATGTTGGGGATCAAGTCGTATAAATCCGCATCAAAATTGCCCATATAAATAGATGCCTCGACCTCCGGCGGGCAAGCCAGCTCCATACCCTCTCCGTCCTCCCTCGGTACCACTCCAAAGTCACAGTAGTCGCGAAAAACCTGAGGGTTCCAAAGGGCATAGGGCGATCGCTCGGCATAGCGATCGTGCATCGCTTGCGCGTCTGCGAAGTGACTGCGCCGACGCGCGATCGGATGCTCGGATACATCCGCGTATTGATGGCGTGAACGGCTCTGGTAGAGCTGCGGATCCATGATGACGGGATCAACCAAAACAAGATGGCGAAAAAAACTCTCGTCGTGGCCGCAGGTATGGGTTACGCAGTGTCCGCCCATTGAATGGCCAACCCCAATGGCGTCGGACAACTCTAGTGCTGCGCAAACCTGTAACAGATCATCACCAAAGCGCTGCCAGGTAAACGGTCCAAGGTTCGCCGAGCGTCCATGCCCACGCATATCAACCGCAAAGATCTGCCAATCTTGGGGCAACAGCGCTACCACCTGATCCCAACAACGCGCATGAAATCCAGTGGCATGAACCAGTAACACTTGTTGCACCCCCGGGGCTTGCCCAGCCCACTCGAAGACAACGATGTCAGCACCGTCAACGGCTATCGTATGTTGCTGGGGAGATTTGCGCATTGGCTCGCCTTTGGACTGATAAAATTGCAACCATGGAGTTTAGGCGAAATCCCAGCGAAGCGTTACAATTGACGCTCACGTCGCCATTAACCAAAACTATGACCGACCCTCAGCGTGCAGAAATTGTTTCAGATGATTCAGAACTGTTGATCTTGGTGGATGACGAGGATCGCGAACTCGGACATCTCGACAAGGCAGCCTGCCACGATGATTCAGGAATTCTGCATCGCGCGTTTTCCTTGTTTATCTTCAATAGCCAGGGTGAATTACTGCTGCAACAACGTGCGCCCGACAAACGACTATGGGGCGGTTATTGGTCTAATTCGTGCTGCTCGCATCCACGTAAAAACGAAACCATGGCCGCAGCAGTAACCCGGCGCTGTCAGCAAGAGCTGGGCTTTAGCACCGAGCTAAACTTCGTTTATAAGTTCAAATACCAAGCAGCATTCGCAAATCTCGGCAGCGAGCATGAATTGTGCTCGGTATATATCGGACAATTCGACGGTGAGCCACACGTCAACAGCACCGAGGTCAGCGCTTGGCGCTGGATCAGTCCCGCGCAATTGAATCGTGAGCTTGCAGATCCAACAAAGCTGTTTACGCCCTGGCTAAAGCTCGAGTGGCAGAGCCTTAACCAAGATTTTGCCGCGCTTTTTATCAACCCGGAATAACGTTTCTCGTCTTGCTCTCCCCTTCGCAGCGAGACATCCCAGCGATCGCGCGCTGCAGCTGACCTCAGCGCATCGAGCTGGGTTTTACCCTCGGACCTGCCACTGCGGTATGACGATCAAACCATGCATCCGCAGAGTCACTGATACGCGCACGCATTCCTGTTTTAATCTTTTGCGGCGTTCCAGCGGGAAAATCCGCAAAGCGCTGACACAGCGCCCGCGCGTTCGCCAGCACCTGGTCATCCACCACTGACTCGTTAGCCAAGCCCAAGCGCATCAAGTCAGCAGCGTGCAAACGGTCGCCGATCAGTGTTACTTCAGCAATAACACGCTCGCTGTGGCGTAAATTAAGCCAAGCCATGTTGTAGGGTGCAGCCATGCCGATTTGCACCTCGCCGACCTGCAAGAAGGCCTGTTCACCAGTAACCAGATAATCACAGGCAATGGCCAGGGCTGCCCCTCCATTGATGGCGTAGCGTTCTAAGGCGCCAACAATCGGCTTGGTACAATTGAACAAAGCACTATGCGCGCGCCGCCAAGTGGCCTGAAAACCAGCAACCCAGGCAGGCTCTGGCTCGGCATTAAACGCATTGAGGTCAAGACCCGAACAAAACGCCCCACCCGCACCGTAAAGCAAAATAGCCTGCACCTGCTCATCACCGTGCAGTTCTTCGAACGCATCGGCCAGTTGCTCACCAAACGGTCCGGTGATGGCGTTTTTGCGTTCGGGACGATTCAACATGATCTCACCCCAACAACCACCCGCCTCGGTATGCTGCTTGCACCATTCCACTTCAGCCATAGTTCCCCCTAAATCAGCAATACAATGCCCAGTACCAGTAGCAACATACCTAATACTTCCCGACGACGCACACGCTCGCCAAGAAACCAAATCGAGGTAATCAGGGTAAACAATAACTCAATCTGGCCCATAGCCCGAACCAGCGCCGCGTTAACTAAAGCCATGGCAGTAAACCAACAAATAGAGCTGGTCATACCTATCAGACCTACCCATACAGCCACTCGCCAACTGCTTAGGACCCGCTGCAATTGCTGGGGTTCGCGGACGATCAAGTAAACACCCATGACTACTGCCTGCAAAGTTAAGGTAGCCGCAAGGGTCAGGGCCGCGCGCTGCCAAGCATCAGCCTCATCGGTCCCCAGGGCCAAACTCGCAGCGCGAAAGCAAACCGAGCACATGGCAAAGCTACTGCCAGCTAACAACCCTAACCACAACGCAGGGCCGCGCTGAAAGATCTGCCGTGGACTGACGCCACCAGTTAGCAGAAAAACACCTACTAGACTAACGGCAATCCCCAACAGGGCCTGCAAGGACAATTGCTCACCGAGTAGTATCAGACCGATCGCAGCGGCCTGCATCGCTTCGGTTTTGCTCATCGCGGTACCGACCGCAAATTGGCCGTGGCTCACTGCGGCGACAAGTGCCGATGTTGCAACAATCTGGGTAATGCCGCCGGCACAAACGTACCACCAAAACGACGGGGTTAAGACTGGCAGGTCGGTTTGACCCAACCACAACACTAATAACCAAGCGAACGGCAGAGCGTAGAGGAACCGTACATAGGACGAACCATTAACGGACAGAGTACGGGTCAGTCGGCGCTGCAATAGCGAGCGCAAATTTTGTAAAAATGCTCCAGCGACAGTCAGTCCGACCCACCACTCCATAACCTATCCTCAACCCCTCAGGATACTCGTTGTTGCTCGTCGCGCGCAGTCCGAACATAGTGCTTCGATACTCGGTTAAAGCGCGTTACCAAGACTACAGCTGCACAGGTCAAACCACAGGCCAAACCTACCCAGTAGCCGGTCACGCCTAGATACAGATCCTCGACAATGCCGTAACCAAACACCAAAGCCACCGGCAAACTCACCAACCAATAACAAATCACTGCGATCAAAAATGGCTTGGTAGTGTCTTTGTAGCCGCGCAAGGCCCCCATGGCGATAACCTGCACATCATCAAAAATTTGATACACCGCGACGATCAGCAATAATCCGGTCGCCACAGCCACCACCTCCGGCTCTGTGGAATACAAAGTTACCACCCATGGCCCGACCGTCAGCAGAGCGGTAACAGCCACTATGGCAAAACCAAAACTAGCGCCGATGGCTACCCAACCGCTGCGCCGCGCAGCATAGAAATCGTTAGCACCAACATTGAACCCTACGCGGATAGAGGTAGCCATGCCTAACCCTAGGGGCACCATAAATACCAGCCCACTAATATTGTTAACAATCTGATGGGCAGCAACCGTCTCGGCTCCAAGACGCCCAATCAGCAGAGTCATGAGGGAAAAAATGCCAAATTCTGCAAAGGTAGACATCCCAATAGGCAACCCTAACTTTGTATAGCGCCACATCGCTGCAGTATCCGGCCACGAGAAACGCTTAAATACCCCAGCCACCGCCACCCGCGAATAACCCACCACAAAGCAAATGGCAATGAACTGAAGCCCCATTATGATGGCTGAGGCCCAACCACAGCCCTCACCACCCAACGCGGGAATTCCCCAACCACCGTAAACGAACCAATAATTCAGAGGGACTTTTAACAGCAATCCGACACCCGAGATAACCATTGCCGGGGCGGTCCAAGATAGACCCTCACAGAGGTAGCGCAGGGCAAAATAGCTCAATACCGGCAACACGCCCCAACTGATCGCATCGAGGTAGCGCACTGTGATCGGAATCGCCAGCGGGTCCACGCCGATTAAGTGGTACAGAGGCTCAATATTCCGCAGCAGCAGGATCAACGCCAGCCCAGCAGCCAGTGCGATCCACAAGATTTGTCGCACGGCCTCCCCTGCTTCATGGCTACGGCCAGATCCATGCAGTTGCGACACCGTCGGGGTAAGCGCCATAACCACCCCCGCGACCAACAACAGCAACGGCCAGAACACCACGCCGCCCAATGCCACGCCAGCTAAATTCACCGCACCCAAACGGCCGGCCATGACCGTATCTACAACACCCATACCCATTTGCGCCAGCTGCGTAAATACGAGTGGTACTGCAAGGCGAATTAGTTGCCTGAGTTCGACTAAATGACGCTGAGCAATGATTTCATTAACCCCTAAATGGATCGAGCGCAGGCACCATACCTCACCACTCACACAACCACACTCATTGCGCGTGGCAAGGGTGCTCTAGAGCACGAGTTCGACCCATTGGTTATCGCGAATAAGAATGATTATCATTGACAAGACCAAAGATTTAGAGATTATTGATAGATTTTGTCTATTACAGCGATCTAAACATTCAAATAGATTCGAAGACTAATCAACCTATACTGCTCATCAACCAGCAGCCTCAGGCTCGCTATTCGCTAACCTTTTATGGAGTTCATGTCAGCATGGAATTGAAAGACAGCAATACTTTACAGAATCTAAAAGACGCTTTTGCCGGCGAGTCCCAGGCGAATCGTCGTTACTTGTACTTCGCAGCAAAAGCTGACGTTGAAGGTGAAAACGATGTAGCCGCGGTATTTCGCTCGACTGCAGAAGGCGAAACCGGCCACGCTCACGGCCACCTCGAATACATGGAGGCAGTAGGTGATCCGGCAACTGGTCTACCTATGGGCAACACAGCCGATAACCTCAGAGCATCGGTGGCAGGTGAAACTCACGAGTACACAGACATGTACCCTGGAATGGCAAAAACCGCTCGCGACGAAGGCTTTGATGAAATCGCAGACTGGTTTGAGACTCTAGCAAAGGCTGAGCGCTCACACGCCAACCGCTTCCAAAAAGCATTGGATGCGATGGGCTAACCCACTGGCCCTAGTGGGTATACCAAAAGGAGGGGCTTGTTTGGCCCCTTTTTTTTGTCTGCGGTTAACGCAGTCAGACGGTTTAAAGAAATCAGCAAAGGACATAAGAGATCACTATGAGTTCACGAGAAGGCAGCTTAGAAGCCCCAGACCGACAGCCGTTAGACTGGAAGAACCCCGATTTCTACGACAGAGATTCGCTGCACGCAGAGATGGAACGTGTTTTTGACGTCTGCCATAGTTGCCGACGCTGCGTCAGCTTGTGCGACTCTTTTCCAACACTGTTCGATCTTATCGACGAATCCGATACCTTCGAGGTCGACGGCGTCGATAAAGCTGATTACAACAAAGTCGTAGAACAATGCTTTCTTTGCGATTTGTGCGCCGAAACCAAGTGCCCCTATGTTCCCCCCCACGAGTGGGCTATCGACTTCCCGCATCTCATGTTGCGGGGCAAGGCGCAAAACTTTGCCAACAAAGACACCAAGTGGCGGGATCGCATCATCACCTCTACCGACCCCATCTTTGACGCCATATCAACGCCAGGTATCGCACAGCTCGCCAACGCTGCGGCAGGCTCGCAAACCTTACGCAAAGCCGGCGAAGCATTACTTGGCATTCATCAGGATGCGCCCTTGCCGCATTTTGAAAGCACCCCTACGAGTAAGCGCATCGCCGCCACCAGTGAACCCCAAGAGGAACCCGTTGCGACCGACCGCACCACCGGCAAGGTTGCCATATATGTTACCTGCTACGGGGACCACAACGAGCCGCAAATGGTCGAAGACCTGATCGCCGTGCTCCAGCAAAACAACGTAGCCATTAAAGTGCTGCAAGACGCTAAGTGCTGTGGCATGCCAAAACTCGAACTTGGCGACCTACCCAAGGTAGAGAAAATGAAAGACGCCAACCTGCCGATCTTTCTGCAAGCGATCGAAGATGGCTACGATTTGATCGCCCCGATTCCCTCTTGCGTACTAATGTACAAGCAGGAATTGCCGCTGATGTTCCCCCAGGACGCGGACGTCGCAAAAGTCCAACAACATTTCTTCGACCCCTTCGAGTACCTTATGTTGCGCCACAAGGCTGACCTGATCGATACGAATTTCTCACAGCCGTTAGGCAAGGTGGCCTATCACGTTGCCTGCCACCAACGGGTACAAAATTTCGGCATGAAGACCCGAGAATTCTTAAACCTGATTCCCGACACTGAAGTCACCGCCATTGAACGCTGCTCTGGGCACGATGGCACCTACGCCGTAAAGGCAGAGACTTATGAAAAAGCGAAGAAAATAGCGCGGCCAGTAGTGCGGCGAGTAGCGGATGCTGCTGCAGACACCTTTGGCTCCGACTGCCCCATGGCAGGTCGCATGATCGCCGACGGGATGGAAGAAGGCGATGCTGAGCATCCGATTTCAATGGTCCGCCGCGCCTACGCAATCTAAACCTACTGAGAAAATAAATGACGCTAACACGAGATGACCTTTGGTCTTTGGAAGAATACGCAGGACGACGAGCCGAGTTTAGGCAGCAGGTATTAGCCCATAAAAAGTTGCGACAAGTGGCCCTAGGCCCCCACGCCACTTTATATTTTGAGGATCAATTGACCATGCATTATCAGGTCCAAGAAATGCTTCGGGTCGAGCGTATTTTTGAGGCGGCTGAAATCGAAGAGGAGCTTGAAGCCTATAATCCACTCATTCCAAACGGCAGCAATTGGAAAGCCACCTTCATGATCGAATATGGCGACGTAGAAGAACGTCAGCGGGCACTTGCTAACATGGGTGGCATAGAGGAAACCGTGTGGGTTCAAGTCGGCGATGGCACTAAGGCTTATGCGATCGCTAACGAGGACATGGAGCGAACTCGCGACAGCAAGGCTGCCGCTGTGCACTTTATGCGCTTCGAGCTCAGCGACCAAGATCTAGCAGAGTTACGCCAAGGAGCAGCCGTGCATATGGGATTGGATCATGCCAGCTTGGCAAACTCGGTAACGCTCGAGGCCGCAGTCAGAGCGGCTCTATGCAAGGACCTCAACCTTTAACAACAGCGTACCAGTCGCGCTCTAGGCATTTAATACCTGCCGCAGGGATTGGGCTATGTCTGCCAGCAAACCGCTGCGGGTGGACGAGGAACGCCAGCACAGCCCTAGAGTGCGTGACGGCACCTCGCCTGCAAAGGGGATNTAACATACACCGCTAGCANNATCGGTCTGTTCGGGAACCGCCAATTCGGGCATCAACGTTATNCCCATATTAGCCGCCACCAATTGGCGCAGGGTCTCGAGGCTGGTGGCCGTGAANCTGGTGCTTTCGATGCCGCGATGAGCATGGCAGACCGCTAGGGCTTGGTCACGAAGACAGTGGCCGTCTTCGAGCAACAGTACTTCTTCGTCTTGCAAATCATCAGCGCTGACGCTCTTTTGTTGGGCTTTCGGGTGCTCGGTTGCGGCCGCGAACAAAAAAGGCTCAGTATAAAGCTCGAACTCTTCTACATTTTCTTCCTGTAGCGGCAGAGCCAACAATACTGCATCGAGGTCGCCATGCTTAAGCATGCGCGTTATTTGACTGGTTTGACCCTCGGTAAGCTGAATATTGAGGTTCGGAAATTCCGCCGTCAGCGGCACCAAGATTTTCGGTAACAGATACGGTGCAATTGTCGGAATGATGCCNANTCGCACCTCACCACCCAATGGGTCACGTAACTGCTCCGACATNGCGGTCAGCGAATTCACCTCGACTAAGATACGCTGGGCCTGNGCCACGATCTGTTCGCCTTCAGGAGACAACATAACNCGCCGGTTAGTGCGCTCTATCAGAGTGACACCCAGTGTTTGCTCGAGTTTTTTCAGTTGCGTAGACAGCGTTGGCTGACTGACAAAACACGCCTCAGCAGCACGACCAAANTGTTGGTGTTCGGCTACTGCAACCAGATATCTGAGATCCCGTAAGTTCATCCACAGCGTCCGTGCAGCAGCATTGCGCTCACTCTATTGACCCTCTTCAATCATATAGTCCACCGCTGCTGCTAAGTCGTCATCGCTACAGCTTAGACATAGCCCACGCTGGGGCATGGCTGGGGCAATTCCCTCTAGCGTCGACGTCAACAATATTGCGCGCCCCTGNGCAATGCGCGGCGCCCATGCTTCAGCGTCGCCTANCCGAGGTGCGCCATTCAAGCCAGGATTGTGGCAGCTATAGCAGTATTGATCGTAAATCTCCTTGCCCGGATGCGCATTTATCGAGGCCGCACTGACATCTGCTTGCTCGGCATTACCACCACAACCGGCCAAGAGCATCAAAGCTCCCGAGATTACCGCGTTGGTCCATCCACTATAACGTTTCAACTCATCACCTCATTCATGACTTTTATTCTTATCCAACTGCTTACCCCGCTATCCAGACAGGGTGAAATCATCAGCATCAAGATTGACCGGAAATTGTTCGCGCGCTTCCTGCAAACTCTGCCAAGGCAAAACTTGAGTGACAACCGAGGGCGCATTACCGCACTCGGACAACTCTTCACCATCATGGGCATAGACCCCCGAACCACCGGCGTAGTGCAAACCATTACCGTCGTCACCGACGATATTTACACCGACACAGTACGCTTGGTTTTCTATCGCGCGAGCACGCAACAAGCTCTGCCATGCTACCTGCCGCGCCGCTGGCCAATTCGCCACAACCAGTAAAACGTCGTAGTCGCCACGATTACGCAACCACACCGGAAACCGCAGGTCATAACAAACCGCGGGACAGATGCGCCAACCATCCAGTTCCAGCGTAATACGCTCACTGCCCGCGGCATAGTGCTCATGCTCATTAGCCATGCGGAATAGATGGCGTTTGTCGTACCAGCGTAGCTCACCATCGGGCATGGCCCATATAAACCGATTGAAATATTGATCTGCTGCACTAATGACCATGCTGCCACAGAGCACTTTCCCTAGGGACTGCGCACGCTCGCGCATCCACGCTACCGTGGCNCCCTCCATGGACTCGGCTACCTGAGAAGAATCCATAGTAAACCCGGTGCTGAACATTTCGGGCAGCACGACCAACTGCGCTGCACTGGGCACTTGCGNAAACAAATCGTCAAATAACGCGCGGTTNGCNGCGGCGNCGTGCCAATGGGTATGGGTCTGCAGCAGGCTAACTGTTAAAGGCTGCATAAGATCTCTGCCGCCCGCTCTAAAGTTGCATCATCCTTGGCAAAACAAAACCGCAGTACTGACTGCGGTTCTGCAGCCTCGCGTTGATAGAACACCGATACCGGGATGGAGGCTACGCCGCGTTCTTCAGTCCAGCGCCGTGCTAAAGCAACGTCACTTTCAACAGCAATTCTTGAATAATCCAACAGCTGAAAATAGGTTCCAGCACTGGGCGTGAAGTGAAATTTAGACTCCGCAAGCAGGCCACAAAAATAGTCTCGTTTGCCTTGATAAAACTGCCCTAGGGTTCTGTGATGATCAGGGTGACTCAACAAAAAATCTGCCAGGCCATACTGCACCGGGGTATTGACCGTGAAGGTCACAAATTGATGAATGCGCCTAAATTCCGTAGTCAGCTCTGGCGGTGCTACGCAGTAACCGACTTTCCAACCGGTCACGTGATAGGTCTTACCGAAGGACGATACGACGAAACTGCGCCGGTACAGATCCGGATACCGGCATAGACTCTGATGGGCGGCACCATCGAAGATAATGTGCTCATAAACCTCATCGCCGAGCAGAAAGATCGGCTTGTCGGCAATTAAGCTTTGTAAGGTTTGCATATCCTCGGCATCCCATACCGATCCCGTTGGATTATGCGGCGTATTGATGATGATCAACCGCGTACGGTCTGAGATCGCATCACTGACCATGGTCCAATCGACTCGATACTCTGGCGCAGAAAGCGGCAGATGCACGGGCACACCGCCTTGCAGACGGATCACCGGATCGTAGCTGTCATAGGATGGATCAAACAAAATGACCTCATCACCCGGATTCACCACCGCCGCGATGGCACAAAACAAGGCTTCCGTAGCACCCGCTGTGACCGTGATTTCGGCATCGGCAGAACATTGCAAGGCATAAAGATCAGCAACCTTGTCAGCGATGGCTTCACGTAACGACTGCACCCCAGCCATAGGTGGGTATTGATTGAAGCCATGGGTCAAATAATGCTGCACCCGCACCAGCAACTCTGCAGGACCGTCGAAATCGGGAAAACCCTGGGACAGATTGATGGCACTGTGACGCTCAGCCAGCGCACTCATCACCGTAAAAATCGTCGTTTGCACATCGGCAAGTTTGCTGACGGGTGCGAGATTTTGCATAAACAAAGTATTTTTGAGTGGAGTCATATGGTCGCATAGGGCCGCCCCCAACTAAACATCAAAATATTTTGATATTCAAGCTAAGGCTGGTAGGATGCGCCGCTCACCACGCCAAAGAACCCTTTGACTGTGCCAACTACGCAACTAAAAAGCGCTGTATCCCTGCCGCATCCCGATGGCTACGACGTCGTGCGTGTGGCAAAAGCGGTGGGCGACGACCTCCGTGCGAACATACTGCGCGTGCTGGCTAGTGACTCCTTTGGTGTACAAGAACTGTGCTCAATATTTTCAACCGCCCAGCCCGCCCTGAGCCATCATCTAAAAATATTGCGTGAGGCGGATTTAGTCAGCCAGCGCAAAGAGGGCACCAACGTCTTTTACCGACGCAGCAGTCACCCCGAACAAACATTGCACGCCGCCCTTTTTGCCGCTGTAGATGCCCAACCCCTGTCGGCGGAGATCTGCGCACAGATCCTCACACTTAACCAACAGCGCGCCGAGCGCTGCCAAACGTTTTTCGCCAACAATAAGGACGTACTGGACCAGCAAGACGAACTCATCTGCCCGGCTGAGGTTTATTTGAGCTGTGTGATGGAAAATCTGCCAGAAGATCTGCAGGCCGGCAGTCGAGCACTGGAAGTTGGTCCGGGCAATGGCACGCTATTGCTGGGGCTGAGCGAGCGCTATGGGCAGGTCCTAGGCATGGACAGTTCCTCCACAATGTTGGCTGCCACCGCAGATGCAATTGCACACCAACCCGCAGCCAAACACATCAAACTGATGCAAGGCGACTTTTTTAGCCTCCCAAACCAACCGCAGTTCGATGCTCTGGTTGCCGCCATGGTGCTACATCATATGCCCTCGCCAGAAGCATTTTTTCAAAAGGCAGCAAAGGTCACAGTCCCAGGCGGCGATCTGGTGATCGCGGAGCTATGCGCCCACACCCAAGACTGGGTTACCACAACAGTTGGCGATCTTTGGCTTGGCTTTGAGCCCGCCGTTCTAAGCCAATGGGCCGAGCGCCACGGTTTTAAAATTCACGATCAACAACACCTGGCCCAGCGCAATGGCTTCCAGGTACAAGTCCTAAGTTTCAAACGTAATGCATAACACTCTCTCAACAGACACTACAGGAGCACTTCATGTCTGATTATAAAGTCGCGGATATCGGCCTCGCCGAATTCGGCCGCAAGGAACTGACTCTCGCTGAAGCGGAAATGCCCGCACTTATGGCATTGCGCAAGCGCTATGCTCCAAGCCAGCCGCTGGCTGGCGCTCGTATCATTGGCTGCATCCATATGACCATCCAAACCGGCATATTGATTGAGACATTGGTCGATCTCGGTGCCGAGGTGCGCTGGTCCTCATGCAATATTTTCTCCACCCAAGATCATGCTGCCGCCGCAATCGCCGCTGAGGGCATTCCGGTTTTCGCATGGAAAGGTGAAACCGAGGAGGAATATGAATGGTGTATCGAGCAAACCATCCTGAAAGACGGCGCGCCATGGGACGCCAATCTATTGTTAGATGATGGCGGTGACCTGACCCAAATCATCCACGATAAGTACCCACAAATGCTCGACAGCATTCACGGTATCAGCGAGGAAACCACCACAGGCGTGCACCGGTTACTGGAAATGCTGCGCGATGGCGAGCTCAAAGTTCCGGCGATCAACGTCAACGACTCCGTAACCAAATCTAAAAACGACAACAAGTACGGCTGCCGACACTCGCTCAACGACGCCATCAAGCGCGGTACCGACATGCTGATGTCCGGCAAGCGCGCCCTAGTTATTGGTTACGGCGATGTGGGCAAGGGCTCTGCTCAGAGCCTGCGTCAGGAAGGCATGATTGTGCGCGTTACCGAGGTCGACCCAATCTGTGCGATGCAGGCGTGCATGGATGGCTATGAAGTTGTTTCTGCCTATACCAATGGTGTTAACACCGGCAAGATCGAGGACATCGATCAGCGCCTGTTAAAAGACACCGATCTCGTGGTGACCTGCACGGGTAATGCCAACGTCTGTGATTCGGCAATCTTAAGCAGCGTCAAAGCCGGTGCGGTGATTTGTAATATTGGTCATTTCGACAATGAAATCGACACTGCTTACATGCGCGAAAACTGGCGCTGGGAAACAGTAAAAGATCAGGTGCACATGATCCATCGATCGGAAGAGCGCGGCGACTACCTGATCCTGCTGTCCGAAGGGCGCCTAGTTAACTTGGGTAACGCCATGGGTCACCCATCACGCATCATGGACGGTTCCTTCGCAAACCAAGTGCTCGCGCAAATGCACTTATTTGAGCAAGCATGGGCCAATCAGCCTGAGAACCAGCGGCAGCCTATTACCGTTGAAGTGTTGCCAAAGAAACTTGATGAAGAAGTGGCAGAACTGATGGTTGCCGGCTTTGGCGGTGTGATGACTCGATTGACCCAGCATCAAGCCGACTACATCGGCGTCAGCACCGAGGGTCCATTTAAGACTGAGAGCTATAAGTACTAGACCCAGTTTTAGCAGCAACCGACCCGGACATCCCACAGAGCGTGCATCTAGTTAGCCAACCGGCCCCTAGCTGCACACTCTGAGGACGGGAATATGATCGCCTGACCTTGACCGGAGGTCAGGCTTACTCAACACTGGCGCCCGCAAAAACACCCCGCCACTATGGAGCACCAGCGCTGAGCCTATGCAGCCGTTAAATAAAATTATAGAAATCCTCGACCTCGAGGAAATCGAACAGAATCACTATCTCGCCACCAGCCCCAACGAGGGCTGGCAACGTGTTTATGGTGGGCAAGTGATAGGCCAGGCCTTGGTCGCTGCGTCACGAACAGTAGCCGATGACCGCCAAGCACACAGTTTGCACGGCTACTTTCTGCGTGCCGGAGATAAAGAAAAACCTATTCTCTATAAGGTCGACCGCATCCGTGATGGTAAAAGCTTTACCACCCGACGCGTGATGGCGGTACAACACGGCCAAGCGATTTTCACCATGTCAATCTCCTTTCAAGTGCAGGAGGGCGGTTTATCGCACCAATTCACCATGCCCGACGTAACGCCACCCGAACAGCTGCTAAGCGACGATGAAATCCGCGCTGAGCAGGCAAAAAACTGGCCTGAAGAGTTCCAAGAGTCGTTCAGTGGCTCCTCTGCCATCGAATTGCGGCCAGTAGAGCCATTAGACCTATTAAATCCACGCAAGACAGATCCAGTACAACGCTGTTGGATGCGCTGTGGCGAACAGCTACCCGACGACCCGCGCTTGCACCAATGCGTACTCGCCTATCTTTCTGACTGGTCATTACTGGACACAGCGACACGGCCCCATGGCATAAGTTTTGTGCANGACAACATCCAAGTAGCNAGCTTAGACCACGCGATGTGGTTCCACCGCCCTTTCCGGGCTGACGAATGGCTNCTGTATGACCAAGACAGTCCTAGTGCCAGCGGTGCCNGGGGCTTTAACCGTGGACTGATCTACAACCANGCTGGCGAACTAGTGGCGTCTACTACTCAGGAAGGTCTTATGCGAGTGCACAGCGACACCGAGTGATACTGAGGCTTNGGCGCATCAGATTTGCTCACTCTGAGCCGCGCAGTTAATGCACATCAAGACAGTAGGATCNAGCGCTAAACGCCGGGGATTGATCGATTCGTCGCAGGTTGTGCAAAAGCCGAATTCGTCGTCCTCAAGCCTCTGCAGCGCCGCTTCGATGCGTCGCAATTGCTGACTGCGACGACCCACAGCGGCCTGAGCCATGGCTTGAGCTTGCATCGCNTCCATTCTCGACAAACGCCCTACCTTAGACTGATCCAGTTCCACTACCGCAGCCTGAGCATCGGTAGTGGCNGCGTTAGCTAACAGTTCTTCGCGCATCCGCTGCAGTTGAGTGTGGTAATCGTGCATAGGGTTAAGTCTGCCAGATCCATAATGCAGTANCAGCACCGCACACTGGCCCCAAGGTCAAGCCTATACATATGAAAACGCCCAAGTAATAATGTTGCGCTTCGCACCAATGGAGCGGGTGCGAATCCATGACCTTCGTCTGCCTTTGGCGCTGCAGCTATTTTACCGCCGAAGCCGTCTTTGTTTGGTCTGCCCACAATTGAATCTGCTTACGGGAGAAGTATGGCTGACATTGAAACCATTGCCGCATCGGTTGCCTCACTGAAGGAAAACTTCGAGCAACACCGCTACATATGCAGTAACGAAATCGCCACAGCTGTGTTTCTGGCCTACCAACTGCGTAAACCCGTACTGATCGAGGGTCCTCCGGGGGTGGGTAAGACCGAGTTGGCNAAAACCGCCGCCGAAATGTTCAGTCTGCCGCTCGTNCGCCTGCAGTGTTACGAAGGCCTAGACGAGTCAAAGGCCATCTACGAATGGAAGTACGGTAAACAACTCCTGTATACNCAGGTACTGAAAGAAGCCTTGGATGAGGTGCTGCAAGGTGCAAAAGGTTTTGCCCAATCGGTCAGCAAGCTGCATGAATTTGGCGATATCTTTTTTTCCAACGAATTTTTGGAGCCACGCCCACTGCTTAAGGCNCTACGCGAAGAAAACGGCTGCGTGCTGCTGATCGATGAGATCGACAAGGCCGACCACGAGTTTGAATCTCTACTGCTGGAAATTCTCTCGGATTACCAGGTATCGATTCCGGAAATCGGTACCGTCAAAGCCGTTGCGGAACCGCCTATCGTATTCTTGACCTCGAATAATACCCGGGAAATCTCCGATGCACTTAAACGCCGATGCCTACATCTTTATATCCCGTTCCCGGACGTCGAGGTAGAGAGTAAAATCATTGGTGCACGTGTACCTGAAGTACCGCCGGAGCTACAGCGCCAGTTGGTCGAATTCATCCACGAACTGCGCAATTTAGACTTAAAGAAACTGCCCGCCATTTCCGAAACCATTGACTGGGCTCGGACCCTGGTATTACTCCATGCCGAGAGCCTCGAGCCACAATTGGTNAAGGANACGTTGAATGTCATTCTTAAATTCCAAGAAGATATCGACAACGTACANGGCGAAGTGAACGCGCTTGCGGCGAAGATCACCAAATAAGACTCTNGTTCAGTGAACGCACAAACCACAGACCGCACGATCAGCAACTTTATTCGCGCGTTGCGTAACGCCGACATCCGCGTGTCCACNGCCGAAACCCTNGATGCACTGAATGCNGTTGAGTTGGTGGGTTATGAAGATCGCGACTACCTGAAACGCACGCTGTCGCTAGTGCTGCCNAAAACCGCAGACGAAAAAGTCACCTTCGACGCCTGCTTTGATCAATTCTTTGCCTTCCAAGATGTGCGCGGCGAAGCCGAGGCNGCGTTGGGCGATACTGGCGATGCCGATGATCAAGACAGCGAGGACGGTGGCGATGGCGAGGGCGGCGGAGCAGGCAGTGATCGTCAGGCCCAGCCCGGTGGCAAGCGCAAAAAGAGTAAAAGCAAGAGCAAAAACAAGAACAACTTGTTTGAGGAAGAGGAAGAAGAAGACCTCGGCCCTGGCGAGATGACGGATCCCAGTTCGGCCCTGGGCAAATTGCTTATGGCTAATTCTCGGGTAGAACTGACCGTACAAATGTCAGCAGCTGGAGAAGCGGTAAATATTCGCGAAATCCAGATCTTTACCCAAAAAGGACTGTATGCGCGGCGCATCATGGACCAGATGGGGTTAGCCGATCTGAACCAGGAAATCGCCGATCTGCGACAAGCCCCAGCAGTGCCCGCGAGACGCCTCGGACAGCAACTTAAAGGGCGCCGCGATTTCTTACGTGAACAGGTACGCGACTACGTAGAGCAGCAATTTCTCTTAAATGCTGACGTATCGGGCAAGCGTTTGCGCGAAGAGCTTTTGCGCAAGGTAAAACTGTCAAATGTGGAGCACCGAAATTTTCGGCTGATCCAAGAAATCGTCTACAAAATGGCGAAAAAGCTCAGCACCTTGCACAGTCGCCGCAAAAAGGTTTTTAAGCGCGGGCAACTGAATATTTCTCGTACCTTACGCAACAATATGTCTTATGACGGTGCGATATTTAATCTGCACTGGAAGTCGGTAAAAGTGGATCGACCAAAGGTCTTTGCGATCTGCGATGTCTCCGGCTCGGTAGCAAACTACGCGCGCTTTATGCTGATGTTTTTATATAGCCTCGACGAAGTTATGCCGAAGGTTCGCAGTTTCGCCTTCTCCTCTGACCTTGCCGAGGTTACGGAACTGTTTAACCGCAACAAAATCGAAGATGCCATCGCTAAAACTTTACGCGACTACAGCGGTGGCTCGACAGATTACGGCCAAGCCCTGCTCGATTTTAAAAAGCTGTGCCTAGACGATGTGGATAATCGTACGACGATCATCATTCTCGGTGATGCCCGCAACAACTTCGGCGAGGCACACGCTGAAGTGCTCAAGGAGCTATACGATCGCTCAAAGCGCGTGATTTGGCTGAACCCTGAGGCGCGGCTGGCATGGAATACAGGGGATTCAGAGATGCGCAAGTACGGCGCCTACTCGCATCAAGTTGAAGAATGTAATTCGCTCATGCATCTTGAGCGTGTGGTCGGCAACCTGCTGCGCCAAGTAAACTAAGTTTTCCCAGTATTCGATAACACAACTTATGAGTATTGCTGAACCGCATTCCGAATCTAGCAGCAACGACCATTCGAGCGCTGCAAGTGCGCTGTCTAGCGCGGCGCTGCGACAACTCTTTATATATTTTGGCGCTGCCATTGCAGGCTGCACGCTGCTGATGTTCGCCTTGCACTATCTTGCTAGTGCATTTTCATCTGATAGCACCACAGCTATCGCCGTAGACCCCGAAAACAACAGCATTTCAATCTACTTAAAAGAAGAGCCGCCGAGCCTTAACAGCACCGTCACCACAGACTCGGTCTCCGCCATGGTGTTAAACCATGTTATGGAAGGGCTGCTGCGCATGAGCGTGGACGACAAATTAGAGGCTGGCATAGCAGAACGTTGGGAGGTTACACCAACTCATGCCACTTTCTGGCTGCGCGACAATGCACTGTGGAGCGACGGCCAACCCATCACTGCTGCAGACTTTATCTTCTCTTGGACCACCGCCCTACGCCCCGAAACCGCATCCGAGTATGCGTTTCTGCTGTATTCAATAAAAAATGGACGCGCGGTTAACGAGGGTACCATGCCTGCTGAGGCCTTAGGTGTCAGCGCACCAGATCCGCACACGCTGGTTGTGGAACTGGAGCAGCCCATGGCGTTCTTTGACAAAACCGTGGTATTCCCAACGTTTTTCCCCATCCGTGAGGATTTCTATAACGCCACCAACGGCCGTTTTGGTGCAGACGCGCACGAACTTTTATTCAGTGGGCCGTTCAAGCTCACCAGTTGGGTGCATGGCTCCAGTCTATTGTTTGAGAAAAACCCCAACTATTGGGATAAAGAGCGCATCAAACTCGATCAAATCAATGTTGCCTACATTACCCAAGACGCAAACGCCGCAATTAATTTTTTCAAAGACGGCAAAGTTGCCTTCACCACTCTCGGTGCCGAAAACTTAATCGAAGCCCAGCGTCAGGGCTGGCCCATTAAACGCAATCAAGACGGCACGTTATTCTTTTTAGAGTTCAACCATCGCGATGAACGACTGACCCGCAACTGGAACCTTCGACGCGCAATGCAGTTGGTTTTAGATATGGATGAGTTGGTTTATAAGGTCACAAAACTGCCTGGGTTTAAACCAGGCGTTTCAATATTCCCCGAGTGGCTCATGGGCACCAATGCGCCGTTGCGCGAAGAATATCCACCGCCCCAGTTACGCCTCGATACCGCCAAAGCACGAGAACATCTGGCTTTGGCCAAAGAAGAGCTGGGCTTAGACGAGTGGCCGCCCATCGTACTGCTTACCAGTGACAGCCCAGTCTCTAACATCCAGTCCGAGTGGGTACAAGAAGCACTCAAAAGCAAGCTCGGCCTGACCATAAAAATCGATAAACAGATTTTTAAGCAGCGGTTAGCAAAGATGACCGCGGGAGAATTTGACATTCTGTTAGCGGGTTGGGGGCCGGACTATAACGATCCTCTGACCTTTGGCGATCTGTTTGCGTCCTGGAACCTGAACAATCGAGGTCGCTACATGAGCGACGAAAACGACCGGCTGGTGCGCGAAGCTCAAGGGTCAACCGATACCAAAACTCGCATGGATGCGTTTGGAAAAATACAGCATGTGCTGTTTGACGATGTCGCACTGCTGCCTATGTTCGAGCGCGGAGTGACCTACGCGGTCCACCCACAACTGAAGGGTCTGAAGCGTCGTGTCATCGGTGCTGATACCGACTATACCAATGCATACATTGACACTAGTGCAGGAGGTCAATAGTTATGTGGCGCTATATGTTGAAACGGCTTGCACTTAGCGTAGTGACCATATGGTTTATCGCAACCGCGACGTTTTTTGGCATGCACGCAGTACCGGGCGATCCGCTAACCAGCGACAAGGCCACTAGCGCAAAGATTCGCGCCAACTTAGAAGCCAAATACGGGCTAGATAAACCCCTGACAACCCAGTATTTAGTGTTCTTACGCAACCTTAGCCAAGGCGACCTGGGAATCTCATTTACTCAAGAAAACCGCCGCGTAAATGACATCATCCGCGAGCACTTCCCAGTCTCAGCCACTCTGGGCATCTTGGCAGTGGTTTTTGCCGGTCTCGGCGGCGTTCTTTGGGGTGCCTTAACCGCCCTATATCGCAACCGCTTACCCGATACCATCATCATGTTTTTGGTCATCCTCGGCATATCCGTGCCGAGTTTTGTCATCGCCGCTATCGGCCAGTTGTCGCTGGTAAATCTGAACAACTTAGCGGGCACATCGATCTTGCCGGTAGGCGGCTGGGGCACAGTCCAGCATATGATTTTACCCGCCATGGTATTGGGGCTTTCGACTATGGCTTATCTAACACGCCTGATGCGCTCGTCGATGCTAGAGATCGTTAATTCCGACTACATCCGCACCGCTAATGCTAAGGGCCTGCCGAGTACTCAGATATTCAGCCGCCATCAGCTACCTAATGCGGTTTTGCCGGTAGTAACCGTGCTTGGCCCAGCCATAGCCAGCATTACTACTGGCGGCTTCGTAGTGGAAATCGTTTTTGCGATTCCAGGGTTGGGCCGGTACTTCGTCCAGGCTGTGCAACAACTGGACTACACGGTAATTATGGGCACCACGGTCTTCTTCGGCGCCTTTCTAGTATTTATGGTTATCGTGGTCGATCTGTTTTACGGCTGGATTGACCCACGGGTGAGGCTCGACTGATGCGCGCAGCAGATGCATTCACACCCCTAGCACAGGATCAAGCGGCCGCAATAAGTAGCCGTCCGTCGCTGTCCTATTGGCAAGACGCGTGGCGACGTCTGCAACAAAACAAACGCGCCATTTTTTCCCTGTATTTAATAATCGGCTTGCTCGCCTTTACCTTCATCGGCCCCATGATCTGGACCGTTGATCCGTCATCCCAAGATGTCGACCAAATTAGCATCGCCCCGGGTGCCGATCGCTCCGCGATCTTAGTGAAGGACTATGAGCCTTGGTACGGCGAGCTTAGCGAAGACTTTGTGGCAAATGATAATGCTGTAGGCCTGACGTTTGCCGTGGCGCCTTCTACCCAATCCGTGCGCTTAAGCTGGCAAGCTCAGGGCGAGCGCGCGGCCGGTGGTTATCGTATTTACCGTAACTTATTCCCAATCACCGCTGGCCGCTCCTTGGGGTTGCCGCTTGCTGAAACGCAAAACCTGTACTTCGAAGACCGCCTTGATCTGCGCCCCATTGATTACTACTACTCTGTAGTGGCACTAGACGAGCGCGGCGAAGACAGCGACTTGGTAGCAACCTTAAGCACCACCGTAACCAGAGTGATCACGCGTCGCGAGGCTGAGAGACGCGGTCTCCTGGACGCCGCTGAGCAAGTGGCTTATGGCCACGAATTCCAGCTGAAACTGCATCCATTGGGCACAGACTATCTCGGTCGCGACATGCTCTCTCGACTCATGCACGGCGCTCGCGTATCTCTGTTTATCGGTCTGTTTGCGCCGATTCTGTATATTCTATTTGGTGTCTTGTATGGCAGCGTAGCCGGATTTGTTGGTGGTTTGACCGATCAATTGATGATGCGCTTTGCCGACTTCGTAGTCGCCCTGCCATTCCTACTCTTTATGATTCTGTTCAAAGTGATATTCGGCATCGGTCCTGGCGAGAGCGGCATAATGCCGATGCTGGTGGCGATGGTGGTATTACTTTGGCCGGCCGCGGCCCGACTAGTACGCGGCCAAGTGCTGCAAATTCGTGAAGAAGGCTACATTGGCGCATCGCGTCTACTCGGTGCAAAAACCCCCTATCTGTTATTACGTCATATGATTCCTAATACCATGGGTGTCATCCTCGTTACCGTCACCTTTGCAGTACCTAGCGCCATCTTTACTGAAGCCTTTCTATCCTTCATCGGCATGGGCGTAGCACCACCGACACCGTCTTGGGGATCCATGTGTAACGAGGGCATAAAGACGATGCTCACCCACCCCCATGAACTGATTTTCCCCGCACTGTTTATCAGCGTAACGGTGTTGGCTTTTAACTTGCTCGGCGACGGCCTACGCGATGCACTCGACGCGCGTATGCGCAACCGCGAATAGAGAGAATGCACTATGTCTGACACGCTGATGAGCGTTAATGATCTCCACGTAGAATTCGACACCTATGGCGGCATCGTTAAAGCCGTACGAGGTGTGAGTTTTGATGTACGCCTAGGCCAAACCTTGGCCATTGTCGGTGAGTCCGGCTGCGGCAAATCAGTAACAGTACAAAGTCTTATGGGCTTGATACCCATGCCGCCGGGGCGCATCACCCAGGGCACAGCCACCCTAAACGGACACGACATCCTCGGCACCAAGGTAATCGGCGGTAATGATATTCGCGGCGATCAGGTAAGCATGATCTTCCAGGATCCCATGACCTCATTAAACCCAACCATGAACATCGGTAACCAAATCGCCGAAACCCTGCAAGTACATCGAGGCTACAGCCATCGCGATGCATTCAAACGCGCCGTGGAGCTACTGGAACTGACCAAAATTCCCGAAGCTGAAAAACGCGCGAAACAGTATCCGTTCGAATTTTCTGGGGGCATGTTACAACGCGCGATGATTGCCATGGCCATTGCTTGCGAACCCGCGGTACTGATTGCAGACGAGCCCACCACGGCTCTGGATGTGACCATCCAAGCGCAGATCCTTGACCTACTCAACGACCTGCAACAAGAAACCCAGATGTCGATCATCTTGATTACCCACGACCTCGGCGTGGTGGCACGGATGGCCGATGAGGTAATGGTGATGTATGCAGGCCAGGTAGTCGAACATGGCAGCGTCGACGATGTATTTTATCGCTCCGCGCACCCCTACACTCTGGGGCTGCGTGGCGCCATGCCTTCCAATAGACGCAGCGCTAGCCAGACTCTGGTGCCCATTGACGGTTCACCACCAGATCTATTCCAACCGCCCGAAGGCTGCGGCTACTGCGCCCGTTGCCCCCACGCGATGAAAATTTGCGGCACAGAACCTCCAAGCACCACTACGGTTAATAGCAACCATTGGTCGCGCTGTTGGCTGCATGACGACGACAATCCCAACAGACCTGAAACTATGTACTTTGCTGCGGGAGCTGAGCGTTGAACAATCTGGTAGAAATCGACCAGCTGGTAAAATACTTTGACCTCGGTCGTCAACAGCGGGTACACGCAGTCGACCATGTCAGCCTTAACATTGGCGAACGAGAGATCGTGGGCTTGGTCGGTGAGAGCGGTTCTGGCAAATCCACCCTCGGTAAAACCCTCCTCGGTCTGCACGACAAAACCGCAGGACAGGTGACTTTTCGTGGCGAGGCGCTGCCCAAAGCCTACTCGGCTACGGATTTCGCCCGCTACTCACCGCATATGCAAATGATCTTTCAAGATCCCTACTCATCGCTCAATCCGCGCATGACCGTCGGGGAGATCATTGCCGAGGGTTTACGTTTACATCACAAACTGAGCAACACCGAGACTCAAGATGAAGTTGCCAAGTGGCTCGAGCAAGTGGGTCTGCATCCAGATCATAGATCTCGCTATCCCCACGAATTTTCNGGCGGCCAGCGCCAACGCATCGGTATTGCCCGGGCGCTGATATTACAGCCCGAATTTGTCGTATGCGACGAACCCATTTCCGCATTAGACGTCTCCGTTCAAGCCCAGGTAATCAATCTACTCGGTGACCTTAAGGCCAGTATGGGACTGACCCTTTTGTTTATCGCCCATGACCTGTCCATGGTGCGCTATATCAGTGACCGAATGGCGGTTATGTATCTGGGTGGTCTGGTAGAAATTGGTACTGCGGACGATGTATTTTTTGAGCCCAAACACCCCTATACCCAGACTTTAATCGCCTCCAATCCAGAAGCTGATCCGCAGAGTGAGCGCGAGCGCGCCTCAACAAATATTCAGGGGGAAATTCCCTCGCCGGTAAACGTGCCAGCGGGTTGTCGTTTCGCTAACCGCTGCCCGCAAGCTCATGCAGAGTGCCACCACATCACCCCGAAGCTATTGCCTATTGATAACTCAGACAATCCGCGCAGCGTGGCCTGCCACCTGTTCCATCCAGCCGAGGTTTAAACTACGGCAGCGCAACGCGTCCGCAATCAGGCAAAAAATCGACGCGTATACTCGCCAGTAGCCCGGGCAAAAGCCGGCAGAGCCGTTTTTTGGTGAAAAAAAACCCGTTAACACCATGTGCCAACGGGTTTTTGCTAGCAGTCCTTACAGCCCACTCAATAAGCGGGCTGTCCGGAGTTTGGCCAGTCGCTGCTTAGAAGCGTCGACCACCGCCACCGGGACGACCACCGCCAGAACGCTCTTTGCTTTGAGCCTCATTTACCCGCAGTGCCCGTCCTTTGAAATCTTGACCGTTAAGAGCTTCGATCGCGGCGTCAGCGCCGTCTTCCATCTCAACAAATCCAAATCCTCGTGAACGACCGGTTTCGCGATCAGTAATAACCGACGCTGATGCCACACTACCGTGCTCTGAGAACAGAGATTGCAGATCTTCGTCAGCAACCGCCCAAGCGAGGTTACCTACATATAGTTTCTTCACAGCTCTTTTTGCTCCTTTACTTTTACGTTTGATAAGCGCTGAGTTTCTCCCTTTGGAGTCCTTCGACCAATCAAACCTAAGACTTTGACGAATCCACCCTCCGACATCGCTGTCTGGAGCAGATTTCTCTATCGAGTCCAACAACTGACACACCATTCGTGAGCCAGAAAAAGGAACAATCGGGCGACCCTAGGAAGGGTACGGGAACGTTGACTAAGGAACAATGGGTAATTTATTAAGTTTTATTTGACCCAAGTGGGGAAAAAGCGTAACAAATTCAACTTTTATTGTTACTTTCGTACCACTTTCGCCGCATACGTAGTATCGATTCCTCTTCGGTATAGCGCTCTAACTCGTCTATTTTTACCCAAGCCAGATCCAGAGATTCTTCACTTATACGGAACTTTTCGCCGCTCGCTTGGATCTGATAGCGCACGTCAAAATGGTAATGCGCTGGGTCATTTTTACGCGCCGGAATCTCATGCACATCCAAATCAAAGATATCTGGGTTAAGTAATTGTACTGTTAAGCCAGATTCTTCGTGGGCTTCGCGCATCGCGACCTCATCGGTGCTCGGGTCGCCATCGCTGTGCCCGCCCAGCTGCAACCACATATTGAGTTTGCGATGGTGAGTTAACAACACCCGCTGCTGATCCGGGCTAACCAGCCAAGCTGATCCTGTAATGTGACCGTGCCAGCAGTCCCGATCAAAACAATCCGCATGGTTCTTAACTAACTCTTTGAAGCGCTCGACTACGCCAACTTCTTGCGGATAACGTGCCGAGTAGCTGTCTATCGCTTCGAGCAGATTGCGTCTGTGCATAAGAGTCCCTATTCTCAATCTGGGATCGAGTTTACACGCTCGTATCTTTTATTTAGCAATCACTGATCTTTATTCGATCACTATTCACTGATGAGGAGAGGCATATGTTGGCAGTTATCGCCAAGTTAAACGTAAAAGAGGGTTCAGAGGCGGCATTCGAGGAAGTCATGCTCGACCTGGCTGCAAAGGTAAATGCCAATGAGCCTGGCTGCCATTTGTACAAGCTGTGCAAAGACGCAGACGGTAATTACACAGTGATGGAACTTTATGAGGATGAAGCTGCGATGGCCGCACACGGACAGTCAGAGCACTTCAAAGCGGCCGGAGCCGGTTTTAAAGGCTTGATGGGTGGCGCTCCAGAAATCATACGCATGGAAGTCGTGGGCTAATGCCTAATTTGGGGTTAGGGCCTTGGCTCTAACCCTACCACCCGGCGCGCCTTAGTCTTTGATGTCGAACAGCTCAGCCAGTTGTTCCGTCATTGCTCCACCTAATTGCTCGGCATCTGTAATGGTCACAGCACGCTTGTAGTGGTGAGTGACATCATGGCCAATACCAATTGCGACCAACTCCACCGGCGAATGATTTTCGATCATGTCGATCGCATACTTGAGGTGTTGTTCCAAAAAGTTGCTTGGGTTTACCAACAACGTCGAGTTGTCCACCGGTAAGCCATCGGAAATCACCATCATCACCTTACGCTGTTCGTTACGGGTAACGATACGGTTATGCGCCCAAATCAGCGCTTCGCCGTCGATATTCTCTTTCAGTAATTCCTCGCGCATCATCAGACCTAGATTACGTCGCGCTCTCGACCACGGATCGTCTGCAGATTTATAAACAATATGCCTGACATCATTCAGTCGCCCAGGGTTGGACGGTTTATTGGCATTGATCCAATCTTCTCGAGATTGACCGCCACGCCACGCCCGGGTAGTAAACCCAAGAATTTCTACCCGCACCGAGCAGCGCTCGAGAGTACGCCCCATAATGTCTGCACACATGGCGGCGATGGTAATTGAACGACCGCGCATAGATCCGGAACTGTCGATCAGTAGCGTCACCACGGTGTCGCGAAACTTCATCTCTTTTTCTTGTTTGTACGCCAATGGGTTCATTGGATCGATGATCACCTGAGTGAGCCGTGCCGCATCTAACATGCCTTCTTCTAAATCGAATTCCCAGGTGCGGTTCTGCTTGGCCATTAGGCGACGCTGCAGGCGGTTCGCTAGCTTTGATGTGGCATGGTGCAAACTCTGCAGCTGCTGATCGAGCATCCTTCTGAGGCGCGTCAGCTCCTCAGCATCACACAACTCTTCAGCCTTGATTATTTCGTCGTACTTATCGGTAAAACTCGAGTAATTAAAGTCCACCGAAATGCGCCCAGCATCATCAGGCATGGGTACCGGCGCTTCATCTGGATCCGCTTCGCCTGCGGCATCGTCCATGTCTGCATGGGCATCCATTTCTACCGTGGTGGCTTCGCCATCAGTGCTTTCCTCGCCGCCCGATTCATCATCGAGCATCACATCTTCAGGACTAAATTCCGCTTCCGAGTCTTGGGACTCGTCCATGGTTTCAATGTCATCTGGATTAGTCTCGCCATCCATCGGATCATCAAGATCAACCGGCAGTCCAAGATCAGCAATAATATTGCGGCACAGATTTGCAAATTGCGCCTGATCACCCACGTGCGCACGCAACGCCTCGATGTGCTCGCCAGCGCTTTCCAAAACATGCTCGCGCCAATACTGCACAACGTTCTCAGCACTCGGCGGTAGCTCGCGCCCCGTCAGTTGCTGACGCACAATTAATCCAACCGCTACAGACAAGGGGGCGTCCGCCTCGGCGGTTACTGCATCAAAGGCTGCCTGCCGACACTGGGCTTCTAGGTGCGCATCCAAATTCCCAGCGACCCCCTCCATACGCTGGGCGCCCAAGGATGCGATACGAGCGGATTCAATCCATTCGAACATCTCTTGAGCGGGGCCACCCTGTGGGCTGAAACGTGCATGCAACTGGGCGTTGTGGTGGCGATAACGCAGGGCGTACTCGTCCCCAATGCCACGCACGGCATCAATCTCGGCTGCACTGGCGCCTTGCGATGGCAATGGCAGACGTATCCGATCGCCCTGAGCGGTAGGCGCACCGGGACCAAAATTTACGTCCAGTTCATCGTTCTCAGCAATCGCCCGGATGGCGGCTGTAGTCGCCCGCTTGAAGGGTTCAAGCGGATTGTCGACGTCGTTCATTTAGGCTTAGGCCGATTTCAGCGTAATGCCAGCTGTGGCATCGCCCAGGTCTTCGCCCAAGCAGCGTTGATAATATTCAGCAACGATCGGCCGCTCCAGTTCATCGCATTTATTCAGGAACGTCACCCTAAATGCAAAACCCACGTCACCAAAGATTTCGCTGTTTTGTGCCCAAGTGAGCACTGTTCTCGGTGACATCACAGTGGATACGTCGCCATTGACGAAGCCCTTACGAGTAAGATCTGCGACGCTCACCATATTACCAATCAAGCGCTCGCCCTTCGCACCCTTGGCAAAAGCTGCAACCTTACCCCTTATGATCTCAACTTCTGCCTCGTGCTCGAGATAGTTCAGAGTTGATACGATACTCCAACGGTCCATTTGACCCTGATTAATCTGCTGGGTGCCGTGATAGAGGCCGGTGGTATCACCCAAACCCACCGTATTCGTCGTAGCGAAGAGTCTAAAAAACGGATTTGGATCAATCACCTTGTTTTGGTCGAGCAAGGTGAGCTTACCCTCAACCTCGAGGATACGCTGGATCACGAACATCACGTCTGGCCGCCCAGCATCGTATTCATCAAAGACCAGGGCTACTGGATGCTGCAGCGCCCAGGGCAAAATGCCTTCACGAAATTCAGTAATCTGTTTGCCGTCTTGCAGCACGATTGCATCTTTACCAATAAGATCAATCCGGCTGATATGACTGTCTAAGTTGACTCGTATACACGGCCAGTTGAGACGTGCGGCCACTTGCTCGATATGCGTAGACTTACCCGTACCGTGATAGCCCTGAACCATGACCCGACGGTTATGTGCGAAGCCTGCAAGAATGGCCAAAGTAGTATCGCGGTCGAATCGATAATCAGGATCTATCGCCGGAACATAATCTGTTCTTTCGCTGAAAGCTGGCACCGATAGTTCTTGATCAATTCCAAAGGCTTCGCGCACACTTACGGTGGTATCCGGAGTGAATGACGGGGTTATTCCTGCTACTGCTTGATCAGACACGCTAATTCCTAGACATTGTTGCAAAGCATTATTGTAGGCAACCGGATGCTAAATCACGAGGGTTGGTGACGAATAACAGGAACGGTAAATATGACGCAAATTCATCTGGTACGACACGGTAAAGCCGCTGCTGGGTTTGGCAGTCACAAAGATCCAGGATTGGACGACTTGGGCCGGCGCCAAGCTCAGGCTGTTGCCGCCATGTTGCACGAACAACATGGCGAGGATAGGCCCGTATTATTTTCAAGCCCGCTAGCACGGGCGTTCGAGACCTCCGAACCACTGGCGCAGCAGTGGAATTGTAAGGTCGGCATTGAACCCAGAGTTGCTGAGATACCGTCACCCACAGAGGATTTGCAGGAGCGCGCTCAATGGCTACAGCAGGCCATGCAAGGCGGATGGTCAGCACTGGCCGCAGATGCCCAAGCATGGCGCCAGGCGCTAGTTGACTATTTATTAGACCAGACCGAAAACTGCATCATCTTCAGCCACTTTGTTGCCATTAATGCCGCCGTCGGCGCCGCAACCAACGACGATAGAATGCGAATTTTTGCCCCTGACAACTGCTCCGTAACTACGTTGGAAAACACGGGCGGACAACTTACCGTAGTCGAATTGGGAGTCACTGCCGACACCCACATAAACTAGTACTCAGCGTTCCGAGGACCCAAGTCATGCCGACCCATCGCATCACCCTGGTATTAATTCTGTCGATGGCGGCATCCTATCTGCATGGGGCCGCTACTGATTGGCCAGCCTATGGCAACGACCTTGGCTCTTCTAAATACGCTGATCTGGATCAAATAAACGCCGGCAACGTCGCCAAACTAGAGATCGCCTGGCAATGGCAATCTCCGGACAATGCGCTGGTAAAAGCCGATCCGAAAAAGACCCCCTGGGGATTTAAATCAACGCCGCTAAAAGTCGGCAATGTCCTNTACACCAGNACCTCACTGGGGCACGTCGCCGCCATCAACGCGGCAACGGGAGAAACTATCTGGGTATTCGATACCCGCACTTACGCCGATGGTCGCCCGACCAACCTTGGATTCAACCATCGCGGCGTTGCCTACTGGTCGGATAGCAGGGGCCGGTCACGCATCTTCATGCCTACCAACAATGCCTACCTGTGGGCGCTGGATGCGGCAACCGGCCAACCTATTCGAGACTTTGGCGACGCTGGCCGTGTGGATCTGACCTTGGGATTAGGCCGGCCGGTAGACCGGCAAATGTATTCGGTAATTTCTGCGCCTACGGTAGTTGCCGGTGTGGTAATAGTGGGTTCTTCGATAATGGACGGCCCAAAAAATAAGGAAATGCCGCCGGGGCATGTGCGCGCCTTTGATCTNCTGACCGGCGAGCAGACATGGATTTTTGAAACCATCCCCCAAGGCCAAGCCTACGGCAGCAGTACCTGGGAGAACGAATCTTGGCGGTATACCGGTAATGCCAATGTATGGACCGGCATAAGCGCCGATGCGGAATTAGGCTATGTCTATTTGCCNACCGGCACGCCTACGAATGATTGGTACGGTGGGCACCGACTTGGCGACAACCTATTTGCCGAGAGCTTGATCTGCTTAGATGCGCGCACNGGNAAGCGGGTTTGGCACTTCCAAATGGTGCATCACGGATTGTGGGATTACGATCTGCCGGCGGCGCCGACACTCATGAATATCGTGGTTGATGGAAAAAACATCAAAGCAGTNGCACAGGTTTCGAAGCAAGGCTTCGTATATGTCTTTGACCGTATAAGCGGCGAACCCGTTTGGCCGATTAATGAAACTCCGGTGCCCCAGAGCACGGTGCCGGGCGAACGCACAAGTCCTACCCAACCGATACCAACTAAACCCGCACCCTTCGAACGCCAAGGCATGAACGAAAGCCAGTTAATCGATTTCAGCCCAGCCTTAAATAAGGAAGCCAAAGCGATTATGCGCCAGTTTCAAACCGGCCCTCTTTATACCCCACCCAGCCTACAGGGGACATTGAACCTGCCAGGATGGGCCGGTGGCGCCAACTGGACCGGTGCCGCCTTTGATCCTGAACGAAGAATTNTATACATACCCTCTCAAGCCAGCCCGATTGCGGTAAAGCTTAAACAAGGTAACCCCGACGAGACTAATTTCGACTATGTGCGCAGCCGCAGCGTTAACCGCGTGCGCGGACCCAAGGGATTGCCGCTGATAAAGCCNCCCTATGCCAGAGTCACNGCCATCAATATGGACAGCGGTGATCACNTATGGATGAGCGTCAACGGTGACGGCCCNAGGCAAAAAGTTATCGACATGGGGTTACCCGACCCAGGNCCGCTCGGAGCCTCATGGTCTGGTGGCCCGGTGTTAACCAAGAGCCTACTACTTGTATCCCAGGCAGATGGGCAGCGTAATGTGCTGCGCGCTTTTGACAAGCTAGATGGACGGGTAATCGCAGAGATCGACNTGCCCGCTCGGCCTTGGGGCACGCCCATGACCTACCTACAGGACGGCAGACAGTTCGTCGTGATTGCCAGCGGCGAAGCACAAAATGCCCAACTCACCGCNTTAGCACTGCCGTAACTCCCTAATCGGCAGAGTTGAAGCGCTCGGNCTTTCTGAGCCGCCTAAAAAAACAGGCACAAAAAAAGGCGCACCGAGGTGCGCCTTTATTCTTTGGTTTGCCGTTACTTATAGGAAGTTATAGACAAACTCGACGCCCATGTAGCGCGGCGCTAGCGCAACTACCCGCTGCGGGAAGTTACTGCCGTGGCCTGATCGCCGGCCTTCCATGTCCGACCAACGNAGGAACGTATCGTCTAGNACATTGTCAATGAACAACGATGCACTCCAACGCTGATCCGCCGAATCGAAGGACAGCCGGGTATCAACACGATGACGCTCAGGAACTTCGTCCCAGGGTCGAGCGAAGGTATTGGTAAAGTACTCACCGGTGTACGCTACTGATCCGTACCAGGTCAGAGTACCTGCATCCATTACCCACTGATACGATGCCCAGCCTGTGGCTTTATGCTTTGGAATACCAGAAAGCTGTACACCATTGACCTGCAAACAATATAGATCCTTGGTTGCATCGGTCGCCATGCACGGATCCATNCTGAGGTCGCCCCCAAAAATTTCTCGGGGATAACGCGGATCGTTTTCGTTAAATACTGAATAGGCCACATCGTATACAGACTCGGTATAGCTGTAATTACCGCCTACGGTCAGGCTATCAGTCACCAACAATACACCGTCGATTTCGAATCCGCTGTTATGCGCTTCCGGAATATTGTCCGTCATCGATACCGGTCCCCTACCAGGCGGTGCAGCAATGCCCACAGGTAGATCGAAATCACCACTCTCTGACTCCCAGGTCTCTACGTGATCCTGGTAATCCCGGTAATCGTAGTAGTACAACGCGCCGGTTAATTGCGCACGACCATCGAAAAAGGCGCTCTTAAACCCGATTTCCCAAGCTTTAAGCTTTTCATCGCCATAAAACACAAGAGAACCAGTCCCATCTACATATACTCGGTTATCTGATCCACCCATGTTGAACCCACCCGCTCGATAGCTGGTTGTTAAACCCGCGTAGATGAGGTGGTCAGGGCTAGGCTCCCAGTTAAAGTTGATACGGAAACTGGTGTTTTTGGTCTCGTAGTTTCCACCGATACGGCTTCCCCAGGAGATCGGTATACCGCCTAAACGCAGTGGATTAGCGCACTCTACCGTACCAAGAGGACAGGTGGGAGTAATGGGGTTGAGTGGATCGCCGGTTAAAGTCGCAGCACCTATCGCGACATTCATTGCCGCCAGAGGCGTTACGCCCTCGCCCATAATCCCAGCCGCAAGGTCAGCGTCACCGGCGGTAGCAGCGATTACCGCGTTCAACCAGGGATAGCCATCAGCAGCAAGCTCTGAGTAACCACCACGGGCCTCGCGCGCCTCCCGTGAATCCTCCGAATATCGTACACCTAGGGTCACACTTAATGTGTCTGAGATCTGGTAATCACCCTGTGTATAAAGAGCCGTGTTCGTAGTGATGACGTTATTGTCATGTTCATACACAGCGCCAATGTCGTTCGTTATGCTGTAAGCACGCCCGTCATCGCCGCAATAACGACCATAGCCACCAGCAGCACCAACCTCAGCGGTCTTCCAATCAAAACAACCAGGCAAGTTCCAGCCAACCACGGCTAAGGCGTTAATCAGCCAATCCGGGTTTGCCTCAGTACCGTAAGTCGCGGCGTCGTTAATCGCAGGTATACGATTGCGAATGCCGTATAGCTGATCACGATCTTCTTCAAAGAAGTAAAAACCGGACGTTGCAGTCCAACGATCACCTAGGCTCCAGAACAATCGCAACTCATGTGATTTTGATCTTACTGATTCGTCTACCGTATCGCCTAAGTTGGAGAACTCACTGTCTGAAAAATCGTTATCTCGATTGAAGTAATACAGGAAGCTTTGGTAGTTGGTCAGATACTTTAACGACACTCGATCGTTAATATCCCAATCAAATACGACGTTTGCAGAGTTATGATCGAAAATCTCGTTGACCTCATTATTAGTCAACGACATAAACTCGGGCTTGGCATTGTCGCCNCCATCATAATTCGCCACATTCGCATTGTTATAGTTCGGTGAGGGCGTATANGGCCAAATCACCGGATCAACGCCCGGGCGCTTGTATGCCGCCCATTGGGTAGCACCAGTTACAGGGTGTCGAAACGGGTATTTCGCTGCAGGGTCATCTGCTTCCACCGGCCGCAGACCTCGCGCGTAATAGTTCGTGTCGCGCGCTACTCGGTACTGCGGATCACACTGATCGAGACTGGTTATCTTAGCAACGTTGGCNTTGATACAGGGGCCTTCGCTCAAAATACCGTGCCCGCCATTACCGAAGTTTCGCGGCGCTTCNGATTCTCTATCGTTAACCCGCAAGTTTAGGCTCATCGTGTCGGAAATTTTAAAGTCCAGCGTCAACGCAATATTTGCGTCATTTGCGGCTTCCATATCCTCGGAATCACCCATGCCGTCAATGCGCCCATCACTGGTGCGCTTCGACATGTTCAGTCGGTAAGCGAGTACGTCATTAATCGGCCCACTGAGCACCGCATAGCCCTCAGAGGTGTTGTACTGGCCGCCAACCCAACGCACTTGCGCCTCAAACTCATCGTGATTGGCCGGATTAGTGACATAGTTCACAACACCGCCGATAGAGTTTCGACCATATAAAGTACCCTGCGGGCCACGCAATACCTCGATGCGTTGGATGTCGTACAACCCACCCTCAGTTGAGGCAATACCAAAATCTGGTGAGTAAATACCGTTGTAGTAAGTGCCCACTCCGGGATCGCCACCGAGACCACGGAAGTTTCTTCCAATGCCGCGGATTTTAATGTCCCAGTCGGTACGGGTGGTTGCAGGAATAAAGTTCACCATTTCATTCGGGCCCTGAATGCCCATGTCCATGAGGAACTCTTCGCTCATTGCGGTAATGGATATAGAAGTATCCGAGACGGTGGATTCAACTCTGTCGCCGTAAACGACCACATCTTCGATGCGCTTACTGTCAGAGTCATCTTCAGCCCACGCTGGCGCTACTAGGAGCGCGCAGGCAAGCCACGACGCTATTACGCGTATGCTGCTCAACATAACTTTTCTCCCCTCTAGCAATCTCGCAGGTTGCCGGGGTCGGCGACCGCCAAGATTTGTTTTAAGGCCCAACCCCTCAGAAGGACCTCTCTCGATTGTCAACCAAAAATATACGGGGGGTCAATGGTTTTAATGCGGCTAAAAACACCGAAAAAAACAGTACTTTGGGTATTTTAACGGCCTCTAAATAACCGTTGATGGACGCTGGGGCGTTGTATGGCGGCAATACCAGCCATGTTTAGTAACAGCTGCTCGAGGCTGATCCATGGATCGCCAACTCCGATCCCCTTGGCCAACTGATCGACTACTGCACACTCGGCAAGCCACTGATGAGTAGGCACCCGACTGCGCTGCAAAAACTGTTGAATCGCCCGTGCACGGGCCGGTGGTAATCCCCGAGTTTGATCTAAACGCCGCAACTGGCTGGTGAGGGCGCCCATAATGGCAAAAATGCTGACACCTTCTTCTTGCAACCCGCGCAATACCTTATGCACTCGCGCACCATCGCCCTGCAGCGCCGCATCAACCAAATCAAAACTGTTAAACCGCGAAGTATCCTCTAGGCATGCAGCCATCGCTTCCACCGATATGGGG
Source organism: Gammaproteobacteria bacterium (assembly GCA_002690405.1). Taxonomy (GTDB): domain Bacteria; phylum Pseudomonadota; class Gammaproteobacteria; order Pseudomonadales; family Azotimanducaceae; genus UBA4421. The sequence continues at coordinate 89,959 of NZEI01000020.1, forward strand.
ACACTAAGATCCTGCAGCGCGAGCTTTTCAATCTCCTGAACCGCCGCTAACAGATTGCCTTCAACTCGCGCCGCCAAGTAGTCGAGCGCGTCAGCCTGCAGCTGCAAACCTCGGTCCTGCAGCCGCGCTTGCAACCAACGCGGAAACTCGTGACTGGCCAACGGCCAAATCAGCAACACAACACCCTCTTTATCTAACGCTTTAAACCAAGCACTAGAGCGCTGCTTGGGCTGCAACCGGTCAGTGCGCAGCAACAGAACCGTATCCG
>NZEI01000021.1 GCA_002690405.1 Gammaproteobacteria bacterium
AACGCGGTCAGCAAGGCAAGCCCACCATCTTCTGTGAGTTCATCACCGACCGCTGGGCCGACATAATTTGACTGCCGCAATGCAATATCGGGATATTCGCTTTGTAAGGCCGCAAAAATTTCATCGCCCAAACCAGATCTATCTGCTTCCCGCTGGGGTGGCATGCGAATCAACAAATCCCGGTTAGTGCCGAAATACTGCACCGTGCCGTTATTAAAGCCAGTGCTTTCCAGATAGCCACGAACATCCTCTGGATCGACCTCTTGGCTAAAGCCTACTTCGAGCAAGGAACCACCAGTAAAGTCCAGACCTTGATTCAAACCTCGGGTAGCTAACGAAAGCAGTGCAACGAGTAGCAGACTAACGGATACTATCAGGGCAATTTTACGTTTGCCCATGAAGTCGATTTGGAGCGTTCTCATATCTTCAATGACTCCAACTTACGTCCACCAAACATTAGATTCACCAGAGCTCGAGTAACCAATATTGCGGTGAACATAGAAGTTACGATTCCCACCGCGAGAGTCACCGCAAAACCTCGCACAGGGCCACTGCCTATGGACAACAATATGATCGCCACGAAAAACGTGGTGACGTTGGCGTCGGTAATTGTCAGCAATGCTCGGTCAAAACCTGCCTGGATAGCGCGCTGAGGCGGATGNTTTTGCAACTCTTCTCTAATCCTAGAAAAAATCAGCACGTTCGCATCTACCGCCATGCCCACCGTCAATACGATCCCGGCAATNCCCGGTAACGTNAGCGTNGCNCCNAGCACCGACATAATCGCNACCAGCAAGACTAAGTTTGTCGTCAGCGCGATATTCGCNGCCAAACCAAATAGTCGGTAGTAAAAGATCATAAAGATCAGCACCAGAACGAAACCAATACCAACAGATTGCCAACCCCGCTGGATATTTTCGTCGCCAAGTTGCGCGCCCACCGTACGTTCCTCAACGATGTACATTGGCGCGGCCAGCGCACCAGCACGCAGCAATAACGCCAAATCCTGAGCCTCACGNAGGCCNANGCCAGTTATACGGAAACTAAATCCTAGTGCCGACTGAATCGTCGCCACACTAATCANTCGACGATCTTCCTCGGTATAGAACTCTTCNACGACTTCGCNATTCACTGTGGTTTTGCGCACCCCTGGTCTTTGCTCAATGAACAAGATCGCCATGGCACGCCCGACATTATCTTTCGTGACCGCATTCATTCTGCGNCCACCATCGTTATCTAATTCGATGTTGACCTGNGGTTGCCCCGTTTCCGGGTCATAGGACTGTTTNGCNTCCTGAACATTGTTACCCGTAACAATGTTGCGCCGCATAATTTCTTGATCACGGCCGTTATAAGGGTAGGTTTCAATCTGCGAGCGACGGGCATTCGGCAGCGCCTCGAGACGAAATTCCAAATTTGCGAATTTATTCAGAATTTCTTTTGCCCGCGCGCTGTCCTGAATACCGGGCAAATCGACGACGATGCGTTCTCGGCCAAGCCGCTGAACCTGTGGCTCGGAAACACCCAACTCATTCACGCGATTCCGTAAGCTGGTCAGGTTTTGACTAATCGCACGGTCTTCAAGTGCGCGGATCTTTTCGTTGGTGAGAGTAAAGCGCAGGCCCGGCGAGTCATCCACNTCGCGCACACTGAGNTCAAAATCTTGAAAATCTGTCAATGCGGCCCGGGCATCATCACGGCTGGCCTCATCTCTAAAGGCGATTTCTATNGCCTGACCCACTACCCAATTACGCCTNGGCGTAAAGCGNATGCGCGCATCGATCAANGTGTCGCGCATGCTNTCAGCAGTATTATTNACCACCCGCTCTAGGTACTCGTCCATATTCACCTGGAGCAGAAAGTGCGAGCCGCCAAAAAGATCCAGACCCAAACTCATGGGCTCGCCGCCAAGGTTTTGTAACCACTGNGGCGTCGTGCTGGCACTCGCCAGCGCCACCACGTAATTCAGACCGTTCGCATTAAGTGCCGTGGTTGCCACTTCTTGGGCCTGAAGTTGCGCTTCATCGGATTCCACCCGCAATATGAGCGAGTCACCCTGAAGATCGGCGCCTTTTANCGCGATNCCGGCCTCNCTCAGGAGCGTTTGCATGCGTGCCAACACCGCCTGATTAGCGGCATCGTTGGCGGTACCCTGCTCTCCACGCTGGTCAAGAGCCCGAATCTGAATGGCCGGGTCCGGCTGGAAGACATTCGGCGCAGCATAGGTCAGGCCAATCAACACCACGGCGAAAATAAGCAGGTACTGCCACAACGCAAAAGAATTGAGTGGCGCGCTGCTACGGCGCGGCACACCCAACAAGGGTGTTCCATCAGGAGGAAGTTCAGCCATTTAATTTTCGCCGATAATCACTATGAGCAAGTACATTTGCAGGGCTTGGTTAACACCGTAGCCAAGCCACGTCCGTTTAGTCCAGAGACTTGAGTGTTCCCTTCGGCAGAGTCGCCCCTACCGCAGTCTTTTGTACCCGCATTTCGACCTGATCGCTGACCTGCACCTTTACAAAGTCATCTTCGACCTTGGTGATGGTACCCACCACGCCACCGGCAGTAACAACCTCATCGCCCTTATTCAGAGACGACACCAACTCCTGATGTTCCTTACGCCTTTTATTNTGCGGGCGGATCAGCAAGAAATAGAAAATCAGCACGAAGCCGCCGAGCATGATCAAATTGATTATGCCGGCGTCACCACCAGGACCGGCCGCTGGTGCTGCATAAGCGGTAGTTTCAAACAAACTCATCGTTTTTGTTCCAATCATTAAACAGGGATTGCGCAAGCGTGCGGAATGTACCCGTTTCAATAGCCTCACGCAATTGGGCCATCAGNTTATGGTAGTAATGTAGGTTGTGGTGGGTCATCAGCATGCCACCAAGCATTTCGCCGCAACGATCCAGATGATGCAAATACGCGCGCGAAAAGTTCTGGCAGGTATAGCATCCACAGCGCTCATCAATCGGTCGATCAGAGTCTTTATGTTTAGCATTACGGATCTTTACGACACCAGAATGCGTGAATANGTAGCCATTTCGCCCGTTACGCGTGGGCATAACACAATCGAACATATCCACACCCAAGGCGACGCCTCGGACCAAATCTTGCGGCGTACCAACACCCATAAGATAGCGCGGTGTTTGCTCCGGCATATGCGGCAACAGCGCTTCCATTACGCGTTGCATGTCTTCCTTACTTTCGCCAACCGACAGCCCGCCAATGGCATAACCGTCGAAGCCAATCTCTTGCAAACCGTCCAAACTGACGCGCCGTAAGTCTTCGTACATACCCCCTTGAACAATGCCGAACAACTTTGCCCCAGGATTAACACTGTCATCCCGGCCTTGATTGAAGGCCTCACGCGAGCGCTGGGCCCAACGCAGAGACAACTGCATCGACTCTTCAGCCTGCTTATGCGTGGCAGGATGAGCAGTACACTCGTCGAGCACCATAACGACATCCGACCCCAAATTCGCCTGGACCCCTATGGAGGACTCTGGCGTTAACTCAACTTTGTCGCCATTCACTGGCGAGCGAAAAACCACACCTTGCTCATTCAATTTACGCAAGTCACCGAGGCTGAANACCTGAAAGCCACCACTGTCGGTTAGGATGGGTCCAGACCAACCCATAAATTCATGCAACCCCCCCAACTTGCGGATCTGCCGATCCCCAGGCCGCAGCATTAAATGAAAGGTATTCCCCAACAGCATTTGGGTGCCTGTTGCGGTCAGATCCACAGGCGTCATACCTTTTACCGAACCATAAGTACCGCAGGGTTGAAAAACCGGCGTTTCTACGGAGCCGTGGGGTAACTGCAGGCGCCCACGCCGTGCAANTCCGTCGGTTGTTAGCAAATCAAACACAGTTGTCCTCGGGTTAGTTATGGCATACGCCAATTATTGATCACTGTCGCGCTGCAAGAACATCGCGTCACCAAAACTGAAAAATCGATACTCTTGCTCTATAGCGGCAGCATAGGCCTCACGCATGCGCTCTACGCCGGCAAATGCGCTGACCAGCATTAGTAACGTCGAGCGCGGCAAATGGAAATTGGTAATCAGCGCCTCCACCACATTGAACTTAAATCCAGGGGTGATAAACAGCTGNGACGCTGCAGAACCAGCCTGGACCTGCCCTGATGCCAATGCAGCACTCTCTAACGCGCGCACAACCGTAGTCCCAACCGCCACCACACGTCCCCCACTGGATTGGGTACGACGAATATCTGCCACTGCACTTTCCGGCACTTGGTAATGCTCTAAGTGCATTTGATGTTGCGCCAAGTCATTCACACGTACCGGCTGAAAAGTGCCCGCGCCGACATGCAAAGTAAGCGTGGTCGAANTTATGCCGGCAGATTGAAGCTGCGCTAACAGGCCCTCACTGAAGTGCAGNCCCGCAGTGGGCGCTGCTACTGCACCAGGCACTGCGGCAAAGACGGTTTGATAACGTTGCGCATCTTGTTCTGGCTCAGCCAATTCAGCATCCCGTTGGATATACGGTGGCAAGGGCAATTCGCCATAGGACTCTAAAAAATCGAATACCGGCTGGGGAAATTGCAGCAGATAAAATTCTCCTTCTCGACCCAGACACACCACCGACTGATCAGCAATCAGCAGGTGCCGCCCTTCCTGTANAGGCTTACTGACCCGAACCTGACATAGCGCACGATTGCTAGCGCCGCTGCCATCCTCGAGCACACGCTCAAGCAGTATCTCAGCAGCNCCACCCGTTTCTTTCTTGCCGTGTAGGCGCGCTTTCACAACTTTAGTGTTATTCAGCACCAGCAAGTCACCGGGNCGCAGCACGCTGTGCAGTTGGCTAAACATCAAGTGATCCAANCCATCTGGNCGCACATGCAATAACCGCGACCCATCGCGCTGGGTTGATGGCTGCTGCGCGATCAAACGCTCGGGCAGGTCNTAATCNAAATCTGACAATAACATTGGCTTTACTGACCAAATGAAAAAGGGACGGCTATTGTAACTGGTGCGGGCCTTGGGCAGAATGCTCGCCTTNGCGTAAGCAAGCCCTGCCCGGGTGGCGAAATTGGTAGACGCAGGGGATTCAAAATCCCCCGGTGGAAACACTGTGTCGGTTCGAGTCCGACCCCGGGTACCAGCTTCCTATTTCAAATANTTCCCAAGCTTTTGAAATCGCCCATGTCCTTCCGANCATGAACAGGGGCGGTAGGCGAAGTGGTANACATTTCTCNTCCGAAATACGCCATTGGTTTTTCAATAGCCCCNGATAGCTNTCNTCTGANNTGCCGCACATCATCAACAGCGCCTGGTATGCCGAGGCGCTTTGGTCTCGACCTCTTCCTGCTATCTTTGTCTTTGTAGTGCTTTATGATGATCGGTGAAAACACCCGAATAACAGAAGAGCTTATGTCTGACTATCCTCCTGAGATAGAGGTCGAACACCAAAAAAATGGCGTCGTCGTCGCTACCTTAAACCGACCAGAAGTGCTCAATGCCCTAAACGGCGCCATGCGCCTAGGGATACGCCAGCTCATCACCGAGGTGAATGCTGATCCCTCGGTTAGAGTACTGGTGTTAACCGGTGCGGGCAGTGCTTTCTGCTCAGGCGCGGACCTAAGGGCAAAGGACAGCCGGCCCTGGCCTCGCGGCCCCGCAGACCCGGAATTTTCGTGGTGCGTAGATTTATTGCAGATGCCAAAGCCGACCATTGCCGTAGTCAATGGCGTTGCCGCGGGCGGCGGTTTGGGCATTGCCCTACTGTGCGATTTTCGCTTTTGTTCACAATCTTCTCGACTACTGCCAATTTGGGCAAAACGAGCCATTCATCCTGACGATCTAATCACTTGGACCCTGCCGAAATTAGCCGGCTATAGTCGAGCACTAAAATGGCTATATGCGGGAACCGATATTCCACTGACCGATGCGCAGCACGCCGGCTTAATTGAGCCGGTCGTCAACGACGACGATCTTATGCCGACAGCGATGGCATTCGCCAATACCCTAGCNGCAGGACCGACGGTTCAATATGCCTTGACTAAGCAGGCTGTGCTGAAATCTCTGAACCGCGAACCCTGGGACAGTGCTGCATTGGAAAGCTGGGGGCAAAATACCGCCCGCCAAACGTCAGACTTTAAAGAGGGTATCAACGCATTTCGCGAAAAGCGTAAGGCGCAATTTACCGGTGAGTAGGCACTTCACTTTGTTTTCAATGTACCCCAAAAAGCCTATGCCACTTTTGCTGGCTGTGCGGGAGGCAGAGTAAAACAACTCACACCACTGACACTGTCAGTCCTCGCTGGTTCAACTGGTTGGGATAAGGCCGCATAGCGGCCTTTAATCGTGACCAGAGTAGATTAGCAGCTATCGCAACGCGGCCTGTTAACATCTATGCGCCGCAAAAAGACTCAAAGGAGCAATAAACAGATGCGCAAATTCACTACTGCTATTTTGCTGGGGCTACTCGTTATGGGCTGCGCAGAGTATCTACCTATTTCTAGCGGCGCTTTAGAGGGCAGGGTTCTACCCCTACCTGCTGCGCTCGATAGAATCACTCAAGACAAGATAATTCAGCTGGAAACTAGCGCAAGCGAAGCTTACTCGGTCAACCTTTGGGTGGTAGAGGTTATGGGTTATCTGCACGTATTTGCCGGAGATAACAAAGCTGCATGGGTTGAACACATCGAACAAAATCGCAACGTTCGACTCCGTTCGGGCGATGAAATTTTTGAACTTGAGGCCGATAGAGTTACCGACCCAGAAATTTTCGCTTTGTTTTCTGCAGCATGGGAAGCCAAGTACGGTAANCCTCCGCAGAACGAAAGCGTCGAGCAAACCTATCTATACCGCCTTCGCCCTCGAAGCTNCTAAGCNACTAAGCTGACTCCAAGNTNGAGCACTTTGGTAGCGATAAAAAATAGGTGAGAATTTTTAGACGTTTGCTACCGGAGNTGGTTTATTCGGCANGCGCTAACTGAGGGGAGGCCGCTATGACAGAGAATAAACACACCATAAATGGCGCACACATAGATTGGAACTGCGACGGAAAATTCAACTTTACGGCAGGCTTCAGTCCAACTAAGGCAGAAAGCGCTATTGCNAACTACGCTGCTTTATTAGCTCCCGTTGTTCTCTACTTCGCCATGTGGCNTGAACTGAATTGGTCAATCTTGCAGTATGTTGTCGCCAGCGTCCTGGCTCTTGATATGGTGGGCGGTGTGCTCACGAATTCGCTTGGTTCAATGAAGCGTTTTTTACATAGCAGCCAAACTTTGGAATTAAATTGGTTGGGCAAACTGGTAGGCAGTAAATTCCTGTTTCCAGCTATACATTTGCAAGTTTTTGCTGTGCCACTTTGCTTTGATGTGAGCTGGGGGTATGCATTTTTTTGGTATGGCCTAATGATGGCTTCGATCATATTCATTCACTGGCTGCCTCAATACATTCACCGCCCAGTAGCACTATTGGTCGTCATGCTTTCAATTATGCTCAGTCAAATAGTATTCGTTGGNCCAGCGGGGTTAGAGTGGTTAGCTGCCATCTACATCATTAAGCTAGTTTTATCTCACGGTGTCCGAGAAGAGCCTTACCGACCGGCTATAGAAAATACTAAATAAATCTCTTCCCAAATAACTTTTTTGACCTGCTGTGCGCTTGGCGACTCAGTGCAAAACCTAGAGGAAACTAGGAATCCTCTCCCAAATTTCTCTGCAAAACTAATAACAANACCCCTATCTACCACACCGGGNGCCTTTGGGGTNCCCTACACCCTGTCAGTCTTGAGCTAAAAGGGCAGATATTCCGGTAGATACGTTTGTGCCCTTGAGGGCCGATAAGTAGTGAGTCAATTCATTACCCCACCAAGTTTGCTGGCGATATTTCCCAACCTACTTGTGCTAGCTTGGCCGCGTCTTAGGTGGGTGGGGATTTCGATCGTGCCTTTGGATCAGGTGGCAGCTTTGTTATACGCCGTAGTTGTTGCATTCGTAATGCTGTTTCAATTTTGCTTAATCTTTGGCGCNCCGTGGGGACGCATAACACAAGGTGGAAGCCATGAGGGGCCGCTACCGGTTNCCGGTCGAGCTGTTGCCGCATTATCTGTTTTTATACTGATGTTTATGGGCGCGAGCGTTACCTCAGCAGCCGGGCTGGCGCCTAACTGGTCTGGCTGGACTGCGCATGTCGCTATCGGCATACAGGGCGTGAGCACACTTTTAAATTGGATCACCCCTTCTCGACCAGAGAGACTGGTATGGGCTCCCATAACATCCATAATGCTATTGTTGGCAGCTTATGCGGTGTTTATTCATTAATGCTCACACCTCCAGCGCACTTTCGCGCCTAACAGGCGAGCTATTCGAGAATCATTCTCATTGCCAAGCAGGTCGTGGTAATGTAGTTTCTTGCAACTTGTTAGCTACGAGTGGATCTTATGAAACCAGATATTCATCCTGAGTACCGTAAAGTACTGTTTCACGATACATCGTCAGACACGTTTTTCCTTGTTGGCTCGACGGCCCAGACGACACAGACCAAGGAATACGAGGGACAGACCTATCCTTACATGACTATTGATGTGTCGAGTGCATCGCACCCCTTTTACACTGGGAAGCAGAAATCAGCGCAAAGCGATGGTCGCGTGGCCAGATTCAACAAGCGCTACAACCGCGGCACCAGCAGCTGAAATCTCTTTCAGCTTAAAGGCCCTTATCGGAGCGCAGNTATCTCAACATATTTACCGCGCCCGACCAGAGCCGGGGTGCCAGTGATTGCTTTGATCNNNGACGCCCCGTTTCTTAAANCACCGACGCACGCCTATCAATTGTCCGCTTAGGTCACGCAGTAATTAGTCTTCAAAGCCGAGAAATGAGGCTGCTTCACCCACGCTCTTACGCTCGGAAACCACGGCATTAGCAGGAAAACTGTCATCCGGCCAGCCGAGCGCAACCGCTTTCATAATTACCTGATCATCTGCAATTTTCGCGTGCTCGCGCACTACCGGCGACTGCATGATGCCTTGGCTATTAATCACCGCACCTAGGCCACGTGACCAAGCGGCGTTTACCAGCGCTGTGGTTACTGCGCCACAGTCGAAGGCAGTATCATCGCTGTCCGAGAGCACCGCATCGTAGGTAATAATTACGCAAACTGGGGCATCAAATTGGCGAAAGCCACGCAGCACCCAATCCTGTCGTTTCTCTGTGTCNTCCCGAGCGATGTCCATCGCCGCGAACAATTGTTTCGCCACTCCAACTTGACGATCACGATGCTGCCCAGCAAAAGGCTGACCAATACGAAATTCTCTAGAGTGAGGTACTCCAGCAAGATTTCGCTCGGTATTACCAGCACGAATGAGATCTAGTGGTTCACCGGAAACAACCGTGAAATTCCAAGGCTGAGTATTCATTGATGAGGGAGAACGCATTGCCAGAGCTAATACCTCTTCGATCAACGCTCGTGGCACTGGTTCGCTTTTGTACCCTCGAATGCTGCGACGCCCTAAAACCACTTCATCAAACTGCACTTTCTATCTCCTTGCATTAAGTTCAAAAACTCGGCGAATACTAAATCGACTCAGGCTGAGCGCCGGCGTTGCCATTATTTGCATTTCGCTCTTTGGGTCATTACCCGCACGCAGTCACTCTTTACCTCGCCCGCTTGAGGTTGCTCCTCCATCTTCTGCTGGGTGATTGCACAGCCTGAAGTAAACAGCAAAAACAGCAGACATGCGCAAACATATCTTACCGTTCGCCGGAACAACAAGATTTGAGTTATAAGCGACCGATCGACGGCTTCCAAGTGACGCACCACCTTAACAGATCATGCAGTGATCAATTAAGATCTTGCCGCTCTCTTCTTTGAAGANTGCCTGATTAATTAGCTCGTCCGTATTCAGCGACGTATATTGCTTCCATACCACACCAATGGATTGCTGCCGCCGAAATAAGCTTACAAACTCTCTCTGAGTGAAATAGCCTCGGGGGCTGCGGGATAATTGCCGAGAAAGCTCCTCTGGCGTAACAATACTTTGCATTCTTTGGGTGAAATCCCGCACATGTTTCCCATGATCATTTTCGTTAGACCCTGCAAGACAATTATCCATTATGGGCTCAACGATGGCTAAGATCTCGTCCACGCTTAAATTAGAAAGTTTCATAATTTTATCTACGGCAAAAGAAATTTCAGTTTATGCGGCATTCCCGTCTCAAGCCTAGACGCCTATCCGCCAGCTTTCCGCAAATCCCGTGGGTTATCAAAACATTTAAGTCATCATGCTCTGTATCTCTAAACGAGTCACTTCAGGCCAGGGACCAGTAACTTCGAGGCATTCGCAAGCATGCTCAAACTGCTGTTTTAATTTTTCATTTTTCTATACTGAAACTCTAATTTAAACAGGGGGTTCATATGAATTGGGATGCATTAGGCGCGATCGCAGAACTGTTAGGAGCGGTCGCAGTATTTTTCACGTTGGCATATTTGGCTTTGCAGGTCCGGCAAAATGCTAATGCGCTACGCCATCAAAATGAATTCTCAGCGGCTCAAATCATGCAGGCGCGCACGGATACTCTAATCAATGTTAGCGCCGCCATGCTATCCAACGAGCAAAACCTTCAGGTTATTTCCAATATAGGACCGGAGCTGGCGAGCCGGAGAGATATCGACCCTGCCGATCAGCAACGCGCCAACCAAGTGCTCAACGTATTCAGAAGTATGTTTGAAAACATCTACGAACAGCATCAAAGGGGATTTGTTAGCCAAGAGTTCTATCAAGGCACCACCGTGCGCGGGCTGGAGTATTTTGGCTCGGCCTTATTGGCATTTCGCACACCGATGTCGCCAGATTTCAAAGTCGAAGTTCAGCGAATCGTCGAAAACAGGCAAAAGCCAAGCGCTAACGCCTAAGCAATAGAGGCATAAATTAGCTCAAGGGAANACCGTGGCTGAATGCTAAACCGTGGTTAACTGCCGGAAACTCGACGATCCCTACCGGCCCAAAACGGTTCGCGCAGATCTTTGCGTTTAATTTTACCCACCGGGCTTTTTGGCAGTGGTTCTGTAGTCAGGGTGAGACTGCCTGGTTTTTTGTATGAGCCCAGGTCTGCCGCGACAAGCTCTATCAGTTCATCCGCTGTTACAGTCGAGTCTGTCTTCACGACACATACCGCATGAGGAGTTTCGCCCCAGCGCTCATGCGGGATACCGAACACCGCCACTTCGACCACATCCGCATGTCCAGCAAGCACATTTTCCAGCTCCGCCGGCCAGATATTAAAGCCGCCGGATATAATCATGTCGTCAGCTCGATCCACTACATAGAGGTAGCCGTTAGCGTCTAGCTTGCCCAAATCCCCAGTCTTAATCCAACCATTGACCATACGTTCTGCGGTGGCCTCGGGATTGTTCCAAAACTCTGTCATCATGCCATCTGAGCGCGCGACTATTTCTCCAACCTCGTTGGCCGGCAGCGGCTTATCATCCTCATCCCAAATCTGCACTTCCGCGAATGGCAGGGCTAGACCGCAAGCACGCAAGGGATTAGAGCCGTCGATGGTGGCAAACCACTGGGCAGAGTTCATCATCGAAATCGGCAGCACCTCGGTCTGACCATAACCCTGGTAAAGCGCGTCACCAAATATGCTTCTGGCCGCCAATGCCGTCGCATCTTGGATCGGTGCTGCAGCAATAAGCAGGCATTTGAGCGCAGAGAAGTCTCGGCTGCGAGCCACCTCATCATGAACTACGGCGTTGACCATTGTTGGCACCATGAAGCAGAAATTAATTTTTTCGCGCTCCATCAGCTCCAGCGTTGCTGCAGTTTCAAAATGGTCCACCATGACATTACAACCACCCGCCAACCACACGGGTAGATACTGATAACCAGAACCGTGGGAAATTGGTCCCAAATGCAAACATTTGTCTGCGGGCTCCACCGGTGGAAAGGTATAAAACCAATCCCGCCCCGCCGCCAACCAGGCCTTGTGGGTGTATGCAACGCCCTTAGATGGACCCGTGGTACCGCCGGTATGCCGGATGATGAAGTAATCAGTAGCCGCAACCGCGATATCCGGGTCGATATCTGATTGTTGCGCGAGCCAGGGTTCATACTTTTCATCACGGATAAAAATATGCTCAAGGTCCGGCAGCTCGGCCTCCAGACCAGCGGTCTCATGAGCATGTGATTCGCTTACCAGGAGTGCACGGCAATTCGTATGCCCGAGCATATGCAGGTGCGCAGCTCTACCATTACGAGGATACAGAGGCACCCGCACCAAGTTGGCGATTGCCGCTGCTTGAAAGAAGTCCGCAGCCTCTACCGAGTTGTCTTCTAGCACACCGACGCGATCACCGGGGCGCAAACCCATTGCCAGAAGGCCGTTCGCCAGCCTTACACCACGAATCCAGGCCTGTGCAAAAGTCAGCCGGACATCGTTGTAGATGATTGCCTCGTGGTTACTATAGTGCTGTGCAGCACGACGCATTAGCGTTGTTACATTCAATGTAAGCCCTCCTCTAGTTTTCCCCGGCCACAGTCGCGGCCAAAAGACCACAGCTAGTTAAACTGTTGTAACAGACTCAGGCCTAACATCAAATCATGTTTGCGCTGTTACCGACTGGCGGCGACAACTTTCGCTATGGCACCACCGCTGTAAGCCGTTCAGTAAAAAAACTAACNGCTANAGCGGACACCTCGTCACGCACTTTTTCTCTATCCACATTAAAGTTGGTACCGCAGAGATCAAATTCACTATTAAACCNATCAACCACGGTAGTTATGCCATTGCACTCAAGAAAAATGAAATGGCCGCCGCTAGGCAACACGTGCAGATCGGCCGACGGGATATGTTGGGCATAGCGNATCGCGCCATACTCAGGGCTCACTAGTTCGTCATCTTGTGCAGCGGTTACAAAAACCGGTGTTTCAATGGTCGATAAACTCGCTTGCGTAATAGCAGGACCAACGGCTGGAGCCATGGAGAACACTGCTTTTATGCGCGGGTCTTTATAAGAGGCAGAGGCATCGCGAAAATCTACACTGNTATAGTCTGTTGCCAGTTCACAGTCTTTGCCGCGGACCTCGCNGGTACANTAGGCCGTCATCAATTCGGCNTCATATATCGCTCCGACCAGAGCGATNACGGTATAGCCACCGGATGAGAAACCAGCGGCACCAATATGCTGAGCATCAATAACATCTGCCCAGCGTGACTCGCTCAGCAAGTAGTCGAGTAATACAGTAATGTCGCGGGGGCGTTGCCAAACGCTAACAACCCCTGCGTCAGTATTGTCGCGGGTGGTATTTGCTGGATGATTCAATCCAGCAACAGCAAAACCGTGGGCAACCAAGGCATTTACCAGCCAGATATGATTCGAATATTCACCACCGCTACCANGACTGACCACGACAAGGGGCACCTTGCCGCTACGCGCCGCAACATCAGGCAACCAAATTTGGTATGGGATCGCGCGATCTCTGCTTAAATCGTCAACTGTTCCAACATTGTCATCAGGCGTTGAGCAGGACCACATAAGCATAGCGAGCAACATCAGTGCGGTCTTAGCGGGCCATGCCTTTACGCCAATACAATCGTTTTTTAGGTCCGGCACGTTCCTCCTCTAGCCCTCCAGCTTTGCTAACCCACACCTTAGCGCATTTTCTTATCTCTCCACGTTCAAGACATCAAATCAACTTTCGAACACCACCACGCATCCACCAACACCGCTGCCGCGAACTAGCCAACTAGCGCATCAACAGCGGCAAAAAAATCCCACCGCCTACAGCATTACAAAATTCTTGTATTTCACAGTAGGCTTATCTCATCGGGCAAAGCATCGGTATGCTGACCCGCTGGATATCTCGGGAGGGGATGAAGTCATGCAGAACCCTTATGCACCGCTGGATCAGACCGGCGTTGTCATCAACGATCTGGATATTGGCGTGGTGGTCAACACCATTCGCGAACAAGGTTATGCCGTGGTGGAGAACTTTTTAACTAAAGACGCCATTGCCGGGATGCGCCGCGCATTTAATAGCGAGGTTCCAATTACTGAAATGCGCGCCATCGGCACCGAGACCGGGCGCACCTGGCGGGCCCACAACCTGCTGGCAAAAACCCGCGCTGCCGATGCCGTTTTCCTAGACCCACGCCTGCGGGGGATCGTCGAGGGCGTTATAGGTCGATACAACCAAATCAATGTGACGACGCTGTTTAATACTCTGCCCGGTGAGACCAAGCAATTCCTGCACCAGGACGACGGCTTGTGGCCAATNCCGCGCCCGCATCCNCCTTTTTTGTGCAATGCCCTATTTGCCTTTGATGATTTCACCCAAGAGAACGGCGCGACTCACCTCGTGCCTTTCAGTCATACGTGGAGTCAGCCGGTTGATCAGAGCGTGGAATCGATTCAAATCGAAATGCGATCAGGCAGTGTCGTCTTTTGGGAGGGCGGCATGTGGCATGCTGGCGGCGCCAATGTCACTACAGACCAAGAACGNATGGGGTTGTTCATAAGCCACCAAGTCAGCTATTTACGCCCGCAGGAAATGCAGTTGTTAGCTATTCCACCCGAAGTAGCGCGCCATCTGCCGCACAAACTACAGCGACTGATCGGCTACCACACCTTCGGACTTGGCGTTGATGGTCGCGATCCGTTGGACGTACTCGCCGACGGTNTCGTGGTAAATCCNGAGGCTCGGCCGGCCGACCATTGGCGGCACAGCTATGGTCTCAACGACGAAAACTAGAGCNGTGCAATACAGTTGTTATTGANCCCCAGGATAAAAGACGCGGTCGAGAAACNTCAGCATCACATCTAGAGCCGGCGGCGCGTTCTCAGCAAAATTATCCCCAGAGTCGAGAAACGCATGACTTCTACCTTGGTGCTCCCAGTACTCTGCGNNATGCCCNGCGCCCTGCAATTNGCGCAGATATTCCNGCACCAATTGCGGCGTAGTTAANGGATCTTCACTGCCGACAGTGAGCAATTGTGGCGGCAAGTTNCGCACCACACTTGNCGGGATATTGTGGATCGGCGAAACCCCCTGATACAGCTCAGGATGGGTTTGTACGGTATAGGCGTCACCGAAAATACCCCGTGGCAACGCCCCTCCCATGTACCAGAATGGATTCTTCCATGTTTCAAAATTGCCGGCACCCCGACTAGATATGTCAAAAGCGCCATAGCTGAGTATCGCTGCTTGCACATCGAGTCCGTGGTTCTGAGCAACATCTTCCGCACTCACACCTGGGGGCAGATAAGACGGTTTGAAAGCCAGATTCTCTGGCGCGTAATCNGCAGAGCTGAGACGCCTACCAAGGTTGACCACCGCTGCAGATANATGCGCGCCGGCACTGTCACCAGTCACAGCAAATCGCTCGGAGTCGCCTTGGTATTTGCCAATATTTTCCTTCGCCCACACCACGGCACCAAATACATCACTAACGATCTGATCCAAGGTTACGCTGTTGTCTTGATCTCCCAGCAGCCGGTAATCCACATTGCACACAACATAATCGCCATTGGTGACTATGTACTGAGCCATTTGGTCCATAATCGACTTGTCGTTTATCAGCCAGCCACCACCATGGAAAATCATCAACACCGGATAACTGGCCTGCCCAGAGGTCGGCGTGTAGATATCCATGGTCAGATCAAAGCCATCAGGAGACCCCCAGAGCACGTCTTCGGCCACNGCATATTTNTTCGGATCGTTATGGGCCTTAGGTATCTCTGGGGTCGCACAACCAAGCAGGGCACTAAGGACGACAACTAACCCAACATGTCGCCACGAGAACATCAAAGAGTCTCCTGACTGGTGCAAACCCAACGTCTATCAGCGCTATACAGGATCTGCAATTTTCAAAAGTTGCTTACCCAAATTCTTACCAGTGAACAATCGCTGCAGAGTATCTGGGATATTGTCGAAGCCTTCCTGCACATCAACCTGAAACTTCAACTCTCCGCTTGCAATCCAACCTAACAATTCATTGATCGCCTCAGGCGCGCGAGACATATAATCCAAGATAATGAAGCCCTCCATACGTGCGCGCATGGTCACGAGATTCATCAAATTCGCAGGACCTGGGATCGGTTGGGTTGCGTTATAACCTGAAATACCACCACACATTACGATACGTGCTCTCAAATTAAGGTGGTTCAAAGCAGCTTCTAAAATCTCTCCGCCCACATTGTCAAAATAGACGTCGAGCTTGTTTGGGCAAGTCGCCGCGATACGCGCGTTGACGTCTTCGCTCTTGTAATCAATAACCTCATCGAACCCAGCCTCGTCTTTTAGCCAGGCGCATTTTTCAGGTCCGCCCGCAATGCCAACAACGCGGCAGCCTTTAATCCGCGCAATCTGCCCAGCCACTGATCCGGTAGCGCCGGCTGCACCCGATACCAAAACGGTCTCGCCCGCCTTGGGTTGACCTAAGTCCAATAAGCCAAAATATGCGGTGAGGCCTGTAATACCCAAAACCGACAGCATCATTTCCGGAGTGACGCCATCAGGCACCTTGGATAATCCCATCGGTCCAAGCCCGGGCGCTGCCACCACGAAGTCTTGCCAACCGCCGGTAGTTTGCACCAAATCCCCCTGGGCAAAATCTGCATGACGCGACTCGACAACTTGGCCGATAGAACCCGCACGCATCGGCTCACCTATGCCCACGGGCGGCAGATAGCTCTCACGATCCTCCATCCAGCCACGCTGGGTAGGATCAAACGACAAGTACAAGTTTCTGACCAACACCTGACCGTCGCCAGGCTCAGGGATCGCCTGTTCGGCATAGGTGAAGTTATCTTTGCCGACCATACCCTGAGGGCGTTGCGCTAACAGCCATTGGCGGTTCGTATTCATGCTCATCCTTGCAAATTTGAAAGCGCCGATAGTGCCTGAAAATTACTTATTGTGCAGATCTGATCGACTCAGTCTCGAGACCCTAGGGCCAACCTAAGTGCCACACCTATAGCAACGAGCCGCCGGCGCAGGTGTTGAGTAGGGCCTAGGAAAACTGCGTAACCGCCTTGGTCAAAATCTCTAGTCCCCCGACATTCGCGCTGCGCAAAGTATCAATACTTGGCGGTTCGTCACGAATATCGCCGATCTCTTGCAATGGGAAGTGCACTTCCGCATAGCCCGGCACCTGCTTCATTCGCTCCAACCACTGGGTTAATCGCGGAAACTCGGAGAGGTCCAAAATATTTGTATAGTCGCTACTCAACTGCCCGACCTCCGCACACGCGGCAAAATCAGCAATGGACAACCTATTGCCAACTAGAAATTCGGATGACTTTAGATAGTGTGAATCGAGTATTGACGCGGCTTGAAGAAACAGTCGCTGCGAATTCGCCTGCATTTCTTGCGAAAAATTCAGATCTTTGCGCACCCGCGCCGCGACCATCATGGACGCTTCGCGGACATTGCGATGATGAAAGTGTAGGTAAGCATCAATACGCCCTTGCTCTTGAGCATTGTCGGGGTAGAGATCGTCCCAGCCCCGAGATCTGCACAGGTAGGTCATGATCGCGTGGGCCTCACCAATGGAAAAACCTGACTCGGCCTCCTCCAAGCACGGTATGGTGCCTGCGGGATTTTTTTCTAGAAATTCAGGATGCCGACTGCCGTTCTTGCCTGGGTGCCCCGGATTTACCATTCTGAATTCGAACGGCTGCCGTTTGCTAAGTAATAGCCACAGCACCGCACGGACGGGTTGGGAAAATGGCACCCCATAAATGATGGGTGGCTTCATAACGACCTCCACTGCTACAAAGACTGTGGACATTACATTACTCAGCAACGCTTTTGCATAAGCCTATGAAGCTCACTTGTTGCGTTTATCGCAGCACTGTATTCCAAGAGCGCTGGCCCTAAGCACTAAATGCTTGTCTAGATCGTGGGTCACTCGCGCTAGCGAATGGCATATAAGCTTGGCCACAACCTATCTCTGAAGCATATTGTCAGTTATAACCTCAGGGCTGTAGACTCGAATTCGCCCAAATCCACTGCAGCTTTGACCCGAGAAAAGCAACAAGCAGTGGGTTAAGGTCCAATCGTTAGGTAGTTTTCTACTAAGGATGCTGAACGAAGGAGTGGGGATGACAGCAATAGCCATCGAGCTGCCGGAGCAGGTGCAAGTCGCTAGCGATGGGATCGTCGCTTTCGCAGAACAGGAGGTGATGCCTCGCCATGCCAAATTGGCGGATCTATTCGAAGACCCCACACGTCTCTACGACAGCACAGGCCGATTCTCCAACGAATTAATCGCCGTTATCACCGAAGTCCGAATGGCATCGGCACAGGCTGGCTTTTTCTCAATGTGCGTACCCCAAGCCCTCGGTGGCGCCGGCCTCGGCCACCTTGCCTACTACGCTGCCTGGCAGGCGCTCTTTCACCGCTGTGGCCCGAAGAACTGGCTTATGCTGTATGCGCTAGCGCACTGGGCATTTGGCCCGAGCAAATTGTTAGAACAAATAAGTGAGCGTGCGCAAACAGAATTCCTGCCGGATTTGATCTCTGGAAAGAAATCCATGTGCTTTGGCCTGACTGAACCCGATGCCGGCTCCGACGCCAGCCGGCTGCAAACCAAGGCGGTGGCGGATGGCCAAGGATGGCGCATATCAGGTAGAAAAATATGGACCACTAACGCCCCAATTGCCGATTACTGCGTCGTCTTTGCCAAGATGGAGGAAGGCATTAGCGCCTTTATGGTGCCCACGGATAGCGAAGGCTTTCAGATACAGCGAATTATCAAACTATTCGGTCATATTGGCGGAGATGAAGCCGAAATTGCTCTGGATAACGTCTACGTCGAACCTTGGCAGTTAGTGGGCGAAATTGGCAAAGGCTTTAGTGCTGCACTGTATGGCGTATCCCTGGGTAGGATCTATAACTCTGCGAGATCTGTTGGCTATGGCCGTTGGGCCCTTGAAGCAGCGGTGGAATTTTCCAAAATACGCAACGCATTCGGCCAACCCATAGCCGAATACCAAGGAATTACGTTCCCTCTTGCCGATTCGGCAATGGATCTTCACGCGGCCCACCTAATGGGCATCAATGCGGCCATGTTACTGGATGCTGGANAGCCTGCNATTAAGGAGTTGTCGATGACCAAGGCTTTTTCGGTACAAAAGGGTCTANCCGCCGTGGACCGCGCTATTCAGACTCATGGNGCCATGGGCTTTACTAACGAACTTGGCCTGACCGAAGCTTGGCAGGCCCTACGCGTGGTCAATGTGGCAGATGGCACTAACGAAATCTTAAAGAAAACTATCGCCCAAAGACTGCAAAAAGGCGANCTTTCNCTCTGAGCAAGGCCCTATCTGCAGCCCCTCTGACATGATCGCCCGGGCTGGTGGCATGGNCCGCTGANACTCGCAAACANTGAGTCCAGCAAATCGCACTACCAAGGACTTGCCACGAGATCGGGAAATGCGTTTACTGCTTGGGAGTTTTTCCCAGCAATAAAAAAATCATGAACGCCAAAGAACTGATATTAGAAATTTTTCGCGAAGCTGATTTCATAAGCGAGACGCTTAACCAAAAAACCAAAGAAGAGGCAAAAGATCAGTCTCCTGAGCTTCTTTCGGCCAGCGCCATAAANAAGGCCTGCGGAGCGTTTCTCAACGGCCAGGATCCGACTCCCCATGTGGATGGTTTTCAGCGCAAAGAACTCGAATTGAACAGCTGCGAGGAAATGGAGATTTGGGGCAAGTTCACGCCNCCNCCCCAGTTCATTACCTACGATAACGAGCCTTCGTAACTGTCATATTGGCAGCGCGGTCGTGGACTTAATGCGCTCCATGGCAAAAGAGGACGATACGTCGCTGAGCGGCGCAATTTTAATGATGCGCTTATACACTAGGTCATAGTCCGCCACGTCTTTGACCAAAATTTTCAGTAAGTAGTCGTACTGACCACTAAGCCGATAAAACTCTACGACTTCATCGATTTTGCTGATGCCTTCGGAAAAGGTTTTCAGCCATTTGTCATTGTGCTCATTAGTGCGCACCGACACGAAAGCAGTCAGCCCGAAACCAAATTGTTCTGGCTGCAAGATTGCCACTTGGCGATCAATGCTTTCATCTTGCAAGCGCTTGACGCGCCGCCAACAAGCATTNACCGACAGCCCAATCTGCGCGGCTANATCAGCGACTGCNGCAGTACTGTCGCGCTGCAATGCTCTAAGAATGCGCAGATCTTTTGCATCATATTTCTGCATTTATTAGCCTTTATTTGAGAATATTTCTGCATANGATAANCNATATNTTGCAAAATTTGAGATCTTTCTGCCCAAATATCAGCATATTCTANNCCTAACAAAACCTCTGTGTAGATTCATGAACAAGTTCTTCTACGACGCCCTNTTAGCCCNCCCAGCCGNAGTTAACGAAAGCTATACCGAGNATTTGTTCGCNGCGTCNCGCTTTGGCATACGNTTANTGCTTATGGCNGGCGCATGCTTTGTACATGCCCTAGTGCCGTGCCTATTCACTCGCAAGGCATCGGACATGTTGCATACTCTGCACGACGACATGTATACCCATCGCGCCGCCCAACTCGGAGACGAGTAGCCGCTTCNAGCCGATATCCAGCACCGATAACCAACAGTCCTAGCTGTTACCACAACGGGCCAGGTACTTTCGGCTGCTGATGCCTTTACGCTAANCTTTGTGCAACCTCATCTACTGGCNGTTGTAAGTTGGCTTTATGAATATAGGCGNTCACCACATTATTGGCGCGACCTTGGCATTGTGCTCNGCCACCGGNAACGCTGCGCAACTCAGCGTTGACGACACGTTGGCAAAGGCCCGTAGCAGCGACCAGCAATACATCAGCTGGCACGAACACATTATCGACGACCCTGTCAGCGCCCAAGTTCCCTTCAATGGCAGCGAC
>NZEI01000022.1 GCA_002690405.1 Gammaproteobacteria bacterium
GTCGAAGTGCAGGAGCAAACTTGAGGGAATATGCCCGCGCCGGTGGTAGTAAAAGTCGCCGGTGCCGGCGTAGAGCTCTGGCGATAGTGCATTGACCACGCATACTTGTTGGCTGATTGCTTGCTCTACCTCTGTGGTAGAAACGATGGCTTCAGGGTTTGGTTGAGCGGTAAAAGTTGTCGCCGGATAACGTTCTATACCGTCTCTCAGGGGTAATCTGGCCTTGCGCCATGCACTCAAATTTCCGTTCAATACGACCATATTTGTGTGGCCGGCATAATACAGGCACCACCAGGCACGGGTAGCCCACATGATATGGCCGGATGAATACAACACCACCTTATGGTTTGCAGATATCCCAACATCACCAATGGCTTTGGCTAGGGCCTCAGGTGGGAGCAGGGTATTGTTGAGTGGTGAAGTGGTGTCCGACCAATCGTTAAGGAGGTCAATAAAGCCGGCACCGGGGATGTGTTCTTTTTGGTAGTGCGCTAAGCCAGGTTCGGCGGAGTAACCGTTGGATGAGCGGTGTAGTAGCACCGAGGCGTCGAAAATTCTGAGGTTGTCGTCGTCCAGCAAAGTGGCAAGTTCTGCTGGCTCGATTAAGTACTCTGGATGTACATAGTTCATTCAAATCTCCCGGTGCTATCTGCATGCAAATGACAGCATGGCGTGCGCATTGACTCTTTATCTTAGCCAAGATTTTCGTCGATCGTATAGCCGCTAGCGCTCGCAACGAGTGGTAGGGCGCAAACAGCGCTGCGGCAACTAGCTGCAGCGAAGCGAAAAATCCTTGGCCCTCGTGTACCTACTTTTTGGCTAAAATCCGCTCAACCTCCAGCCGAAACTCTGAAGACATTGGGGTGCTAAACTCTATAAACGCCTCAGCATAGTTCTCTATATTTTTTACAACAGAGCCAAGATAGAAATCGTTCGATAAAAACCCCTGCTGAGCTTGCTGGAAATTGTTTTCAAACATGGATCGAGCCATCGTCAAAATCATACGGTATCTGCTGGCCTCCACCGCATCTATAGCGCTTAGGTCCAATGACTTTGGATTTTGCAGAGCTGAGAGTGCTTCCAAGTTCTTGTGTTCCATCAAAATAACGCTGTTGAACTCCATAACCGTATCCGTTCTAGCTTGCATGATTTGCGCGGCAGAAAATTGATTCTGTTGCTCCAATGCCTTCGAGTTTTGTTTTACTTGAACTGTCAAATACGCCAAGGTCAAAAATACAGCNATGGCGCCAAGTAATTCGGCGATGGCCCCTAAAGCATCCCAATTCATAATGTCCTCCTCCCTGAATTAGAGCTTNAGTATAGGAAAANNTTAGANGGGTGGGCGGAATGCCTACTCCAAGCTTTTTTGTTCCNTGGGCATGATCTATCTCGGCATACCCCAGCTGCAAACTATCCTGATTACGCTGTTCGTCCCCACTGCTGCCTTGGTGCGGGGAGGTAGTTGCGGCTTGCCCCGGCCGCAAGCGGCGGTCCGAGCCTCTTCATTAGGTTTAAATGGTTCACGGATTTCAAGTCCGTCCGCACCGATTAGTGTGGCAGGGACGTGCGTTAGGCCTGATCTTTATATATCGTGATTCTATGGAAGACGAACTCAACCAAACATCAAGAACTGCTATTTGGCCTCGCCGAGCTATTGAACTCATAGCGATAGTGATAAGCATCCTTTTGTCGTTTTTTTTGGAGGACCTTAGACAAGAAAACGAGGAAAAAGAAAAGAAAGACGATTTGGTTAAGGACCTAAGATTAGTCGTGACAGAAGACCAAAAGCAAATAGCGGCCTTACGTAACACCCTTGAACAATCCCTACTCTGCATCGCCCGCTTACAAGACGANATTTCCTCGGGNCANGAAGATCTAACAGATGCTGCGGCGCTCGACTCATTGCTGTGCGTAGAAGTCGGGCACTCGTTTTTTCCGCAAGATGGTGTNTATGCGCAGATGGTTGCCACTGGCGCTTTGGAGTTGATTGAAAGNAACGAGCTAAAAACTCAGCTACTAGAAATCTTCACCCACCTTAAAGATCGAAACTACGCCACGTCGATGGAAATTGATTCTTTTAATATATCGTTCAGAAATGCCGTCCTAGCCAATTTCCGTATTCGCTTTAGCTACGATTCTGACGACGGGGTGTTTTATGGCAGCAGGAAAATTGAAGACCAAAAATTCAACTACGACTATTATATGTCTAACGAGTTCTATGGACTCCTGTCTCAAGCNTCGTTCTATGCACATATGTATTTGCGGCAGCTGACTGATATTGGCCGCGGTTATCGCTCGGTCGGGCGATTGGCTGAAACAGAGCTGGCCGGGAGTTCGGTCGATCCCTAGCAATAAAAATCTGTAGCAATGACGGCCTTGGGGACTCGGCTTCTTGTGGGGAGGAGAGAGCGCGTGATGTAGGCAGTCCCCAAGGCAAACATTAAGTCGGAGCTTTGCTAATTTTCTTTAGTTTTTCTTTATCCTTTTCAGCTTTGTACCGCAATAGGCAGCCATCACGGGAAAATGCTCGCCAACTGGCTGGGTCATATTACGACGCTCTCAGCCAAGGCATGTGCTCCATGAAGTCTTTGTTAGGAAGCTCCATGGTGGCTAGTTTCGCATTTACCGCGTTTAGGACATCATCTCCGTACAAGTCGATCGCCGACATCTTCTGCCAAAATGTATAACCTCCTGGTGTGCTGATGTGGCCAACAAACGCATCCATGACATAGCGNAGGTTGTCGTCTGTTTCCAGGCCCTCTGCGTTGAGTTTAAGCAGGGTGTCGAGTTGGTTTCCCATAGCAAAAAGAATCACCACAGCCTTGGTTTGACGGTCGGGCTCCATGGCATCGAAGTTGTTTAGCAGCTCCCGATACTCCGACGTATTGTTGCCGATATAAAACATCATCTCTTGCCATATGTGACGTTGCTCCCGCTGGGATGCCGCCAAAGCTAACCGATTAGATGCCCGAGTCTGAACACCTAAAAAGATTAGCGACAGCATTACTCCAACGCCGCCAAGAAATTCGCCCCAAACACTTAAAGTATCAGTGCGCCCACTCCCGTTACTAAAGCCTGCAGAATACGCGCTACTGATCGCCAGAAACAATCGCTAGATCGGTCGCCGCCAGTTTCAGGCACAGCCCATGTCTGAACGTGCAGGGGACCAACTTAGCGACGGTTGGATCGTGCATTTACCGGAGTTATGTATTGGGGCGCCGATATGCAAAAGATGATCGCGAAATCCTTATAAATACGGCAGAAGGTCATATAGTTTTGGTGAGTCTGCTCCGGATTCTAAGAGTCTTTTCTCAAAATGCTCGGAGGCATCGCGTCCCCAGGAAGCCTTTAATCTCGGCCAAACCGCCTGCCCACCCTCGGTAGCAAACATTGCTAAGCATAGATTTTCGAAGCCATCGTAGGACGCCGTGTTGATATAACCGTCTCGCCGCATGTACCACGCTTGCTCCACCAGCAGCATGTAATCAACGACCCACATATTAAAGATGTGTTTCTTCTCCTGATTCGCAGTTGCATAGTCGCGCATGCACCCTGAAACAGCGACCAGAATTCTTAGGTCGGAGCGCGTAAGGGAGAAAAAGCTTCGTGCTTGATTCAGGATTTCTCTCTGATTACTTGCTCTTTCCATCTCGCGGTTTTGCCTCAGCTGATGCCCCACAAATAAAAACGAGACAAGGAAGGCTAATGCAGCCGTTAACTCCGATATCGCGCCTAATGCATCCCAGTTCATACGCCTCTCCGATTTCAATTACGGGTTCAGTATAGGAGAAGAGTGCGTGAGGGGCAGGGCACCCTGCAATGCGCAGGGCGTCTTCCCGATCGTTTGGTTTTTTAAATTTGCCCGAGAGTTTGAACTTGGTACTGTTGCTTAAACCACAGCGGATTTCTGTCCCAGGAAGACAAATTATTATGAGTTCAGTACCAGTGGAATTCGACCCAGTCCATGTTGCCGCTAACGCTGCTGCAGACTTGCCCATGTACCGTGATGAATTGGCATCGAAAGATCCAATGCATTCGGTACTCGACGCAAATCCAGAGATTTACTTCGTGCCGCCAAAACGCTCTAGTGAGTGGGGTCAATGGGAATTTAAACCTGGCTCTTATTACGACACTACTGTTGGCTCCAAGCATCCTTTTTGGCGAAACAAAGATCTGCCAATTGCTACCAAGGACATTAGGCGACTGCGTGCAGATATGCTCAATTGGGGGTACTGCAAAATTGATAACGCGTTGTCAGCGGAACAAGTAGCAGTCATCCGACAGCGGGTTTTGGATCAAGCCGAAGGAGAAAGACTCGCAGGTATTGCGCAAAGAACACCAAGCGGCCAAAACATTAACTGTTGTGTCAACAAAGGGCGGTGTTTTGAGAAATTGATCGAGCAACACCCNGATGCCGTGCAAGCAGGGCCGTTGGTAGAACAAATCGTTCTGGAGGCGCTGGGGCCAAACTGGATTAGCAATTCGTTGATCGCGTCTATCTCATTGAAAGGTGGTGTGCCCCAGGCATTGCATCAAGATCAGGATATTGCGCTGGATTCCAGAAGCCCGCTGACCCTTAACGTTATGACGGTAGTCACGGATATTGACGAAACGAACGGCGGCACCCTAGTTATCCCTGGCAGTCATCGAACATTGTCTGATGCTGTTCGCGCGCAAGAGCCGGTGGGCAAGCTGCCGCCGGCGATCAATATGGATGCTCNNGCAGGCACGATAGTCATTACGGATGGTCGGTTAGTNCATAGCACCGGCATTAATTACACTGACANTCCNCGTATCGTNATGCTCAATGGTATGCAGCATCCTGTAATACGCCAGCAGGAAAACTGGATGCTATCGGTTAGTCCTAAAGTCTTAAAACGCGCAAGTCCAAAGCTGTTGCAACGAATGGGGTATCAGGCCACGAATGCAGCGCAGACCAATGAGGGTCATGGNTTTGGAGCCACTGGAGCTGTTAATGAAGCCGCGGGTTTGACAGTGGATTTTCGCCTAGCTGCAGATGATGGTCATTACTTGAGGGTCGGTGAGCTAAGCCCCAATTCCACTGCGCAAGAGTTAAATGCGCCCTATACGTTGCGCGAGGTTGTGGCCAAGGCGCGCGCAGGGGGCCAAAGTGCACCTGTGGGCATAGGCGGTACTAAGGCGAATCCGTAGCCACTTTNCNGCTTTGAGTTGCAACGCCTTGAAGCACGCATCANGTTGGTCTTGGAGGCGAGAGGCGCGGTAAAAGTCAGTTTGGTGTCTCGTCAGAGAAGGAGTCGTCGGGATGAAACGACCATATTATCTGTTAGCGGTTATTGTTGGTGNTGNGATTGCCCTGTTACTCAGTGCATTTGCATATTACGGAGCCGCAGCTAATGCTCGTGTCGTTGCAGAGTTACGCAACAATCCACAAGGTATGCGCGCAGAGATAGTGATGCTGCTGACCTTCCAGAGTGGCNGGGANCTGCCGGTAAACTATCTGCGTGAGGGCAACCAAGTATTTGTCGGTGCTGATGGACGCTGGTGGCGTGAGTTTCGTTCAGGCAATGTGCCGGTCACTTTGTTGATTCAAGGGCAAGAGTACTCTGGGCGAGCGCGAACGGTGATGGACGACGCCGAATACACCCGTGCTGTTTTTCAGCGCCTGAGGCCAAATGTGCCTAAATGGCTGCCGGATTGGTTAGACGCCTATTTGATCGTTATTGACCTGGATGGGTAAATGCCGTGCCGTGCCGTTCCGGCGCAACAGCATTACTCGCCCATTGCCTCCAACAGTTCTAATAACAGGTTGATGATGTCCAAATACAAGNTGATTGCGATTTGCAAAGCCGTTTGCCAATCGTTGACGCCTTGTCCGTCTAAATAGGCCAGTCGGTAAAAGTCGTAGACCAAGAATAGGGTAAACAGTATGGCGCCTATAATTGCAATCACGCGCCGTTGCTCAGAGGCAAAGCCGGTAAATAGCATCACCAGACGACAAAGTATCAGTGCGGCAAGAGCAAAAACGAGGTAGATGCCCAATCCGGAAAAATCGATTCCTGAATACATGCCAACTAACGCGGCGCCAAAAGTAATCAGTACTGTGAGTTGTAACGCGCGCAGCCCATCATTTTCATCCATGTTTAACATGATCATGGCGAGTACCGGTCCCAAGGTGATGCTTGTGATGGTCATCGTCAGTACGCCCATGGTCAGGCTGAAATGACTTAAGAAAACCATGGCNAACATTGAAATTATCGAAATCCAACTCAATACCTGCAGGCCAATGCTCTCCTCGGCAGGTTGNAGATCTAACTCGCCCCTGCTGTTCGTTTCTCGAGTAAAGGTCACNCCAAGTAAACTTGTGCCTGTTTCAGACGCGAGTCGCGCGCGCTTTATGACAAATAGACAGATCGCGAAGACGAGAAACAGTTGGCTACCGAGTATCACGAAGGTCTTGAAAATAAGTGATGACTCCATTGTCCGCCCCTTGCTGGTTCTTAGCTGTTCAGTTCTAACGAGATAACTTTCTTAAGAGTACATTAATTCTGAGATTGTGCGAAAAGTGGCGGCAATACGATGCACAGCAGCGCATTACGCTGCGACAGATGTATTCCGCTGATTCAACAGCCACGGGAAAATGCCATTTAGGCATGAGGAAAAGCGNAGCAACGCTGCATTTCTTTGACCACCTGCTTGTTGTTTGGCGGCGATAAAANCACGCCAATTCGGGTAAGTCTTACCTGGAGTGGTGTTGCCTAGGCGACTATGGATTGAGCATCGACTTGGGTAAAAGCTGACAGCAAACAAGAATGTAGAGTAAAACAACTAAAATTCTCCCATTGAATCCAGCAGCGATGTGCAGCATCTTTAGTGGGAAGTCAGTCTTTNCATANAAATAGGAGAGGTGGTGTGGAGCTTTTTGGTAAATGTCTNGCTTGGTTGGGCTTTTCTTATTTGTCCGCGGTAACGCTCGTGGCTGCCTATTTGTTACTGCAGCTGAATCTAGGTTTTGTGCAAACACTAGGCTATGTNTTGGTNGTTGCGGTTCTTGCTGGTTTGCCCTATCTAATTTTAGTTGTATTGAACAGACTTATCCTCGGTGCTTTTGCGTGGCTGCCCTGGCGTGCGCGAAATGTACGCAACTCCTAAGCCNANTAAAGGNCCGCGCAAGACTTCGGTAGTAGCCGGNNTTACGTGTGAATGATGTATGGGTCTGAGTAGACAAGCTCCGAGNGACGCCTGTAAATGCAACTCGGTCGTGGGAAGTATGGTTGCTGTTACTCCCCACGCCTAGATCNTAGNAGCGAATAGAATCTTTATGTCGACATCCGGTGAAGCNAAGAGCGCACAGGAAAAACCGCCGAATCCATTTAACGANCCGCTNTTGCANGTGNCGTACTCGAGGACAATTGTGCGCTTCGAGCACCGTTATGCGGACTGGCTTAAGTACCAAAAACCGCTACCGCATATGGTCGACTACATTGAAATTTTCTTTTGGACAGCATTTGGGTCGTTGGTGTTCTTTGATAATACGGGTGTGATAATCGTCGCTGAGGCGGTGGTCTTTTTTCTCGTTTATATGCTGCTCTCCTATCGAAGAAAGAGCAGAAGATTGAAGCTCGAGAAAACTGGCTTTGCTCGTCCAGATGATGAAGAGTTGGAAAATTACACAGAAGCGCAAAATTTCTTTGGTGACCAAATGACACTTGGATCGAGCGGTCGTGGATACGGGGGTATTCGGCAATTTATACGTTTGTGGCGCCTTACTATCGGACGAATGCGNTCCAATAAGGAGGGCCGTGCCTAGGGCTCTGCTCTCGATCTGAGACTGGTAAAGATATNGGCCTATCTNNTTTCACGCCGTTCCTATACTCGGCTTTGGAAACAAGATCGCGGCTTTTCCATACTCAGGTTATCAACGACACCTGCGCTCAAGCGCTCGGTCTGTCGTTGTGGTTTCGTTAGGGTTTTGACTACAGAGATTAAGGAATAAGTCATGGGCTTTTGGATATTCATGGGNGTNGCCATTGGCATAGCCGCGCTGATTTTGTCGGTGATCGCATGGGTCAATCGATGCAAAGAGTGTGGCAACGTGGGTCACGCGTTCAGTTCTGAAAAAGTTGCAGATTTTGACAGCGGTAAAGCGTTNGTCGTCTGCAAGCGATGTGGCGCCAGAAAGCATCAGGGTACGGTTAGTGCGGATGGCTCCGTCATGTGGTTCGGTGGGGNTACTGGAACCTTCGATGAGGACGGCAGTTATCAAAGTGATAGTGGGGGTTATGGAGACGGCGGTGATGTTGGCGGNGGTGGCGGTGAATAAGGTGCTTGCNACGTCANGTCTGTGCTAAGCCAATATTTCGCCCCTTGTGTCTAACGTTTTTTCGGCGGAAGCTGGAAGCANGGATGATATCAGGNGGTTGTAATGGATAAGGTTACAGGGGGTTGTTTATGTGGCGCAGTGCGCTACAGCATCGTTGGCGAGCCAGTAGTTCAACTCTTTTGCTATTGCACAGATTGCCGAAGAGTCAGTGGTACAGATGGCTATGCCGCCTATATCGTGCAACGCGCCGATTTGAATCTCGATCAGGGTGAACCATCTAGCTACAGCGTGACAGCGAAATCGGGCAGATCCAATACGAGAAATTTCTGTGCGACCTGTGGGAGCCGGCTCTGGGCCGACTTAGATTTAGGTTTTGCCAGCGTATCGGGTGGTTCGTTAGACGACCCTGATAATTTTCAGCCGACAATGGTGCATTGCGAGAACGATGCGCCGAATTGGGGCCGTGTGCCAAGCCAGTTGGAGTCTTTACCCGAGGGGTAATGGGCACTGGCCTGCATATTGGGTGGGTTTAAGCTTTCGCTGTTAGGTAGGAAAAAAGCTCTGGTTGTCGGTCGGCTGGGCAATATAGGGGATGCAGTGGTTGATGTTGTTTGGTGATACCTAACGCCAGGGGCTGATCAAGTAATGGTAGAACCGCTGCTGCGCGTCGCAGGAGCACGCCGTGATTGCCCCATGCGCAAACGGTGTGTGCGGCAGCGCGGGAGAGTTTTTTCAGATGCTTATCGTTATCAGGGCCGATCGGGTCTGGGGCCTGCTTTAGCGTTTTTGGACTTATCGCGCGGTAGGCAAATAGATTTGCCAGCACATAACCGCCATAGCCCCAACTTTGGCTGAAGCCGGCAATTCTGCGGTTTGTGGGATCGTCATTAATGTGGTCCGCGGTACTTGGGTTCAGGCCCACCCATAGCAGGATCGGTCGACTGCTGTCCCAGGTTCGCCGCAGTTCATAACGATACGCCCCGCACTCAGACACAATTGCCGACCTTTGCATTATTCGCTTTCCTGAATGCCAAAAAGATGATCTGAGTCTGAGCAACCGTGCACAAACTGGCAACCATGGGCCAGCTGCTGCTGTCTTAAAACACTAGGATGCATAGGCGGCTGCTCTTCGTTAAGGTACAACCAGCTATGAATGGAGGCTAGGCGATGTCGACAAAAGCACTTCTATGTTATTACGCTGTAGCGTACGTGCTGATTTTCACCGCGGCTCACTTTGTCGCCAACCCATAGTGTTTGGTGGCCAAGCGCGGTTTTAAGGAGCGTNTGCGCTACGGGTTACTGAACGTAGATCAATATTAGCCGTCATTATCTGACAAAAGGTCAGGTTTCGGAGGGATCAATGGCTGGAAAAACCGGGAGTGACAAAGGGATGCAAGAGATCCCGACCGTGGACTGGCTCGATTTGCAGCATAATCGCGATAAGTTTTTGCGAGATCTGCGATTCGCCTTGTCTGAATGCGGTTTTCTGGTGTTAACCAATGCGCCAGGGCTGGATGATGACTTTCAGCAGCGGGCGTTCCGCGAGGTGCGAGGTTTTTTCGACGCGCCTATGGATTTGAAGAAAACAGCGCATATTTCTAATACGCCGTACTTTCGTGGCTATACATTGCCAACCCCAGCCGATCGCGGCCATGGTCAGGTGATTGAGAATTTTCAGTACGGTTTTGAGCAAGAACCTCTGTGTGCTCACGACGATACTTCACAGCCAATACATAAACGCTTATTTCGAGGCCCTAATACGTGGCCGAAGACAGATTCTCTGCCTGGATTTCGCCCGCTTATCGAGGAGTTGAATCTTACCTACCATCGTCTTACCCATGAATTAGGCGAGTTAATTGTTGAATCATTGGGTGAGGATCCGGCTGAGTTTCGTAAGTACTTTGATTTTGCTGACCCAGACCTCGCTGCAAGTTTGAATCACAATTTCAGTCTTGATGTATTTGCGGATGATGCTCAGCAAGAGGTGCGTGAGGCTTATGCGCAATTTGACAGCAAAAATGTAGGTGCACATATCGACGGCCCACCCTTTATTGCGCTGTTGATTAATGATCGCCCAGGTCTGCAAGTGGTGGCGGGTGAGGGGCAGTGGATGGATGCGCCAGTGACCTGTCGTACTGCAGAGGGCGACTATCATGTACCGGTAATACCCGGGTCAGTGATTGTTAATACGGGTGGCACGTTAATGCACTTGAGCGAGGGCCGCTACTCGGCGACGTTGCATCGAGTGAACACTACCTTAATTCCTAGGGGCGAGACGCGTGTATCCATGCCGTACTTCCTGATTCCAAAAATGGAGGGGGACTTGATTCCCTTCGGCAAGACCGAAGCATCGGTGCAAGGCGCTGCTGGCTATAATGCGGGCCGCGATCGGGGCGCTAATGCCTGTGTTAACCGGATGGGCACCTTTCCTCAAGTGACCCGGCGTTGGTGGGTAGAAGAGTTTAAAGAGCTGAGCGAAAAACAGCGTGCGGAAGTCGAAGCGGAAACCGCTGCGGCTTATAAGTTGGCCGCAGAGCGCGGGAAACGTTATCGGGAGTCCCGCCACTAACAGCTGATTTTGGGGACGCTTCCAAGGCAGGTGATGGATTAGCCCCGGATATTAAACCGGTGTGTCGCCTTCGATGGTGGCTCGCTCCATAAGTCGCTCATGTGGATAGTAGTCCGCTGTTGCGTAGTGCTGAGCCGCGCGGTTGTCCCAAAACGCGATAGAGCTCTCGCGCCATTGAAATCGACATTGGTATTCTGGTCGCGTTGCAGTAGCGAATAATTTATCCAGTAATGGCTGGGCTTGAGCGTCAGTCATCCCCTCAATGCCTACGGTAAACAGGGCGTTTACATAGATCGATTTGCGCCCGGTTACCGGGTGTGTGCGCACGATTGGATGGGTTACATCTGGATACTTCTTTTCGAATTTCGCCAGTTGCTCAGCGTCCGCACCGCTCTCTAGTAAATACCGACGCATCGGCTCGAAGCGATGTATCGCGTTGCACCCATCAATCTGCGCCTTAATAGAGTCGTCGAGGCCGGCGTATGCGGCCTCCATATTGGCGAACAGCGTATCACCGCCGACTTCCGGAACCTTTCTCGCGATGAGTATCGACCCCAAAGAAGGCTGGGGACGCCAAGTAACATCCGAGTGCCATATTGCTGTATCGGCAGGCGGACGGTCTGAATCGTTGTGCAGCACCAGTAACTCCGGGAAACCGTCTTTGGGATTCACGGGGTGTGTCTCTAGTTGACCGAATTGTCGAGCAAATTCTAAGTGTTGCTGGGCACTTATTTGTTGGTCGCGAAAGAAGATCACTTTGTGCTGCACCAGTTGTTCAGCAACCCACGCCTTAGTAGTAGCATCTAAATGCTGCCGTAGGTCCAGACCCTGGATCTCAGCACCAATAGTCGGGGTTATAGGCGTGGCAAAGGCCATAGAATTCTCGTTGAGTAGTGTTCCGTTCAGTTTAACCGTAGCGCTGACCTGCCGGCAAAGGCCAGATGGCGCGGCAGAGTAGTTGTGAGAGGCATGTCCTTTGCCAGGCTCATGCGCCGCTCTGGGGCGCATGAGCGCGCTAACGCTTAAACTGNTGCTGGNTTGGTGGCCTGCTCCTTTTCGGCAATCTCTGCCTGTATTTGCGCAAGCCTTTCTTCGGTTAGCGAGTAGTTCCAGAGCATGGGCACCGCGATAAACTTAAAGACCGCGGGCACGATGGAATACAAGCATGCGAGCCATAGCAGCGAGTAAGCGCTGTTCGGATCGTTGATTGGATCGGCCAAAGAATTAAACCCGACAATTGTCGCAGCAGTAGTACCGACTACCAAGCCCAGTGCGTATGCGAGCTTGCGTGTCATGGTCCATATGCTGAAGTAGGCGCCGCCCTGACGCTTACCGGTTTGGGCGCTGTCAAGATCGATGACGTCGGCTGCCATAGCATAGGGCAGGGCACTGAGTGCACCGATTGCGCTGCCCTTCAGGCACATAACTCCGATAAACAGTGCGAATTTCCCGGTAGGAATGCCTTCAAATTGGGCATTCAATCCCACCATCCAACTATCAGGGAGAAATGACAGCAGCTTGCTTAACTCCATAGCGGTAAACCATTCTTGAGGAGCAATGGCGATCAAAGGAATAAAGCACGACCATAGCGCGTACCAGAAAATTGCCACCATGGTGGCTCGGTGTTTGCCGACTTTGGCTGACAGTTTGAACCACAACGGAATCGCCACAATCTGGGAGATAAAGTAGGGCGCCAGATAGAAGCCGTATAAATCTCCAGCCAGCAGTACATGTTTCACAAAAAAGAAACTTAACGAGTTCGTCATCGCCGACCCGATCGTCGAGAATAGAAAAATGATGACCAGTTTGCGATAAGGCTCGTTGGCCCAAACGTACTTAAAACTCTCGCGTATCGGCAGACGGCTGCTGTTGTTTTCTTTGACCGGATGCTCGGGCACGACGGCCAGCATATTGAAGATCAAAATGGGCATTATTATGACCAAGGCGATGGTCAAGAAATAAACATTATCGGTGGGTTTGGTATATCCCCAAAACACGATGATTGCTGGTGTCATGGCACCAATGAGTGAGCCAGATACCGTGAATGCCTCCTTCCAGCTCATGATCAATGTGCGTTCGTTATAGCCCTGGGCCAGCTCAGCGCCCCATGCAGAGTAAGGAACGTCTTTAATGGTGGCGCCGATATACATAATCACCAGCACCCCGAGCAAATAGGGGTAGCCCGTATTAAATGTCAGCCCAAGCATGGTTACTTCTGAAAACTCAATGGGAGGAATCCACAGTAACCAGACCCCAAGCATAAAAATTGGCATGCCAATTAATATAAAAGGCCGGCGACGGCCCCATCGGGTGCGCATGCGGTCAGATAGAAAACCGATAACCGGATCAGTGATGCCATCGAAGACACGCGACAAAGCCAGCACCAAACCAACAAATCCAAGGC
The DNA here is from genome assembly GCA_002690405.1 of Gammaproteobacteria bacterium. GTDB lineage: Bacteria > Pseudomonadota > Gammaproteobacteria > Pseudomonadales > Azotimanducaceae > UBA4421. The sequence goes on from NZEI01000022.1 coordinate 13,276, forward strand.
TCAGTCCGAAGCCTGCAGAGTCTGCGTAAACTGGCGTCAGATAGACGGCTAGCGGTAGGCCAACCATCGATAAGGGTAAGGATGGCGCGCCGTAAGACGCCATCTGATAGGTTCCTAAAGATTTCTTGTCTGACACATGATCCCCCTTCTGAGTCAGGTCCTAAAATGCGTTCTTGTTAGTCCCTGCGCGTTACCGGCAGTGGAATGAGCTGGGCGTTCTCGCCGATTAAAGCGTCTGGAAACTCCACGTCTGTGCTGCCAAAGGCAGCCCTTTGATGTTCGACTCTGGTGCCATTTATATTGCCCAGCGTGCCATAGGTTCTGAGCCCCAGACGTGCGCGCAGCTTTGGACTAGCCTGTTCGAAAATATCCCGTGCTGTCGATACGCATGCATTTTCTTGTTGGCGCACCCACGGCGCGCAGCAGAAGACAGAAATTGCTCGGCGTGGATGGCCCTCAAGGTTGGCGCCGGTGCCGTGCCAAAGTCGACCGTCGAATACAAATAAGCTGCCGGCAGGTGCGCTGATTTGGTGCCCCAGTTGCGGCTTTGGTGGATGCACCCGATGTTGCAGGGGCCATCGGTGACTGCCTGGAAAAATCACTGTACTGCCCCGTTGCGGCGTAAAGTCATCTAATAGATAAAATAAATTGCACAGTGCCGGGAATTCGATTGAGGCCGGTATCTGGCCCTGATCTCTGTGGATGAGCTCTGGTGTGGTCGTGGCGCCCACAAATAAATGGGCGGTTAGACTAGACAGCAGCCAATGCTTTCCCAGTAGATGGCTGGCAATTGCATCGGTGTTCGCGTCTTCCACTAGATCCAAATAGTGTTTGCCTTTGTTCACCATATTCGGCAGCACCTGCTTATTACTGCCGCCACGGTCAGGGCAAAGTTCGCCGAGGGCCTGCTCGGCCGCGTATTGTTGATCGAGTTGTTGTTTCAGTGCGTCGACGGTGTTGCTGCTCAATGCGTCGCGCAAAATGCAGCAGCCGTGACTGTTAAGGTCTTTAAGAGCCTGCGCTAAATCGGCGGTGGGCGAGGGAACATCGAGAATTACAGGACCGTCTAATTCGGATGCCTGAATATATCCGCTTTGACCTTCTTTGTTTGATTCTGCAGCCATGGCTTACCCTCAGCGCGTCAACCCTAAATTTATGGGCTTAAAGCGTTTGCTACCATTCGTTAAATCGAACCATTTTATCCACCGGGCGACGCCGGATTTTGCCATGTCCGCCCAATACGGGATAACCGACAGGTATGTGCGCACAGGTATGCCAATCTTCTGGGAGTTTCAAGAGTGCTTTAACGGCTTCCTCCTCATAGCACAGAAGGGTGGTTAGTACGCAACCTAGGCCCTCATTGCGGCAGGCGAGTAAAAAATTCTGTACCGCCGGATAGACCGAACCACCGCCGACCACACTCGGNCGCTCAAGCGCGCTGTCGGTAATCGTCATCAATTTNGGGTTAAAGCAAAATACGGCGATTAAAGGCGCCTCGAACATATGGCTTGCGAGATAATTGCCCGCATCCAGAGCTTTGATGCTACTGGGTTTGGCATCTTCTGGCATGGTGTCNAGACGCGCTTCATAGCCCGGTACATAGGCGTCCCAATGTGGTTTGTACAGGTCTTGCAGCGCCTGTTTTTTTGCCGGCTCTGTTACGGCGATTAACCGCCATGGCTGGGTGTTGCCACCAGTTGGTGCCCATGTTGCTGCACTGAAAATGCGTTGCTGCACGTCCTCAGCAATAGGGTCTGGTCGCAGTCTGCGTACCGCGCGCAGCGTGCTCATTGCGTCGTAAAGATCCATATCCTCCTCCCTTGTTATTAACATCCTCTATTTGCTAGCTAATTTCTAGTGTTTGTTCGGTCTAATGGCGAATACTTGATTTCTGTTATTGATCGATAAGCTGTGTAAATTAGTTGAATGTTCTTAAAATTTTAAATTTATAATAGATTCAATATCTTAAGATTAATTGAGCCTCCCCACCCCGAATTTTTTGGGTGAATTAGCTGTTATCGGTGCTTTATGAAGTGAGCCCTCGACCACGCGACTTTCACCTATCTTTCATGCACCAATATCTAACTTAAGTCCTATATTCACAGCGCATCTGCTTCGTAATGGTGCAGGTTCTCGCCAATAAAGCGCTTAATTGAATAGGGGTCACTGTCGGGAGGCAGGGGATTCGAGAACGCGAAAGCTCGGGAACCTAAGTTTTTTGGCGAAAAACAAGGTCGCGTCTTCGCAATGGACTGGAGTACACCCCGCAGCCGTTTTTGGGGCGGCACTAACCTAGGAAAAATTCAAACGTCTAGTGCCTATGGGTAGGCTTTGGATCGCGATCTCTGCTCATCGGAGGGATGAGGAGGCAGTGCTGATCAAAGTCAAGACATGGGACGCGGGGCCCTGGTCGTTTGAGCAAATGAAGGGAGATGGAAATGTTAGACATGACCGATTTGGTTGGTGTTACTTTCTGGATCATATCTGCGGCCATGGTCGCAGCTACGTACTTTTTCACTGTCGAGCGAGACCGCGCTGAAGGCAAGTGGAAAACCTCACTCACCGTTGCGGCGTTGGTTACCGGTATTGCTGCGATCCATTACTTCTACATGCGAGGCGTATGGATAGACACACAGCAAAGCCCAATCGTATTCCGCTATGTGGATTGGCTATTAACCGTGCCTCTGCAGATCGTTGAGTTCTACTTGATCTTGGCTGCGATAGCCGTAGTCCGAGCTGCTTTGTTCTGGAAGCTGATGATCGCCTCACTGGTGATGCTGATCTTCGGATTCTTGGGCGAAGCCGGACTAATGAACTACTGGGTAGGATTCATCATCGGTATGGCTGGATGGTTATACATCATCTACGAGATCTTCGCTGGCGAAGCGAGTCAGATCAGCGCGGCTCANGGCACTGAGGCAAGTAAAACGGCCTTTAACGCGCTTCGACTGATTGTGACTATTGGTTGGGCTATTTACCCGATCGGTTACATTGTCGAGCCCTCNATGGGAGCCGGAGCTCTGAATGTTGTCTACAACCTTGCGGATTTTGTGAACAAGATCGCGTTCGGTGTAGTCATTTGGGTAGCGGCTACTTCATCTTCTAAGTCAACCGCTTAGTAGTTGAATCTCTAGCGTGAGCGGGTGTGGCAACAGCGGCACCCGTGAGCGCCTCCTTTATCTGCAACAACTCGAGCGCAGCTCGGGAGANTTCATTTCAATCACCAGGAGGCCTGATTATGAGCAACGACTTTAAGGCTCAGCTTGAGGCGACAATCCGTAAATTTGGTGATGANGCGGGCACAGTCCAAGGAGCAGCAGCTCACCACCTATCTCGCTGCGGTAAACGCACCCGCGCTAAGTTCACTTTTACCGCCGCTAAGAATTTTGAACATNCGGATGTGCTGATTAAGATTGCGGCGGCGGCTGAATTGATACATGAAGCCTCGATAGTGCATGACGACATCCAAGACCGAACCCCCGTGCGTCGAGGCCAGCCTACCGTTTGGAAAAAATACGGCAGTAACACTGCGCTGTTGTTAGGCGATCATCTGATTGCAGCGGCCTTTCGTTGTTTGGCTGCAAGTGGTTGTCGNCACGAGGCGATAGCCGGCTTGGTGCAGTCCATGGCGATGGCAGTGAGNCGCGCCAGTTCCGGTCAACTGCAGCAACTTAAGTTACACAGCAGCGGCGCGGCGTTGCTCAACCAATACCAGACCATCGCGCGGCACAAGACCGGTGCGCTGCTCGCTTTGCCACTTCAATTNGCCGCGGTGTTGGCNNCAGGCGACGAACGCATGATTAATGCGGCACAACGGTGTGGAGAACAGTTGGGGCTGGCTTATCAAATTNTAAATGACCTCGAGCCGCTGTCCCTTGGCGGCAGTTATGCCGAGCACGAGGACATNGTTGATCGTGTGGTCACAGCGCCGGTCGTAGCGGCGAAACAAATAAGTGACAAGGAAAANGACTTNTTTGCGGCACTTGTTAAACAGCCTAAATTGCGCGATTCAGCTCGTAACCGCTGTCTCGTTTGGGCGCAAGATGCAGCTGATGCTGCGCGCAGTTATGCCGCTTGGTTACCGACACCGGTGGAGGCGGTCGTGNGAGAGTTTATNGCCGACCATATAAGCCAGCCTTTACCGTGTGAGCAGGAGCCAAAGCGCTTGCCCACGGCCCTACGAACTCCGCTACTCGCGACAGCAAACAATTGATGAATAAGCACGCGGTAGTTATTGGCAGTGGCTTTGGTGGCATGGCGGCAGCGCTGCGAGCCCGCAAATTGGGTTTTGAGGTCACCCTGATAGAGCGTTTAGAGCAACTTGGTGGCCGCGCACGTACGTTCAAACGTGACGGGCATACGTTTGATGCAGGTCCAACGGTTATTACCGCGCCGTTTCTNTTTGAAGAATTGTTCGAGCTGTTCGATCGGCAACTGCCCGAGTACGCAGAAATATTGCCAGTATCGCCGTGGTATCGATACGAATTCAGTGACGGTTCGCGCATGGATTACGGCGGCACCGTTGAGGACACCGTGAATGAAATCGAGCGCCTGAGTCCTCGAGACGTGGAAGGCTACAAGAGACTGCTCGCGCACTCTAAGCGAATATTTGATGTTGGGTTTGGCGAGTTAGCACACGTACCGTTTAATCGGCTCTGGTTCATGCTCAAGCAGGTNCCGGCATTGGTACGGTTGGGGTGTTATCGCACGGTTTGGCAGTTTACTAAGCGCTATTTAAAAGATGAGCGGCTACGTCGCGCCTTTAGTATTCAACCGCTGTTGGTGGGCGGTAATCCGTTTAACACCACGAGTATCTATTCTTTGATTCATTATCTCGAGCGACGTTGGGGCGTGCATTTCCCGCGCGGTGGCACGGGCGCGCTGGTAGCGGCCATGGGGCGTCTTATGCAAGAGGTTGGGGTCAATGTAAGGCTTAATCAAGAAGTGCAGAAGATCTGTATCGAAGATGGTCAAGTTACCGGTGTNCAATTCGCCAACGGCGATTCGGTGGCTGCTGACCTCGTTATNTGTAATGGCGATCCGGCTCAGATTTATCGATCGTTAGTACCTCGNGTAGACCGTAAGCGATGGACTGATCGNCGCATTGATGCGCTGAAATATTCTATGGGATTGTATGTTCTTTACTTTGGTACTACCTGCCAATANCAGGACGTAGAGCACCACACCATAGTTTTTGGTGAGCAGTATCAAGAATTATTGCAGCGGATTTTTGCGGGCGAACCTGCAGGGGACGATCTGAGCTTGTACCTGCACCGNCCAACGGCAACCGATCCAGCACTCGCACCTGACGGCAAAGATACGTTCTATGTATTAGCCCCGGTGCCGAACTTACAGCACCATGATTGGCTTGCCGCGCGAGACCAAGTGCGCGAGCGGGTTATTGATATATTGGAAGAGCGAGTTTTGCCCAATTTGCGTCAACACATGGACGTTTGTTTTGATCTTGATCCGACCCAATTCGATGCAGACTACGGATCGCGCTGGGGCGCAGGTTTTTCTATAGCGCCGATCTTTACCCAGTCTGCGTACTTCCGTTTTCACAACCGCTCTGAAGACATCAAGAATCTCTACCTAGTTGGTGCTGGCACCCACCCGGGTGCAGGTGTGCCGGGTGTTCTTAGTTCAGCCAAAGTTGTTGAGCACTTGCTTAAAGAGGACTTTCCGCAACCTACGGGGGCAATGTTATGAANCTCAAATCACAAAATCCTNAATTGATATTTAAGGCCAATGCAAAAACGTTTTCGTTGGCCGCTCGATTCCTGCCGAGGGCGCGCTACGATGCCGTGGCGCGTTTATATTACTTTTGCCGATACATGGATGACCTAGCGGATGCTGCACCGGCTGGCTGTAATCATGCAAAGCTTGTCGCGCTGCGTGATGACTTTATTCGTGGNGACAGCGCTGATCCGGTGATGGCCGATCTCCTAGAGCTGCAACATCACTTCGGCATTCCAGCAAACCTAGTTATAGATTTCGTCGATGCTCTGATCGCCGATCAATGGCCGCGGCATTTGCAAAGCCAAGACGAGCTTGTGCGTTTTTGTTATGGGGTGGCCTCCACCGTAGGTTTGATGATGTGCCACCTATTCGGCGTAAAAAACCCACGGGCTTACCCATTTGCTGTTGATCTGGGTGTGGCAATGCAGATGACCAACATTTGTCGCGATATCCTCGAAGATGCTGAGCGCGCAAGGATCTANCTCCCNGCCGACATGCTTGAAGGTCAGGTATGCGCCGCNGNNCTTGTTGCCGGCGACCCNGTGCAACGAGCCAANGCTTACAATGGCGCCNTACNTTTATTGGGCATTGCGGATGAATACTATGCTAGTGCNGCCCAAGGCTACGGGTTTTTGCCCGTNGCGGTTCGGCAAGCGATTAAGGTCGCCGCGCGGTTGTATCAGGCGATTGGGGAAAAGGTNGNGGCTGCGCCCGAGCAGTANTGGCGGCGCCGCACTGTGGTATCGGCAGCGACTAAGTGCCGGCTTATAGGCGAATTGTTGGGTCGGCGTATCACCGAAGGGTCTAGTACGTTAGTGATTCACCGTGCCGAACATCTTCCGCGCTTGCACAAGGCGTTGGATCCGCAACGCTTCGGCACCTGAGTCCGGCGAGTCAGCGTGGCGCATAACTCAGAGACTTTGGCGAGCGCCGACGTAGCGATCATCGGCGGCGGCATGAGTGGCTTGGCACTGGCTTGCCAGATAGATCGCAGTAACAGTTGTGCCTCAGGTCGCATTAATAAGGCTGTGGTGGTGGAACCTCGCAANAAATACCAACGCGATAAAACTTGGTGCTATTGGCGCCGTGGTTCCGGTCTATTTGATGAGGCAATCAGNCACTCATGGTCGCGCTGGGAAATTCGCTCAGCTGGACGTGTGACCACGAGTGCTTGTCCTGAAACCCCCTACGTGCGGGTCGATAGTGGCCGTTATTATGANGCTGCNGTTGNGCGTCTCGCGAGCTCAAATACAGTAGGCCTNAAACTAGGCGTGAGNGCTGGGCGAGTGAGCCAAGATCAGCGGCAGCTTTGCGTTGATACTGCTCGAGGCCAGGTGCGAGCCGATCGAGTAATCGACACTCGCCCGCGACCGATTCCTGAAGGCACTCTGTTACAACATTTTTTCGGCTGGGAAATCGAAACCGATAAAGACGTATTCGACCCAACCACGGTCACGCTCATGGATTTCAGCGCGAGCACTGAAGAAGACGTGCACTTCTTTTATGTGCTGCCNTTTAGCTCACGCAGAGCGCTGGTCGAGACCACACATTTTTCCAANCAACAGCTTTGCGAAGCGCAATATAAAGACGANCTTCGCGGCTACTTGCGCCAACGCTTTGCCCTGTCGAATTGGCATATATGCAGTAGCGAGGGCGGCATTCTACCTATGTCAAAACGGCCGCCTGCTGAGTTTGAGGATCAGCCCAATGTTGTTGGATTCGGCCTGCATGGGGATACAGTAAAGCCCTCTAGCGGATATTGTTATCCCCATGCACAACAGCAAGCTGAGCGCATAGCGGCATGGCTAGCTGGAGGTTCGAATAGCGGGCCACCGGCGGCAAGACATAGCGTTGCACGCTGGTTTGATGGTGTGTTCGTGACCTTTCTTGAGAACCGCTCGGCCCAGGCCCCTGCCACTTTTTTTCGTTTATTCCAACGGGTCAAACCTGCGGCGCTAGTGCGCTTTCTAAGCGATAGTGCGCGGCTCGGGGACTACCTGCGAGTCATATGGGCGATGCCGAAGGGTGTGATGATGCGGGAGGCGTTGCGCTATGCGCTCGGTCGTTAAACCCTATGCAGGGTTTTTGCTGGGCTCAGTGACCGTTCTTTGCGCAGCGATTTGGGCGGTTGAGCAAAGTTCATTGCTNATTCTTGTNTGCAGTGTATTGATCTTGCTAGCGGGTTTGCCTCACGGTGCATATGACTGGGTGATTATGCGTGCGCACTACGGGAAGGAGCNGTTGGTCNGTGCAGTTGCGGCNTATGTGGCNCTAGTGTTGTTGGTGATCGCTCTTTGGTTAGTCGCGCCGCAAACGTTACTGATCGTGTTTTTGGCATACTCGGCCTATCATTTTGGTGACTCTGACTTACCAAATGCATCCAGGTTGCATCAAGTAAGCTGGGGTCTAGCGATCGTCGGTCTACCTGGTTTATTGGCTGGTGCAGATGTTCAGGCGCTATTTAGCGTGCTTACCGAATCGTCCATTGCATCCGCGCCGATCGGTGCTTTAGGAATACTCGGATGGGTCGCGGCAATCGTGCACGTGTGCTCTGCCCCTAAGCGCTGGGTGTCAGTAGGTTTGCTGGTTGCATACGGTTTGGTCTGTTGGGCCGCTGGCGCTTTGGCGGGTTTTGCTTGTTACTTTGCTTTACTGCATAGCCCGATCCATTTAGCGCGCTGGCGTCATGCGTTAAATCAACAGGGCTCTGCAACGATCTTAATGCTTAGTTTTATTGTTATGAGCGCCATCGCAGGAGCCGTGTGGATGAGCGCATCTGGCCTTGAGGCCACATTCGCAACCATCAATCAAACGACCTTTCGATACACATTTATCGCGTTGGCTGCGCTGACGGTGCCGCATATGGTTTTGCTGAGTAACGCTAATCGGCGTCTTCAATGAAGGGTGGGAATAGCGCTTAGCGTTAGCCTTCTACATGGAATAGTTTGTTGTAAATCACCCAACTTTCATCGATTTTCAGCATCGACAAGGTGTCGATGAAAATCATGCCTAAATAGCCGTCACGCACTTTCGCTACAGCGGTGTCGCCAGTAATGTCTACCGACAGGGTTTCTAGCATTGGGGCTTCGCCTCGGTCTTTTGCAGAAGGAGTCTGTGCGCCAACGAAGTTGGCAAATTCCTCTACAGTTTGCTCGAGTAAGTTGCCACCCATGTAGCCAGTGATCTTTGCGCTAGGATGGAATGCTTGCAGCACTCTATCGCGGTCGGACAAGTACATGGAATCAAAATAGATTTGGATTGTTGCCGCAATAGCGTGTTGGTCGTCCATGTTTAGCCCTCAGTAAAAAGGCTAAAAGTATGGATCTAATTCTAGGATGAAGCTAGGTGGTCAGGATCAGTCGATGACGATCGGAATGAGTTTGAATAACGATAAATTGCGATCGTTCTGCACACTATCAACGCGATCATTGACCAAGGTAACGAAGCGTTCGCTGCCGAGGCGGGAACGAAAGACTAGAACCACTACGTCATCGGCGACGATGCGGCGATCAATAGGGTAGCCGTGCTTCGCTACGACATCCGCTTCGGAAAGCCCGACATAGTCGGGCGGCACAGCTTTGGACGCACAAGCGCCGAGCAGCGCAATACAGCAAAAGATTGGCAAAAAACGAAGCATAAACGGCATCACCGAGTTGATTTGCAGGTGCGCTCTTGATCTGGGCGTTGCGCAGTGGTTCGTTAGTCTTGCGGCATCGACCAGGTCTTGCTGCAGCGTCGCGCGCGCTCGAACTCCGAAAGTGTTTCTTCGACTTCGTGCAATTCTGGGCTTTTCTTGGTCTCGGTCACATCCTCTTGGAGGGGTTCGACGATCCGTTGGGCGGCTGCGTTTTGCATTGGATTTGGCCTAATTGAGTTGTTTAACAAGGTCAGTAAGTGATTAACGAGCGCACTGTAGCAACGAGCTCAAGCGCTGAAAAAGGAATAATTAACAATCAATACATTCCTTTAAAGAATATATTTGACAGATGATTTAGTTCTCGAGCCTAGCGCCTAAATGCCCGCAGCCGTTTATCAGTAAAAATTAACCGTTGGTCAGAACGAGAAGTGTCATTAGTCCATTCAGTGGCAGTTTGCACCAGTAAGTTAATAGAGTTTGCCTCGTGATTACGGCTGCCTGGCCGGCCAGTCGAAACAGTTACTTTCATTTTTATGTGGACTCAAAGTGATGACCCCGGACGATGATTTTATTGCTGTTAAAAGGCGCATTTAGTTCCGTGAGGGCATTCTTAGCTGCGCTCANCTTCGTCTGTATGTCTTNTGGTTGTGGCGCTGCTGGTGACGAGAGGAGGCACACCCTCGTGATAGACACTGATTGGGCAGGGGGATGTGTGAGCCGAGAATTATTAGATCCGCCGGATTGGTCTGATCGGGTAGCCTTGGTTCGAGCTAATGCGGTATGCACTGTCTATGAGGATTTCNNCGATCACGGTAGGGTTAACGTAACGNCAGAGCGCGATCCTAACCGTCCGTATTACGATCGGCGCAGCCCNAAATACCATCTCAAGGGTCAACAGGAACTGGTGTTTCGTCTTGCTACGCCCGATGGCCCTATCCCTTGGCAGGAAATCGCTGTTGATACCGTAGCGTGTGTGCGTTTCAACGCCTATTTGCGCCCTGGCGTGCGTCGGGAGGAAGCGGATTTACGGCGNCGGTTAGAGAACTTTCAAAGNTTANAACGCATAGTGCGGGGTCTGGAAGACCCTAAAATACAAAAGTATCGTCNGGCTANAAATGCACGACGCTACGTCCAGGCGCTCAGAAATCTCGCCGCTNACTCCGCTGATAATGATCTCGCTCGAGCTTATTCATCCTATGCTGANGCGATCGATGCAAGGATTGCTGCAGGGGTGATGGAAAGGGGTTTCTTTTTTCAAGCTGATCGCCGAGCTTTCTTTGCCGCNCTCCCTCATCTGGACGTAGCGCAANAAGAANTCATAGCTTCTCGGGTCGCGAGTGAGTCATTGCNGCAANTAAAGGAGCAGTCATATCCTGAGCTGACTATTCGCTTCGCTGCAGCGATGTCGCGTATCAGAGCTATGAGCTTCAGTAATAAGCCTAAGGCCGAACGACAGCGATTATTGGCTGAGCATTACGCTACTGCAGCAGAGCTCTTGCACAAAATCATTGCGCCGGCGTCAATCGACCCCGATACGGTGGAGCGTATGCTGCAGTTGCTCGAGGAATGTCTGGATAATTTTGTCGCCGTGATGCCGCCTAAGGCAGAGGGCGATCTTAAATATTACGAAGCGCGAGTAGGTTATGAATTTGCCTCACCTGAGTGCGCTCAGCAACTCCGAGAGACAGCGGTAAGCGTGGTGCTCGTATCCGAGGACGCGGTCCTAACAATTCCGCTTAAGCTCCTCTCGAGTGGGCAGCAAGTGCAGTTGCCCGCGTGAGCTGTGTGGCTGCTGTTTAGATCATTATCGCAGCGGTCGAAAAGCCTTAATCAGCCACAAAGCGCATCGATAGGTCCATGGGCAATATGGTTTTGGTCAGCTCTCCACTGGATATATAGTCCACGCCAGTGGCGGCGATGTCGGCGAGGGTTTGTTCGTTGATGCCCCCAGATGCCTCCAACTTAATCAGCCCTGCAGACCTGGCCACCGCTTTGTGAGTGTCGGCTAAGGTGAAGTTGTCGATCATCGCGATATCAGCTTTGGCGGCTATGGCTTCGTCCAGTTCCTCAAGGTTTTCGACCTCTACTTCAACTGGTTTATCAGGATTGTTGCCGCGCGCAGTGGCCACCGCGGCGCCAATACTGCCGGCAGCGGCGATATGATTTTCTTTCAGCAGATAGGCGTCGAATAGGCCGATCCGATGGTTGCTACCGCCGCCGCACTTTACTGCGTACTTCTGGGCTAAGCGTAAGCCCGGAATTGTCTTTCGCGTATCCAGCAATTTTGTTTTATGGCCCTGCAGTAGCGCTACATAGTGGGCGGTGCGGGTTGCTGTGCCCGCCAGCAGCTGCACAAAGTTTAAAGCTGTGCGCTCAGCGGTGAGCAGGCTCGCGGCTGGCCCGGTCAGTGTGAACAAATGTTGGTCGGCCTCGACTGCATCGCCATCGCTGGTATTCCAAGCAACGCGGATTTTGCTGTCCACCTGTTGCATGGTTTCATTGACCCAAAGTTGGCCGCAGAATACCCCGGGTGTGCGGGTAATAATGCGTGCCGTCGCACTCCGCTCGGCGGCGATAAGGCTGGCGGATAGGTCCCCGGCGCCTAGGTCTTCGGCAAGTGCAGCGCGCACGTTAGCATGTACGGCGGCGCGCAGACTTTGTTGAGACAGCTCAGTGTTCATGAATAGGCATTCCGTGCATGGTTGGACGTAGGGTATGGCTAGCGAATTGTTGTATGCGGCGTAGAATTATAGTGCCCTAGGGCCAATGGACAATCCATTTGCAGATTAATGCTGAACATCGCTTAGATCAGGCTATATGGCGACCGAGCGCCCATTGCGACTCGCGGCCTCATGCTGTGCAGCCCGAACTGATTGTAGTGCACTGCGTCTCGCTGCCTGAGGGCGAGTACGGTACAGGTGCTCCCCAGCGGCTGTTCACTGGTGAGCTGGATTGTGCTGAGCACCCGAGTTTTGCTGATCTCGCGGGGCTTAGAGTAGCGCCCCACCTTATGATCGATCGCGATGGCCAGATAGAGCAGTTTGTGAGCTTCGACAAACGTGCGTGGCATGCCGGTATTTCCAGCTGGCGTGGTCGTAATAGCTGCAATGATTTCAGCATTGGCGTAGAATTAGAGGGGTCGGTAGAGGACGACTATACAGTCGACCAATACCGTACACTGATACAGCTTGTTATCACGTTAATGGGCGCGTATCCGCAAATCAGTGCCGATGCCGTGGTGGGACACTGCGACATCGCTCCGGTTCGCAAGACTGACCCAGGGCCGAGATTTGACTGGTCACGGGTGGTCACGCAGGTGCATATGAATCTTGGGGCGCTCTTGTAAAGACGCGCCTCGCTCGAAAGATTTCGAAAGAGTTTGAGATGTTTGAGCAAGTAGAGTCGCGGACAAGAAGGCGCTCTCGCATTCATAGATGCCCTCGTAAAGTAGCGACTCCGTGAGCTTGCGAAGGTTACTGCATAGGTTGTAATGCTTAGGGGTGAGCAAAAAGCCGTGCAAAACCGCGCGTTCTACAAACAGTGAGGTGGCTCTATGGCTGACCAGGATCAACGTCGACGCATGTCTAACGAGGTTCTTGGGATCCTTGAGCAACGGGCCTATCGCATCAAAACCCTCGTCTATACTCTGCGCCCCCTTGGGTGCTTGGTTCAGGCGGCACTTTAGGAGTAAAGCAGTTGGTCAGCCCGACCCGCAACACCCCGTCGATTCCAGAACCTGATCGACAAGCGCTACAAGAATGGCACGACGCCTTTGAGGATGTGCTACGAATTGAAGGTCCTGAGCGCGCATCACAATTACTCAGCAGCCTAGCTGCCCGACTTACCCAGACAGGAGCGGCACTGCCTTTTGCGGTAACCACGCCCTATCGCAACACTATTCCTGCCCATCAACAAGCGCCGATGCCCGGTGATTTGTTTATGGAGCGACGTATCCGCAGTCTCATACGTTGGAATGCGTTGGCCATGGTGGTTCGTGCTAACAACCGCCCAGGTGACCTTGGCGGGCATATTTCCAGCTTTGCTTCTTCAGCAACACTGTATGACGTTGGCTTTAATCATTTCTTCCGCGCTCCGAACGAAGCGACTGGCGACGCTGGTGACCTGGTGTATTTCCAAGGCCACGCGTCACCTGGGATATACGCCCGTTCGTTCCTAGAGGGTCGCCTAGATGAACAACAAATGGACAACTTCCGTCGTGAGGTCGATGGCCAAGGCTTGTCCTCCTATCCGCACCCGTGGTTGATGCCTGATTATTGGCAATTTCCAACGGTTTCGATGGGGTTGGGACCACTGCAAGCCATTCATCAAGCGCATCTGATGAAGTATTTGCAGAACCGCGGCCAGGCTAATGTGGCCAGACGCAAAGTATGGGCCTTCCTCGGTGATGGCGAGTGCGATGAACCAGAAGCGTTAGGTGCATTGGCGTTAGCCGGTCGTGAAAAGCTCGACAATCTGATTTTCGTTGTGAATTGTAACCTGCAGCGTCTCGACGGTCCCGTCCGTGGTAACGGCAAGATTATTCAGGAGCTTGAAGGCTATTTTCGTGGTGCAGGCTGGAATGTAATCAAGGTGGTATGGGGGCGCCTTTGGGATCCGCTATTAGCGCGGGATGAAGACGGTATATTGCAGCAAGCCATGGACGATACGGTAGATGGCGAGTTTCAAAATTTTAAAGCCAAAGGTGGTGCCTACGTGCGAGAGCACTTTTTTGGCCAACATCCGCAACTTTCGGCGATGGTCTCGGATATGACTGACGAAGACATCTACCGGCTCAATCGTGGTGGTCACGATCCTTATAAGATTTACGCAGCATACCGAGCTGCGGTCCTGCACGAAGGTCAGCCTACGGTGATTTTGGCAAAGACGGTAAAGGGCTATGGAATGGGCGATGCCGGGGAGTCGGAAAACACAACCCATCAGGTCAAAAAGCTCAATCTAGAAGAGTTAAAACAATTTCGCGACCGCTTCGATGTGCCGCTTTCCGACAAACAGCTGCGCGACATACCCTATTTTCGTCCAGCCGACGACAGTGCGGAGATGGCGTATTTGCGAGAACGGCGTGCGGCCTTGGGTGGATCTATGCCACGGCGTTTATTGGACAATAAGACGTTGGAAATGCCACCGCTGAGCGCATTCGCGGCTCAGCTTAAGGGCAGTGGCGAGCGCAAGATAAGTACGACGATGGCGTTCGTACGTATCCTTGCAACTCTGGTACGCGATAAGAATATTGGCTCCCGTGTGGTGCCCATTGTGCCTGATGAGGCGCGCACGTTCGGGATGGAAGGTATGTTCCGACAGTTGGGTATCTATTCTTCTGTGGGTCAGTTGTATCAGCCCGAGGATGCGGAGGCCTTGGCCGCGTACCGGGAAAGCGAGGACGGTCAGGTTATCGAAGCCGGCATCAACGAAGCTGGAGCGTTCGCTGCCTGGATGTCTGCGGGCACCGCCTACAGTAACCACCTGCATACGTTGATTCCGTTTTACATTTATTACTCTATGTTCGGCTTTCAACGTATCGGTGACTTGGCCTGGGCGGCAGGTGATCTGCAGACAAGGGGCTTTTTGTTAGGTGGTACTGCCGGGCGCACAACGCTAAACGGTGAAGGCTTGCAGCACCAGGACGGTCACAGCCATGTGCTTGCGGCCACTATTCCCAACTGTGTTAGTTACGACCCGGCCTATGCTTATGAGTTGGCAGTCATCATTCAGCGTGGTCTGCAGCATATGTTCGTTGAGCGAGCACCGCTGTATTACTACATCACAGTTATGAATGAAGCGTATGAGCAGCCAGCCATGCCCGAGGGGGTAGAGCAGGCCATTATCAAGGGTATGTATTGTCTTGAGAGTGATGATTCGGAGGCAGTATCGCGTATTCGCTTGCTGGCCAGCGGCACGCTGTTGCGCGAAGCATTAGCGGCGGCAGAAATGCTGCGCCAAGACTACTCGGTAGCGGTGCAGGTATGGAGCGTTACCAGCTATACAGAGTTATCCCGCGATATTGACGACGTTAAACGTTGGAACATGCTGCACGCAGATGCCGAGCCGCGCCGTGCCCATGTCGAGACTTGCTTGCAGAGTGGCGACTCTTGGCAAGATGCGCCGGTGGTAGCAGTTTCCGATTATGTAAAGGCTCTGGCCGAGCCGCTGCGCGGATCTATATCAGCGCCGTTGCACGTATTGGGTACGGATGGGTTTGGACGCAGCGACACGCGCTCGCAATTGCGAGAATTTTTTGAGGTTGATCGTCGCTACATTACCTTGTGTGCACTAAGTCAGTTGGCCCAGAGTAATGTGATCGGAGTTGAGGTGGTGCGTTCAGCCCAGCAAGCCTTGGAGATCAGTGAAGACAAGCCTAATCCTCGTGGCGAATAGTTTTTTAAACGTTAGGCAGCATAGGCAAAGCGGCAGCAAGATATTAGGTACAAAAAGAATAGTGAGCAGCAATAAACCATGGACGTTCTGATTCCCAGCTTAGGTGACATCGACGAGGTTGAGGTCATCGAATTGTGTATTGAGCCTGGTGCGGCGGTGGCAACGGGCGATACGCTCATCGTTATCGAATCGGATAAAGCATCCATGGATGTGCCAGCCAACTGCGATGGAATTTTGCAGGCCTATGCCGTNCAGCTAGGCGACCTTGTGAGTGAAGGCACTCTGATAGCAACGGTGNCCCCTNATGCTGGAGAGGCAGACTCGCTGGCAAGCGAGGATGTTCNGGTCGCGGCAGCAACCACAANCCCNGCGGAAACTGAATCTGCGGAGATTGAGTCTGCCGNGGCTGAGTCGCNGGCGACCCAGGCCGTGTCGAAGATTGACATTTTGGTGCCAGATCTCGGCGATATTGAAGATGTTGAAGTGATTGAGGTCGCGGTGACTGCAGGCGATCGNATTAGCTTTGATAGTTTGTTAGTGGTGCTGGAGTCGGACAAGGCATCGATGGAAGTGCCGGCGGAGCAGGAAGGTACGGTAATCANTGTTGCCGTCGCGGTAGGCGACCGNGTCGGCACAGGTGCGCTTATCGCNACAGCCGAGGTGAGTAATAGCGCGCCAGTAGCGGTGACAGAACCGGTGGCTGAGCCAGTGCAAGCTGCAGCGCCGCCAACNATGCAACCGGCAGCGGTTAAGGCCGATGNCCCGTCAGCTTTGGAGCCCCCGGNCGCCACAAGTGCCNCTGCCAAGTCGGCCGAGGCAACGGTCTATGCTGGTCCTGCCGTGCGGCGGTTAGCCCGGGAATTGGGGGTGGCATTAGATCAGGTTCAAGGCAGCGGCCAACGCGGTCGCATCACCAAGGACGATTTAAAGAGCCACGTAAAACAGCAAATGAATGCGCCAGCGGCTAAATCTTCGGGTGCCGGTATTCCCGAAATACCGGCGGTAGATTTTGCGCGTTTTGGCCCGGTTGCAGAACAGGCGCTGACGCGTATGCAGCAGCAGGTCGCCGCCAATATGCAGCGTAGTTGGTTGAACGTACCTCATGTCACTCAGCACGACTTGGCAGACATTACCGATATGGAAGAGTTTCGCCAGAGCCTCAAAGCAGAAGCCGGACAGCGCGGAATAAAACTGACACCGCTGGCGTTCATTGTTCGCGCTGTTTGCTATGCCTTAGCGCAAAAGCCCAAGTTCAACAGCTCACTGCATCCAGATGGCCAACATTTGATCGTTAAGGAATACATTAACGTGGGTATCGCCACCAATACGGCCGAGGGCTTGCTGGTGCCGGTGATTCGTGGCGCTGATAAAAAAGGCCTGTGGGAATTATCCGAGAACATCGCGGAATTGGCAGAGAAGGCACGGGATAAAAAATTAGCATTAGACGACCTGGGTGGTGGGACCTTTACCGTCTCCAGNTTAGGTTCGATCGGTGGCACTGGTTTTACCCCAATTGTTAATGCACCTGAGGTCGCCATTCTGGGTGTTGGCCGTCTCAGCACTCAGCCCCAATGGAATGGTCAGGAGTTTTTGCCTCGGCAAATGCTTCCGCTGTCCTTGTCTTACGATCATCGGGTGATCAATGGTGTCGACGGTGGTGAATTTATGCAGTTGTTGTCGCAACTGCTGTCTGATGTACGTCGGTTGGCGCTTTAGTTCGTAAAATCGCAATTGCNGCCTACGTCGGCGCACTCGGGCCGCGCCACTGAGCTTCNTNTGGNTCGTTGGCCAAGANTCTGGCCTGCACAAATAAAAAGTCGCTGAGACGATTTAAGTAGCGGCCCGCTTGCTTAAACGCNGTTTCGCTGTCTGTATTCAAATCGGTGGTTTCTAGAACCGCCCATACATTAGCCTCTGCGCGACGACATACCGTTCTGCAGAGATGACACTGAGCGTTGGTTTGATTGCTTCCTGGTATTACGAACTCGCGCAGCGGTGGCAATGTGCTGTTACAGGTTTCGGTAATGGATTTTAACGCGTCGATGCGNGCGTCCATTTGTTCTACCTGATATTGCCCTTCCATAGCCAGAATTGCGCCGATGTCGAATAGCACTTGTTGGACATCGGTAATCTGGGTGCTCAGTTCCGGGTTGATTTGAAGATTGCGCAATACGCCAAGCAGACTCGACAGTTCATCCACACTGCCNAGTGCTGTGATCATTGGATCGGTCTTGCTGACTCGACGACCGGTGCCGAGGGCTGTGGTGCCGTTATCACCGGTTTGCGTTGTAACGCGATTGATTCTGGACATGAGTTGTCTGGCTCCAAGATAAGCGTGCATGGTATAACGAATGCCTCTGAGATCCAGCCGGGAGAGCGTAAAACCATGCCGTCATTTGATGTTGTTTCTGAAGTTGACCTGCACGAAGTCCGTAACGCAGTTGATCAAGCCCTGCGCGAATTGCGCAATCGCTTTGATTTTCGCGGAGTGGATGCAAATATCGAGTTAGAAGAACAGAGCATTTTGCTTAGCGCACCGGAAGAATTTCAGCTCGGTCAGATCAAGGACATACTGCGCGATAAGATGACCGCACGTAATGTGGATAGCCGTGCGCTTACCCCCGGTAGTATAGAGGGGGCTGGAAAATTAAAGCGTCAATCCTTTGCNTTGGCTCAAGGTATTGATAAGGACAGTGCACGACAAATTACNAAGATNCTGAAAGAGTCGAAGCTAAAAATTCAAAGCCAAATTAATGGCGATAAAGTGCGTGTAACCGGCAAAAAGCGAGATGACTTGCAGGCAGCTATGGCGGCGCTTAAAGAGTCGGATATCGCCATGCCACTGCAATACAATAATTTTCGTGACTAAGCCTGCGTGAGCGACCTCCACAACCAAGGACCCACATTTTTCCAACAGGTGCTCAATCAGCGCATGTTGATTTGTGTTGCCACAGGCTTTGCGTCGGGTCTGCCACTTTATCTGCTCATCCAATTGGTGCCGGTTTGGTTGCGGCTAGATGGCGTTAGTCTAACGATGATTGGCGCGCTCAGTGCCATTCAATATTTGTATGTCTTGAAGTTTATGTGGGCGCCGTTGCTGGATCGGTATTCGTTATCGTTTCTCGGTCGCCGCCGCAGTTGGATGCTGGCTACNCAAATTCCTCTGATCTTATTCATTGGCTCTTTAGGTTTTTGGGAAGTTGCCAGTCAGTTAACGGTTATAACTGCACTAGTCTTTGGGGTGGTGGCTTTTAGTGCCACTCAAGATGTCGCACTTGATGCCTACCGCCGCGAAATCCTTGAAACCGAAGGCGAGCTCGCCCTAGGTAACTCTATCCATGTGCAGGCCTATCGGCTCGCCGGGCTCGTTCCTGGTTCGTTGGGTATGGTGCTAATTGATGACGTCAGCTGGGAGATGAATTTCATCATCATGGCAGCGTTTATGAGTGTTGGTGTCGTAATGGCGCTGCTGGTCGAAGAGCCTAAACAATATGGTCCGCCTCCTAGGAGCCTTGCTGAGGCAACGGTCATTCCTTTCAAAGAATTTTTTCAACGGCGTGCATTGGGTCCAACATTGGCGATGTTGGCATTTCTCGCGCTCTACAAGCTTGGCGACAATATGGCGACAGCGCTAGCCTCGCCGTTCTATCTGGATATGCAATTCACCACTGACCAAATTGGCNTNATTGCCAAGCAAGCGGCTTTGTGGCCGTCAATTATTGGTGGTCTGCTNGGCGCATTGGTGATTGTAAAAATTGGCATCAACAAAGCGTTGTGGATTTTTGGTGCGATTCAATTGATTACAATTTTTGGTTTTGTTTGGTTGTCTGGAGCGGGTCCGGATCCGGTGATTCTGGCGGTGGTAATTGCCGGAGAGTACTTAGGTGTTGGTTTAGGTACTGCGGCGTCTGTTGCGTTTATAGCGCGTGAGACCTCGCGCTTGGCTGTTGCAACACAGTTTGCGATGTTTACAGCNATAGCAACTTTACCGCGTGTTGTGGCATCAAGCGTCAGCGGCTTGCTCGTCGACACCATTGGTTGGACCGATTTTTTCTACCTCAGTGCGCTGATGGCTGTGCCGGGTATGGTTTTACTTTATTGGGTTGCTCCGTGGAATGGGTCTCCACCGCAGTCGGAACGCGGAAATCATTCCCAATAAAATTCTTTGGCTACGGTGTCGCCGTTAAAGACAATGCCTTCGGCGCGTAAACGGCGTTTTTGTTCACCCATTCGGCCGCTGCCCCTTGGAGCGATCTTGCGGCTGGCATTCACCACGCGATGCCAGGGCAGGCCGGTGTCCTTGGGTAATTTCCCTAGAGTGGTCCCAACGAAACGCGCGTAGCCCGGTAGTCCGGCGCGTTGGGCAACATCGCCATAGCTGATAACCCGGCCTGTGGGTATCTGTGCGACGACCTGCCAAATGCGTTCGGCTTTACTGATGGCTTGATTTACATCGGCTGCGACCGCAAATTGATGGTTCGCGACACGATCAGGTGATCCCATGCCCTGGCTTATGCTGTTTTTTTTGACGCCCATTATCGAAATGTATCTGTTAATCGAGGTGGCTGGCTACATTGATGCTTGGCCAACTATCGGCCTGGTGATGCTCACAGCGGTAGTTGGTGTGGCGTTATTGAAACGTCAGGGCATCGCGACCCTTACCCGCGGCGTGCAGCGCGCCCAGCAGGGCCAGATGCCGGCAACAGAAATGGCCGAGGGAATATTGCTCGCCGTAGCGGGCGCGCTCCTGATCACTCCGGGCTTTGTTACGGATTTTGTGGGGTTCACCCTGTTGTTCCCGCCGAGCCGAGTGGCGATTGCGAAAATCTTGATGCAGCGCGTAGCGATGAGCGCCACAGTTATGAGTCCTCCCCACGCCCGAGGTGCAGATTCTGCAGCTAATGACGCGGGCAACGTCCTAGATGGTGAGTTTCAGCGTAAAAAAGATGAATAGTGTCAGTATCTTGATCACGCTAAAGGCCGAGTGGCGCTATGTATATTTCAGATCATTTTCGCGAATCTGACAGTGATGCAATCAATGCTCTAATTCGTCATTTTCCATTGGCAACAGTGGTCTTATGCGGCGTTGATGGCAGTCCACAGGCGAACCATTATCCGCTGCTTCTCGAAGTTGACTCCCGAGGCGATCAAAAGTTGTGTGGACACCTGCCAAAACATGACGCAAATGCGCTATTGCTCAAACAAGCGCCCAGCGCTCTGGCGATCTTTCAGGGTCCAAGCGCCTATATTTCGCCTTCGTTTTATCCTACTAAGGCGTTGACCGGCAAGGTAGTGCCCACCTGGAATTACTTAGTAGTACATGCGAGAGGGGCGCCGACGCTAGTCGATGACCCCTCTTGGGTGCATGAGCATCTAGAAGCGATGACTGCGCAAATGGAGAGTAGCAGGCCGAGTCCCTGGAAAGTGGCAGACGCGCCGAAAGAGTACACGCAACTCCTACAGAGCAAGATTTTTGGTTTTGAAATCGCTATCGAGTCTATAGAAGCGAAGTTTAAATCCAGTCAAAACAAATCTAAGGCCGATCGTGAAGGGGTTAGAGCCGGGCTAGATCTACAAAAACGTAGTGCTCCGCCCATGTATGAATGCCGAGTGCAGGATTAGAAATATCCCAGTGGTCAGCGGGATAGCTCATGCAAGCTCTTCAGAGGGTAAATCTGCCATCCATTTGGGTAGCCTGGGCAACTACTGATTTTATGCAAAATGCGCAGGTGGGCCTTGAATATCCCGAACTCGCCCCTATGATAGCGTCCTCGAATTAGCACTCACGATGTGAGAGTGCTAAAAGCTGAGGCCTCGCCGAAGAGCGGTGGGCCAGAAATGGGGAGCATGATTCGGCGATTAGCGCGAAGCGGCTACACCAGTAAGTAAAGTAATCCAAGCAATTGGAGCAATTGGGAGACCATAGTTAATGAACATTCGACCCTTACACGACCGCGTTGTCGTGCGTCGTTTGGAAGAGGAAACCACCAGCGCTGGTGGCATCGTACTTCCTGACTCTGCAACTGAAAAGCCGTCACAAGGTGAAATCCTTGCTGCGGGTCCGGGCAAGATGACTGACGGTGGCGATGTGCGTCCTTTAGATGTCAAAACGGGCGACAAAATTATTTTTGGTCAGTACGCCGGAAGCACGGTCAAGATCGATGGAGAGGAACTCCTGATTTTGAGTGAAAGTGAAATCTTTGGAGTGCTGGAAGGTTAGACCTCCGTACTTTAGTTAAGACAAAAGGAAAAAAGCGATGAGCGCTAAAGATGTAAAATTTGGTGATGACGCGCGAGTCTTGATGCTCGAAGGCGTTAACGTCCTTGCCAACGCAGTAAAAGTTACTCTGGGTCCAAAAGGCCGGAACGTAGTTTTAGATAAGGCTTTTGGTTCGCCAACAGTAACCAAGGACGGTGTTTCAGTTGCCAAAGAAGTTGAACTGAAAGACAAGTTCGAAAACATGGGTGCACAAATGGTCAAAGAAGTGGCCAGCCAAACTTCTGATGAAGCAGGCGACGGCACCACGACCGCAACAGTGTTGGCGCAGGCGATCCTGCAAGAAGGTCTGAAGTCTGTTGCCGCGGGCATGAACCCAATGGACCTCAAGCGCGGAATCGACAAAGCTGTCGCAGCTGCGGTTGAGAAGATCCAAAGCATGGCAACCCCTTGCGAAGATTCAAAGGCGATTGCTCAGGTGGGTACAATCTCTGCTAACAGCGACTCGGCTGTGGGTGAGATCATTGCTGAAGCAATGGAGAAGGTTGGTAAAGAAGGCGTAATTACCGTCGAAGAAGGTTCTGGCTTAGAGAATGAGCTTGACGTCGTTGAGGGTATGCAGTTCGATCGTGGATACCTTTCTCCTTACTTCATCAACAACCAAGATTCGATGGCTGCTGAGCACGAAGATCCCTTCATCTTGCTCTGCGACAAGAAGATTTCGAACATCCGCGACTTGTTGCCACTGCTGGAGAGCGTAGCGAAAGCCGGACGTCCGTTGGTGGTCATCGCTGAAGATATCGAAGGCGAAGCACTGGCAACGTTGGTAGTAAACAACATGCGCGGTATCGTTAAAGTGGCGGCAGCTAAGGCGCCTGGTTTTGGTGATCGTCGTAAGGCGATGCTGCAAGACATCGCGATCCTGACTGGTGCGACAGTGATTTCTGAAGAAGTTGGTCTTACTCTTGAAGGCGCAACGCTGGAAGACCTGGGAACTGCGAAGCGCGTCTCATCTACGAAAGAGAACACCACGATTGTTGATGGTGCGGGTAACAAAGACGATATCGCTGGTCGCATCAAGCAAATCCGTGCAGAAATCGAAGACACCTCTTCTGACTACGATCGTGAAAAACTGCAAGAGCGCCTGGCCAAGTTGGCTGGCGGTGTTGCCGTGATCAAAGTGGGCGCGCCTACTGAAGTCGAAATGAAAGAGAAGAAAGCGCGAGTTGAAGACGCTTTGCACTCTACTCGTGCTGCGGTTGAAGAAGGCGTAGTACCTGGTGGCGGTGTCACTCTGGTACGTGCGATTGAAGCTGCGCAGTCAGCGAAAGGCGACAACGAAGATCAAAACGTAGGTATAGCCCTTGCGGTTCGCGCGATGAGCGCGCCGTTGCGACAGATCGCGGTAAACGCAGGCGTTGAAGGCGCTGTGGTACTGGACAAGGTTGCGGCCCTTGCAGGTAACGAAGGCTACAACGCGGCCACCGGTGAATATGGCGACATGTTGGCGATGGGCATTCTTGACCCTGCCAAGGTAACTCGCACTGCGCTGCAGGCGGCTTCTTCTGTAGCTGGCCTGATGATCACCACTGAGGCCATGATTAGTGAACTGCCTGACGAAGGCGGCGCTCCTGCAGGCATGCCTGGTGGCGGTATGCCAGATATGGGCGGCATGATGTAAATCGATCTTCGATCGAAAAAAAACCCGGCAATAGCCGGGTTTTTTTTGCATGAATTAAAATTACTGCACTTGATACAGATTGTCAGAATCGAAACTCGCTTGCAGCGCTGGTACCAGCGACGGGGTTTAGCTATTCTTGTCTGCAGCTTTTGGGGCAACAACAGGGGTTACGATGGAACTATTGGTAGAATATTTGGCACGCTTCGGTCACGTGCTGGCAGGTGTAGTGTGGATTGGCATGCTGTACTACTTCAACTTTGTGCAAACAGAGTACTTTAAAGAAGCAGAGGGCGATGCGCGGGTAGACGCCTTCTCTAAATTGGTGCCTCGGGCGCTATGGTGGTTCCGTTGGGGCGCGATGTTAACGTTCTTAACCGGTGTGATTTTGCTGGGCTACAAGCACTCTGGTCTGACGCCTGATATTACTCTGGGTGCGACCATGGGAACTCTAATGTTCCTCAACGTATGGCTGATCATTTGGCCCAACCAGCGCATCGTGATTGCTTCAAACCAAGCTGTTGCTGCCGGTGGTGAAGCGGATCCTGCGGCGGCTGCCGCGGCGCCTAAAGCAGCGCTGGCGTCTCGAACAAATACACTGTTCTCGATTCCAATGTTGTACTTCATGGGTTCAAGCGCACACTTCGCAATAAATGGCAGTATTGGCGCGAACTCTACTGCACTGGGCATTGCGCTAGCGATTATTGCAGCCATTGAAATCAACGCGATCGTTGGCAAGCAAGGTGTATTGACCACTATTCGTGGTGTGATTACATCTGGTTTCGTCTTGACCGTAGTTATGGCAGGTATCTTGTATTACCTATAAATGACGCTTCCATTATGAGCGGCCTCGGGCGAGTGCTGACGGCCGCTCTGTTCTCCGGTACTGAATTGGTAAGGTATGACTAACGACGCTGACCAGTCTCTATCGACCGAACCCGGTGGGTATCGACCGAGCGGTGGTGGTCGCCGCCCCCAGCGCAGTAGGCCTACCGAAGGCGGCCGGAGTGTCTTTTTAAATGCTGTCATGGTGGTTTTGGTGGGTGGTCTTGTCGCGGCAGGATGGTTCATCGCCAATCAACAACAGGCGTTGATTGCGGAACAAGCCCGATTGACCGATGCCAACACTCGACTCCAGCGCCTAGAGCAACGCTTGTCGGCAACAGATACCGCGCTGTCTCAGGGTGGTGAAGANACTCAGGAACAACTCTCTCTTTGGGAATCCGAGATTCGCAAGCTNTGGGCGGTAGCGAATGAGCGCAACAAGGGCTGGATCAAAGACAATCAGAAGGCAGTAAAGGGTCTCGACAAATCAGTGACGGGATTGCAATCCACTGCTCGGGATCTAAAAGCCGCCACGGCGCGACATGAGGAGGCCTTTTCCCAGCAAACAGCATTGATCGATCAATTGACCAGTATTGAGATTCAGCTGCAGCAGTTGGTGCGCGCCCAGCAGGACCTAGTCGACAAGGTCAATACGACCAGCCAGTCAGTAGCGAAACTGCGCGCTAATTTAGATACCCAGGTGGAAGAGAATACCGAAGCGATTGCCGCGATCGATGCCTACAGAATCGCAACGAATTCGCGGTTTCGAGACCTTGAACAACGTCTTGACGACTTGCGCAGNGCACTCAGCCCAGCAGCGGCTGTGAATTAAGCCGGAGTTTAGCGGGGCTCGATAGCACTGTGGCCGTCTAGNGTTCGCGAGATNAGTTGGTCTTTTTCCAGCCAAATTTGCCGCATCCATTGGGCCAGACTGGTTTTGCGATGTGCAGGGTCTGTAACACCGGTTAACTCCGGTAACGGCAGTTGCCTTATGTCTATATGCACGTCTTTGCATTTGCCTTGTAAGAAATCCCAAAAGGTGGGTACACCATCCGGATAGACGATGGTGACATCCACGACGTGGCGCAGTTGTCCTTCCATACCCTGCAGCACATAGTCGATGCCGCCGGCCTTCGGTCGCAGGAGGTGGTTATATTCGCTGTTTTGTCGCTGGTGTTTCTCGGCTGTAAAACGAGTGCCTTCAACAAAATTCAGCACGCAGGTGGGGTGATTATTAAAACCTTCGCANGCCTTGAAGACGTTGTCACGGTCGACGTAGCGTAATTCGGGATTAGCGCGGATTTGGTCGCGGCTGACTCGTTTTACGTAGGGAAAGCCTAAGACGTACATAGCCACGCCAACAAAGGGAATCCAGATGAGTTGCGATTTAGTAAAGAACTTGAGCGGCGGAATCGTGTCTAGCAGAAAGGTTTGNAGCAACAAAATGTCGGCCCAGCTNTGATGGTTACAAATTACCAAATACCATTGGTCGGGNCGCACTTCCGCAACGTTGTGCCAGTTGATATGGGCATTTGTTAAGCCCAAAGTCTTGATCATGAGGCGATTGGAGCTGGTCCACCAGATGATGATGNTATCCATTCTGCGCTTCAGTTTGGCTCTGGCCGCGCCCTTGGTAAAGTTCAGTCTGANCGTCCACCATGCGAGGACGAAACACACGCTGACAGTGGCTAACAATAAAGCGANGCAGGCCAAGACGCCTTTGAGAAGATGCATGGCAACCCTACAAGAAATCGTTATCACAATGTTGGCACTGTGTGCTGGCTACGGCAACTTATGAAGAGCATAAAATTTCTTGGCATGGCCTTGGCCTGTTGTTTATCCAGTGGCTGTGAGTCATTGCGCTTCTATCAACAAGCGGCTCAAGGGCAATGGGAATTGTTGCTGAACAGTACCCCTACCCGCAGTGTGATAGAGGATCCAGCCACGTCGGCACAGCTGCGCGCTAGGTTGCAGACGATTGAGTCGATGCTGGAATTCGCTGAAACAGAGTTACACCTAGTGGTTGCAGATCGCTACCAGCGGTATGTGCATCTNGAGCGTGACTATGTCGTGTGGAATGTATTTGCCGCGCCTCCCTTAAGCATGCGCAGTGAGCAATGGTGCTATCCGCTCATCGGTTGTGCGCCTTACCGCGGCTTTTTCGCTGAGGCAGATGCTCGGGCCTTTGCTGCGCGATACAAGGAGAATGGTTTCGATACCTATGTCGGGGGTGTTGCAGCCTATTCAACGCTGGGNTGGTTCGACGACCCGTTGCTCAGTAGTTTTGTATTTTATAGCGAGCCGGCGTTGGCGAATTTATTGTTGCATGAATTAGCGCACAGCGAAGTCTGGCTGAAAGGCGATGTCGCTTTTAATGAAAGTTTTGCCAGCTTTGTCGGAGCAGAGGGAGCACGGNTGTGGTTGTCTGCTGTTGCAGATGACGCCAGCGATGAGCGTTTTGCGCGTTGGCGGCGCGGTCAGGCTGAATGGGTGCGCTTTAAGACATTTGTCTTGGCCGCCAAAGCCGATTTAGCCACGCTATACCAGCAGCAGTCAGGGAGCAGGGCTGAGCGTATGCGGCAACGCGACAANCTGCGCGCCCATTGGAAAAACTGCTATACGGCAAATCTTAGTCGGCTTGGTAACGGGCGTTTTGACGCTCTTATGGGTGAACGTTTTAATAATGCGTTGCTGCTATCGCTGGGAACTTATGAAGATTGGGTCAGCGCATTCGCGCAGATGTTTGCCGAGCTCAATAAAGACTGGCCTAAGTTCTACGACNAGGTTAGAGGGCTGACAAAATTATCGGCAGCGAGTCGCCTTGAGCAACTGCAGGCTTTGCGTCAGCGGGCGCTATTGCAGCAGCAACACGCAGGACGAACTGATCACCAAAACGCCCAACAGGTTCAATGCCAGACCCTCGCGAACCATATCTTGGATTGAGAAGCGACCGGTAGAGAACGTCACCACATTGGGTGGCGTAGCGACGGGCAACATGAAGGCGCAGGATGCGCTCATAGCTGCGGGGATCATCAATAAAATAGGGTCAATGCCAGCGCCTAGCGCTGCAGCGGCTAAAATAGGCATGAGGAGNACNGTNGTAGCCATATTGCTGGTGACTTCGGTGAGAAAGGTCACTGCTAGGCAAATAGTCGCGATCATCAAAAGTATCGGTAATGTCGACAAAGACTCCAAGCCTGTGCCGATTACGTTACTTAGTCCCGAATTGGTAAATGCNGTNGCGATGGTAATGCCCGCCCCGAATAGCAGCAGCATACCCCACGGAATTCGCTCTGCTGTCTGCCAGTCGAGCAAGCGCGATGATTCACCGGTGTCGCTATTGCGCTCACCATTAGGAATGATGAATAACGCGATAACCGCAAGAAATGCCACCATGGCATCGTTCGTATAAGGTAATTGCAATAGCTCTGACCAACCGCCGAAGGGACCAGTGCGGGTTACCCACAATAGCGCCGTAAGAGAAAATACAATCAGCACGCGTCGTTCGCTGGTGCGCCACGCGCCTATNTCTGGTANCGCGATCGCACCGCTGGCAGAAAGATTGCGCGTAATCCAGAAACCCGCTATCGGCAACAGGACCANTACCACGGGCAGCGCCCAGAGCATCCACTGGCCGAAGGATATGGCGGTATCGCTGATCTCATTGTAAACGCCCATAAAGACCATGTTTGGCGGTGTGCCGATTGGCGTGCCTATGCCNCCTATGCTTGCAGCNTAGGCGATGCCTAAAAGCAGCGGCGTGGCTAAGCGTTTGTCTTCTGTGCTCTCCAGCGCCGCCAATGCAACGGGCAGCAACATCAGTGTGGTGGAGGTATTGGATATCCACATGCTTAAGGCGGCACTGGCAAACATAAAGCCCAGCACCAGGCGGCGCGGGCTGTTACCGCCGAATAGCCGCACCATAAAAACTGCGAGGCGGCGATGGGCGCCGCTGCGCTCAAGGGCCGTAGCGATGAGAAAGCCGCCGAGCATCAGCAGTACCAATGGATTGCCGTAGGCTGCGCCCAATTCTTTCGCGCTGATAATGCCGAACATCGGCAGCAAGGCCATGGGCAACAGCGATGTTACCGGTATTGGTATTGGTTCAAAGATCCACCACACCACTACCCATAGGGTTATGCCTAGAGTCAGGGCTGCAGCGACATTCGCGGTGGCGAAATAAAATATTGCGCCGCATAGAATCGCAGCAGTGGGGCCGAGCAACAAGGCTATGGTTTTCATAATCAGGTATGGTTGTGTCTCTCTGGCGAGGTTAAAGGACATGGCGAACTCTTTCTATTGGTATGACCTAGAAACCTCTGGTACCGATCCAAAATGGGATCGTATGGTTCAAGTGGCGGGACTGCGTACTGATCAGGACTTGAATATTTTGGGTGACGAATTGTGCACCTACGTTCACCTAGGCGATGACATATTGCCGAATCCCGATGCCTGTTTAGTTACCGGGATTATGCCGGCAACGCTGCAACGGGAGGGCATACCCGAGGTCCAGGCATGGGAAGAAATTATGCGCCGCTTCACGGTGCCAGAGACCTGTGTAGTTGGCTACAACAGCCTGCGTTTCGATGACGAGTTTGTGCGCTACGGTTTGTATCGCCATTTATTTGAGCCGTATGCGCGCGAATGGCAGAACGGTTGCTCTAGATGGGACATATTAGACCTAGTGAGAGCGACTGGGGCGTTGCGCCGTGACGGCATTAACTGGCCACAAAGTGCCGAGGGATTACCGGTATATAAGTTAGAGGAGTTGACCAAGGCCAACGACATTGGCCACAGTAATGCCCATGACGCCCTCGCAGATGTGCACGCGACAATTGCGATGGCACGCTTGATCAAGCAGCAGCAGCCGAAGTTATTTGACTACTATTTTGCGCTGCGTAATAAGCGCGCGGTACGGGAGCTGCTGGAACCCTATGGTGGCCAATTGCTCGTGCATGTGAGTGGAATGAATCCTCGGGAGCGGTTCGGTGTGGCACCGATAGTATCGTTGACTCGGCACCCAACGAATACCAATTCGGTAGTGGTTGTCGACTTGGCGCAAGACATTACGCCGCTGCTTGAGCAATCCGCAGAAGCAATCCGTGAGCAGCTTTTTACACCAGGTCAGCATGAACGTCCGCCGTTGAAGGAAGTGAAAATAAATCGCTGCCCGTTTATCGCTCCCATTGATGTATTGAATGACGAAAATCGTCAGCGTCTGCAGCTGAATATGCGTGATATCAAGGAGCGTGCGCGGCGCCTCAAGCAGCCTGGACTAATGCAAAAAATCCGCAGTGTTTATACGCAGCCGCAGCAGCGGCTTTCTGAGGATGCAGATGCGGCCCTCTACCAGGGTTTTTTGCAAGACGAAGACCGCTCGCGCTGCCAACACTTCCACGTATCCAGACGCCAAGGTGATTGGCCTACCATGGATTTCAGTGACTCACGGTTGCTGCCACTGGCCCAACGGATGAAGGCTCGAGCTCATCCAGAATTACTCGGCGCCGAAGAGCAGGCCCAGTGGCAGGACTTTGTTGTGGCGAAGCTCTATGGAGAAGGGGATTGGCTGAATCTGCGCAGATTTCAGGCTCGAGTTGATGAACTCAGCGTGACCTTAGAAACCGCAGGCGAAGCTACCAAGCTGGGACAGATGCAGCAATTGCGTGAGTATGGATTAGCTTTAGCTGCTCGCTATCCCGAGCCTACAGGCGCGGACAGTGAGTAGCCTATCTGCAGAGGCATGTGTTGCCTTTCGTGGGGTGAGCAAGAGCTTTGGTGACCTGGTTGTATTTAATGATTTGTCACTGATGTTACCAAGTGGCCAAACCACGGCCATTGTCGGCGCCAGCGGTAGCGGCAAGACCACGTTGTTACAGATGGTTAACGCGCTGGAACAGCCAGACCGGGGCTGTGTGCAAGTTTTTGGTGAGCCGATTCCTCAGCACAAGTTGCAGCACTTGCGCCATCGTATTGGCTATGCGGTTCAGGGCGCTGGGTTATTCCCGCATTTGTCAGCACGCGACAATGTCGTGCTGGTGGCGCGTTTGCAGGGCTGGTCAGAGGCGCGTATTCAACAGCGCTTTGAGGAGTTGCTTGAGGCTATGGCGCTGCCAGCAAGTGTGGCGGAGCGGCCGCCAAGAGAACTGTCTGGAGGTCAGCAGCAGCGGCTTGGCCTGTGTCGGGCGCTAATGTTGGAACCAGATTTATTGTTGTTGGACGAACCCTTTTCGGCGGTAGATCCGGTAACGCGACTTGGCCTCTACGAGCGCTTTGAGGAGGTGCAACGCAGGCAAGCAATTAGCACGTTATTGGTCACCCACGATATGCGCGAAGCCCGCCGCTTAGCTGATGTTTTAGTGGTTTTGGAGCAAGGACAAATTGTTCAGAGTGGCGCGCCTGATGATGTTTTTGCGGCGCCTGGGAGTCCCTATGTTGAGCGGCTGATCGCCAGTGTTGCGTAGTTTCTGCAATGCCGCTTTGTTGGCCTGTATGGCGCTAGCATTGTCGGCGCAGGCTAACCCATCTAATCCCGTGCGGGTGGCGAGCAAAAATTTTGCGGAAAACTACTTGCTGGCCGAGATCGTAGCGCAGTTGCTGGAGGGCGAAGGCATCGCTGTAGAACGTGCCTTTGGCCTAGGTGGCACGCTTATCTGCTATCAGGCGCTGCTAAATGCCGAAATTGATTTGTATGTGGAATATACCGGAACCCTATCTCAGGCGATTTTACAGCGGCCTGAACTCACCGGTCGCGAGGAGCTAAACTCGGCGCTCACCGAGCGTGGGATCCGTTTGCTGCCGCAGTTGGGATTTAACAATACCTATGCGATAGCGGTTCGAAGTCAGCTTGCGGAGTCGTTAGGTCTGCGCAACATTGGTGATCTGGCCGAGCATCCGCAATTGCGCTTGGTTTTTAGTCATGAATTTCTCGAGCGCGGTGACGGCTGGCCCGGTCTAGCAAAGCGCTACGCGTTACCGCATAGCGTTGAGGGTATTGAGCATGCTTTGGCTTATCAGGCGATTGCTGATGGGGCTATTGATGCGACTGACGCATACAGTACCGATGGTGAATTGAGCCGCTATCCGCTGCGAGTACTGGCGGATGATTTAGCCTACTTCCCAGCCTATATGGCGGCCCCCCTGGTGCGTACAGATTGGCTCGAGCAGGCGCCAGCGGCGGCAGCTTGGGTTCGGCGTTTGGCTGGCACGATAGATGCTGCGACGATGCAGCGGTTGAATGCTCAGGTGGCGGTGGAAGGCATGAGTTATGCCGAAGTTGCCAGCGCATTTCTTGATGCCCAGCGACAGACGCTCGGTCTAAGTGCAGACGTTGGGCAAACGCCGACTACCAATTTCTGGCCCCAGTTGGCGGGCCATGTGCTGCGGCATCTGCAATTAACCGGCTTGGCGTTAGCGGCAGCAATTCTTATTGGCCTTGCAGTGAGTCTGACGGTATTTGCTAATACGCGTTTGGCCAATGCGGTGGTGTACTTTTGCGGGTTGCTACAGACGGTGCCCTCGCTGGCTTTGCTGGCACTGATGATTCCGATTTTTGGCATTGGCTTTACGCCCGCTGTGGTAGCGTTGTTTCTTTATTCGCTGCTGCCCATCGTGCGCAACGCGGTAACGGCGCTGTCTACGGTAGACCCAACCTTGGTGAGGGTGGCAACAGCCTTGGGCTTGAGCCGCTGGCAGCAATTGCGGTATCTGCGCTTACCACTGTCGCTGCCGATGATTTTTGCGGGTATTCGTACCGCCGCGGTGATCAGCATTGGTACCGCGACCTTGGCGGCATTTATCGGAGCCGGCGGATTGGGTGAGCCCATCGTAGTGGGGTTGTCGCTGAACGATACCGATATGATATTGCGGGGTGCCATACCGGCGGCAATGCTGGCAATCTTGGCAGAGTTCTTGTTCGCTGCCGTGCAAAAGCGCGTATCCCGTGGCTATCAGTAACGAATGAGATCAAAGCCTTGGGGCAATAAGTTTTGTAGGGGAACTAAGGAGCATTAGTGTGCAACCACTGCAGCGCGAGAATATTCGACTAGCAGCTACTGTCATGTTGATTCGAGATAATCCAGCAGGATTGCAAGTTTATATGGTGAAGCGCCCGGGGCGTGGTGATTTCCCGGATCTGCATGTTTTTCCTGGTGGCAAAGTTGACGAGGACGACTGGCTGCCCGACTCATGTCCGACCTTAACGGATCAGGAAGCCAGCGCTCGTTTGGGTGTGAGCGCTGGAGGTCTGCGTTATTGGGTTGCGGTGGCGCGAGAGTGTTTTGAGGAGTGCGGGGTTTTGTTGGCGAATAGTGTCTCCGGCCCGATACAGCTAGATGCGGCGCAACAACAGAGTATTGGCGCATCGCGTCAAGATCTTCTGCAGGGCGATATAAGCTGGGCTACTGTCCTACAACAGCAGCAAGTGACGATCGCCTCGGACCGGCTGGTTTATTTCAGTCACTGGATTACGCCGCCCTCTGTGCCGCGCCGTTTTGATACCCGGTTCTTCCTAGCAGCTATGCCAGCTGATCAAAATGCTGCTGCGGACACCGATGAAACAGCAGACGACGGTAATTGGGTAAACCCCAATGAGGCGTTAGAAAACGCACGCCAAGGCGATTGGCAGATGATTGAGCCCACCAAGCGCTCATTGGAAACTCTGAGTCAGTATTTAAGCGTAGAACAGGCGCTGCAAGAGGTGGGTGCGGAACGTCATGTAACCCCTTGGACCGAGGCCGCAGGACAACAAGGAATGCAGCCGTTTCGTCCAGATTGGAGTGGTATTGCCAAATGAGTGAGGAATCAAAGCCAAGTGAACTTGATTGGCAGCATCTAGGCTCGCGCTACGAAGATGCTGGATTGATGTTGTTTGAAAAGCGCATCGATAAATTACGCAATCCGCGCAACGACAAAGTTTTCGAGCGCTTGGTGCTGGAGTCAGTAGACTGGGTGAATGTGGTCGCGCTGGATTCCGACGGCCGCAGTCTGATGATCCGGCAGTATCGCTTTGGGGTTGGCTACACCACATTGGAAACCCCTGGCGGCATGGTCGACCCGGGCGAAGATTCGAAGACTGCGGCAGCCCGTGAATTGTTAGAAGAGACGGGATATGTCAGTGATCGCTGGCGCTATCTGGGCGCTGTCGAGCCCAATCCTGCTTTTCATAACCACCTGTGTCATCACTGGCTTGCCGAAGATATCTATCGCGCACAGTCTCAAGATTTAGGTGAGGGTGAATCTATAGCTTTGGAATTTATGTCCCAAGAGCAGGTGCGCGATTCGGTATGCAGTGGCGAGCTAAAACATGCTCTTGCGCTATCGGCTCTCTCCCGTGTGTTCCCGGTTTGGCCGATGCCCTTCGTACACGCAGAATCTTAACTTTCATGATGACGAAACAGAAAATTTCCCCCGGGTCGCCTAGTTTATCGGCTTTAGAGCACAAGCTGGGTAGCAGTTGCTGCTACACTATGTAGGATTCCCCTGACTCACTTAACATAGTGGGTCTTCAGTGACATAGCGTACGGGCCAGTAGTGAAAGGATTTACCAGCAAAATTGTACACAGCGACAGGCAGCAGGCTATAGAGCATGGTGCGGTGCATAAACCTGTGCACGATTCCGTGGCATTCAGTTTCGAAGATGCTCATGAATTGGCGGCGGTATTTCAGGGCAAGCAGCCGGGATATACCTATGGGCGCCAAGTTAATCCCACAGTGTCCGCGCTGGAAAATAAAATTACTGCGATGGAGCAAGGGGTCGCCAGTGTCTGTTTCGGGACCGGCATGGCGGCGATTGGCACCACTATGTTTGCGCTGCTGCGAGCGGGTGATCATGTAGTCTCGAGCGCTTTCTTGTTTGGTAATACCACCAGTTTATTTAACAGCTTTGACCGCCAAGGTTTGAATATCAGTTTTGTTGATGCCACCAATGTCGACAATGTGGCTAATGCAATTACAGCCGAAACGAAAATGGTCTTCGTCGAAACCATAGCCAACCCGCGCACACAGATTGCTGACCTTAAAGCAATCGGAGAGTTGTGCCAGCAGCGTGGCTTGATCTATGTGGTGGACAACACGATGACATCACCGTACCTGTTTCAGCCGAGGTCGGTGGGGGCCAGTTTGGTTGTAAATAGCCTAACCAAGTACATAAGCGGTCACGGTAATGTGCTTGGTGGTGTGGTTACCGAGTTAGGCACCTATGACTGGGGTGCGTTTCAAAATATTTATGCTGACTACCGCAAGGGCGACAGTGTGCGTTGGGGTATTACGCAGATTCGAAAAAAGGGCCTCCGCGACCTTGGTGCAGCCCTCGCAGCCCAGGCTGCGCATGATATTAGCAAGGGTGCTGAAACCCTTGCCTTGCGCATGGAGCGGCAGTGTTCGAATGCTCAGGCGTTGGCTGAATTTTTACAGCAGCAGCCGTCTAGTAGTGTGGAGGCTGTCTATTATCCAGGCCTACCTCAGCATCCTCAGTATCAGCGCAGCCAGGACCTATTTGGTCGCTCTGGCGCCATTCTCAGTTTTGAGTTGTCAGCAGACCGTGATATCTGGCAGTTTTTGAACGCCTTACAAGTGGTTATTAAATCCACCAACTTAGGCGATAACCGCTCTTTAGTTATTCCGGTGGCGCACACGATTTATCATGAAGTTGGCCCCAAGGTACGAGCAGATATGGGTATCGCCGATACCTTAATACGTGTTTCGGTCGGTATAGAAGATGTTGAGGATTTGACCGACGACTTTGCTCAGGCATTCGCTCGCAGCTAAAACACAAGCAACAAGTAATGATGGCTTCAATGAAGCCGAAAAAGGCGGTCTGAGATCTCTCTCGGGCGCCGAGACTAATGTTCTCTTCGCAGAACCCAGCTAAGGAAAAATATGCCACAGGTCGGTATCGATGATATTGCGATTTACGTGCCGCGTTTGTATCTCGCTATGCAAGATTTTGCCAAGTTAAGAGGTGTTGACTTCGCAAAATTGAGCCGGGGTCTTGGTCTCTCTGCTATGGCGATGCCTGATGCCCACGAAGATACGGCGACTATGGGTGCAAATGCAGTTGCACAATTAATCGACAGTAATTCAATCGATCCGCGTAGGATCGGGCGTATATATCTGGGCACTGAGTCCGCACTCGATAGCGCGAAACCCACCGC
Source organism: Gammaproteobacteria bacterium (assembly GCA_002690405.1). Lineage (GTDB taxonomy): Bacteria > Pseudomonadota > Gammaproteobacteria > Pseudomonadales > Azotimanducaceae > UBA4421. The sequence goes on from NZEI01000022.1 coordinate 48,915, forward strand.
CACCTACATCATGGACATGCTGCAACAAAAGTACGCTGATACTTATGGTCCTGAATCCCTCAAGCGCTGTGACGTTGTCGATTTAACCTTTGCCTGTATTGGTGCGGTGGATGCGCTGCACAACATGTTGGATTGGGTGGCGCGCGGTGGTGCTGAGGAAGATCGTATTGGCATCGTCGCCTTTGCGGACCATGCCAAGTACGACCTAGGTTCCAGTGGTGAATACACACAGGGAGCAGGTGGTGGTGCGATACTCATTAAACATGATCCGAGATTATTGGCGATTGCGGATATTTGGGGTGTGGCCACCACGCCGGTTCATGACTTCTTTAAACCCCGCCGAGAAATCCCTGTGCGCTCGGTGCTGGAAAGCGTATTTGAGCTGGTCGAACAAAGTGGCGAGACCCTCACCAAGGGATTGATGGACAAAATTGTTAATGCTTTGCCAGCCTCGGGCAACAGTAGAGCCCAGCTATTTGCCAACGAAAAACTTACCCTGCATAGCGATACCCCGGTATTTGACGGGCAATTTTCGAATAGGTGTTACGCGGAAGCAGTTAAAGATGCGTTCACGGATTTCGCAAATCAGGCTGTGCGCAGTGGGCGCTTGGATCCTGAAAGGGACAAACCCCTCACAGATCAGTGGTCTAGGCTTGTCGTGCATTTACCCTATGCTTATCAAGGCAAAAGGATGTTGCCGGATGTTTTCCAACTCGATCGCAGCCATTTACCGGAGTGGCAAGCTATCGTTGCAGACATTGGCTCAGCGCCGGTGGCAGAACACTACGAAGATTCCCCCGAGGGACAGGCGGAATTTGCCAGGGCAAAGGACCAATACCGGCGACTACTCGCAAATACTCCACAATTTCGCGCATTCGTTGAAGATAAGCTTGAAAAGTCGCAAAGAGCATCAAGTCTGGTCGGCAATCAATACACCGGTTCTATATTTTTGGCGCTGGTGTCGGTGCTCGAGAGTGATTACCAAGAACAAATAGATTTGCGCGGCGAGACGCTTGGATTTTGTGGCTACGGCTCTGGTGCCAAGGCAAAGGTATTTGAAGGTGAGGTGCAAGACCGTTGGCGACAGGTGGCTGCGAAATTTCGTTTGTTCGAAAAACTGGCAGATCGGCACGCTATTGATGCCGCAGCCTATGAATCTCTGCACCGTGGGGTCAGTAAAAAATCTTTCCTGCGTCCAAGGAAGTAATTCGTATTGTTAGGCGTAGGTGCAGACCGAGGGCTCGAGGGGCAACGCAGCTACGCTTGGGTTGATGATTAGCTCTGGCCGTGGATTGATCGGTAAAGGGCATTGTGGCCAGGGCTACCGATATTATGATTAAGTATCGATGGCAGTGTTAATTCATGGTCGAGCACTAATTTGCCGGGCCAGTAGAGGGGGAAGTAATGCGATTAGAGGATAAAATAGCGGTTATCACCGGCGGCGCCGGCGGCATCGGTGAAGCGGCGGCCGCGAGATTTCTTGAAGAGGGGGCGAGCGTATTGCTGGTTGATCTAGATGCCGGTGCTTTGGCAGAGGTCGCTGCGCGCTTGGGTAGCAATCGTGTGAGCTATCATGTCGGCGACGTCACCAAGGCGGCGGACAATCAAGCGATGATTGATACCGCCACCGAGCGTTATGGTGGCGTAGACATATTTTTAGCGAATGCGGGCATTGAGGGCGATGTGGTGAGTTTGCTTGACTACCCAGAGCAACGCTTCGATGAGCTTATGGCGATCAACGTCAAAGGCCCGTTCTTGGGGTTGCGTGCCGCAATTCCGGCAATGCGTCTGCGTGGTGGCGGTAGTGTCATCATTACCTCCAGTATTGCCGGTCTTACCGGCGCCCCCCGGTTAGCGCCTTATGCGACGAGTAAGCATGCAGTTATTGGGTTGATGCGATCGGCTGCCAAGGAATTTGCGCCAGAGGGCATACGCGTTAATACCGTAAATCCGTCACCTGTGAATACGCGTATGATGCGCTCGATCGAGCAAGGCATCAGTCCAGACGAGCCAGAAGAGGCGATGCAAACGATGGCGGCAGGCATACCGATGCAGCGCTACGCAGAGCCTCGGGATATAGCCAACATAATGCTATTTTTGGCTAGCGACGAAAGCGCTTTTATTACCGGTTCCGTCTATATGGCCGATGGCGGCAGTTCTGCCTAGCGCGGGATAGCGTGGCGATAAAGTAGTTGAGGAAATTGCCCTCTGAGCATAATTTTTCGGGTTTGGCGGCTTTAGTGCCGACCCAGGAATGGCGTAAAATTGCCGCCGGAGCAAGGCAGTAAAACGCTAGAATAACGGATATCAATAAGCAATATATGCAACGCGACAACGCGTTCGATAATTTTAGAAGGAGCAACAGTGGCCACAGCGGTACTTAGTACGGATCTTAGTCTGCCCAACAAGCGATCAGGCAAGGTTCGTGATCTCTATGATGTGCAATTAGCGTCAGGCGAAGACGCCATTCTGATCATCGCTACAGATCGGATCAGCGCATTTGATGTCGTAATGGGTAATGGTTTGCCAGGTAAGGGCGTCGTGCTGACGCAGATTTCCAAATTTTGGTTTGATCACTTTGCCAGCACCGTGCCGCATCACCTAATCAGTACCGATGTAAATGATGTGCCGGGATTGACCAGTGCTGAACAGGATCAACTGCGTGGACGCATTATGTTGTGTCGTCGTACCGAAGTTGTACCCATAGAGTGCATTGCCCGTGGCTATATCACCGGCAGTGGTTGGAAGGATTATCAACGGTCTGGTGAGGTTTGTGGCATTGCCCTGCCAGCAGGCTTGCGTAACAGTGATCGCTTGCAGGAACCGTTGTTCACGCCGTCAACCAAGGCTACCGATGGTCATGATGAAAACATCAGTTTTGATCAGGGCGCCGAAGTGGTTGGCGCTGAACTGATGGCCTGGTTGCAGGATAAAACTCTGTCCTTGTACTCCGCCGCGCGCGACTACGCCGCTGAGCGGGGCATTATCCTGGCTGATACTAAGTTTGAGTTTGGGCAAGTCGATGGTCAGGCTGAGCCGCTATTGATTGATGAGATATTTACCCCAGACAGCTCGCGGTTTTGGCCGGCGGACGATTGGGAGCCGGGTCGAGAGCAGAATAGTTTTGATAAGCAGATTGTGCGTAACTATCTCGAGACTGTGGTGAGTGCGGGAGACTGGGATAAAACTCCGCCCGGGCCAGAACTACCAGAGGCAGTGGTTGAACAAAGTATTGCCCGTTATCTAGAAGCGTATAACCGCTTAACTGGCGATCAACTGACCCTTTAATAGGGTCAGACGCGTCGGGGGCGCAGCATGCTGGCTAAGGTTCTGGTCGCCAATCGAGGGGCCATTGCGCGGCGCATAATTCGTGCCTGCCAGGCGCTGAACATCGCCAGTGTTGCGGTGTATTCGGAAGCAGACAAAGACGCCCCCTATCTTGCCGAGGCTACTCAGGCTATGCCGCTGCGCGGGAATAGCGCCGCCGAATCCTATCTAGATCAACAACAACTGTTGGCTGCTGCAGTGGCCTCCGGTGCCGATTCAGTGCATCCCGGTTATGGTTTCCTTGCCGAAAATGCAAGCTTTGCGGCTGCAGTGATCGCTCAGGGTATGACCTTCATAGGCCCTGATCCCCATTGGATCGAACAGATGGGTGATAAGGTCAATGGCCGGCGAATGCTTGCCGAAGCAGGCATGCCCGTCTTCGCTGGCAGCGAGTTGATTGACGATATGGCTGCGGCCGAGGCTTTTGTTGCCAAAGTAGGATTGCCGGTTGTAGTGAAACCCTCCGGGGGCGGTGGCGGCATCGGCATGCATGTAGTGCGCAGTACTGAAGAATTGCCTGGCGCGATTAATGCTGCGGTGGAAACTGCTCAGCGAGCCTTCGCATCGGCGGGGGTATTTTTAGAGCGTTGGATTGAAAAACCGCGCCATATCGAATTTCAAATTCTGGCGGATCTGCATGGCAACGCCATGCATCTTTACGAGCGCGATTGCTCTGTGCAGCGGCGACATCAAAAGTTGATTGAAGAAAGTCCTGCGCCAGCTCTGGAGCGCGGGCCATTAGAGCAACAGGCTCAGCAATTCAGTGATATCTGCCAGAGTCTTGGATACAACAATTTGGGAACGGTTGAGACGTTGTTTGCCCCTGACGGTGGGTTGGGTTTTCTAGAGATGAATACTCGTATACAAGTCGAGCACGGGGTTACCGAAGAAGTCACAGGCATCGACTTGGTGGCTACGCAAATAACGTTGGCAGCGGGCGGTCAACTGCCGCGCCAAACCCCGTTGCAAGGTTTTGCAATGGAGGTCCGGCTCTACGCGGAAGACTCGCAAACCCTATTTCCATCCACGGGCAAGCTGACAGCTTTTCGGCCACCGAAATTACATGGTGTGCGTATCGAGACGGGCTATCGCGAAGGACAGGTGGTGACGCCTTATTACGACCCGCTGCTGGCGAAAATCATTGCGCGTGGGACGACGCGGGAACAAGCCATCGGGCGCTTGGTGGTGGCGCTGCGTGCTTTCACTGTCAGGGGCGTAAGCACTAATGCACAATTACTGCTTAACATTTTGCAAGATGACTTGTTTGTACAAGGTCAGGTAGATACTGGCATGGTGGCGCGGATTTTAGCCCAGCAGAATGTTCATTGATGGATTGTGTAAAGCATAGGTACGTGCCATAACAGCAACGTAAAATAGGGGGGAACATGGCAAGAGTTGAAGTAGAGAGCGAAATCACTGGCAACGTTTGGAAAGTTCAGGTCAGTGCGGGCACCGAGGTGGCGGAAGGCGACGTATTAATCATTCTTGAGTCGATGAAAATGGAAATTCCAGTGGAGTCGCCAGTATCCGGCAGCGTGCAGGAGGTGATGGTACAGCCAGAAGATCAGGTCGAAGAGGATCAGCTGTTGTTGGTGATCGAGGCCTAACCGGGCTGTGTTGTAACGCCAAAGTATTGGGTACGAGCAGGAGTAAGCAAAGATGCAAGAAGAATTGGTTACAGTTGAGATTAAGGATGGTGTAGCGGATGTGCGGCTTAACCGCCCCGAAAAGTACAATGCGCTAAGCCAGCCCATGTTCAGAGCTATTATCGAGACGGGTGAGCGATTGCGCGACGAAAAGTCTTTGCGTGCGGTAGTTCTGTCAGGCAACGGGCGTGGCTTTTGTGCCGGTCTGGATATGGACAGCTTTGCCAAAATGGGCGACAGCGATAACTCGGCCGCGGGCAGTAAGGCTGATACGCCGCGCTCGCTACTCGACACTGATGGCCGAGTGGAAAATTTCGCCCAACGCCCTGCTTTGGTGTGGAAGTATTTGCCGGTACCGGTGATCGCGGCATTACATGGGGTTGCGTACGGTGGTGGTGCTCAGGTGGCCTTAGGAGCAGATATCCGCATTGCTGCCCCTGATCTGAAGCTGTCCATCATGGAGATAAAGTGGGGTTTAGTGCCGGACATGAGCATTACTCAAACTTTGCGTGACATTTTGCCTATGGATGTTGCGAAGCAACTCACGTTTACCGGCCAGATTCTCAGCGGCCCTGAGGCTCAACAGTTAGGGCTTGTCACGCAGATCGCAGACGATCCCCATGCCGAGGCCATGAGCATGGCGCGAGAGATTGCCGGTAAGTCGCCGGAAGCGATTCGGGCGGCCAAGCAGCTATTTGAGACAGCGTGGCATGCTGATGCGAAAACAGGGCTTGAGTTAGAGGCGGAACTGCAGGCTGGACTGATTGGTTCTGCCAATCAGCGCGAAGCGATAGCTGCGAACTTCGCCAAACGTGCTCCGGAATTTCACGACCCTGAGTAACACGATGAGTTGGGAACAAGAAGTCAAAGAAATTGAGCGGCGCCGGTATTTGGCGCAGCAGCAGGGTGGTAAGGAAGGCATAGCCAAACAGCATGCGCGCGGGCGTATGACCATTCGTGAGCGCATAGACGTATTGTTAGATAAAGGTACTTTTCAGGAGCATGGGCGGGCCACGGCCAGTCCGGTGTACGACGATAACGGCGAGTTGATTGAATATGTCCCTGCTAATTACGTAGTGGGCTTCGGTCAAGTCGACAAACGTCGCATTGTTGCCGCTGGAGAAGATTTTACTCTCAAGGGCGGATCACCGAATGCTGCGGGATTGCGTAAGAGTGTCTATGCAGAACATTTGGCGGTGCAGTACAAAACTCCGCTGGTGCGGATGCTTGAAGGCGGCGGCGGCAGTGTCAAGGGCGGCGCCAAGAAGGGCGGCACGGTTGGAGAACCAGTATTTACCGAGCCACGTTTCAAGATCATTGCTGATGCGATGGGTGCTGTGCCAGTGGCCTCGGCTGCCCTCGGTGCGGTTGCTGGATTCCCGGCGGGACGTCTTGTCGCGTCGCACTTTTCGGTGATGACGGAACATACGGCACAGGTATTAATTGGCGGGCCCGCTCTGGTTACACGAGCGCTCGGCGTAAAGATGACAAAGGAAGAGTTAGGCGGGGCGGCTGTGCATCTGCGTAGCGGTATTGTCGATAATCTGGCCGCTGATGAGCACGATGCATTGGCCCAGATTCGCCGATTTTTGTCCTATCTGCCGAGTAATGTCTGGCAACGTACCCCGCGTTACGTAAACGATGATCCAGTGCAGCGTATGGAGCAGGCGCTGTTGGAGGCGGTTCCGCGCGACAGCAACAGCGGTTTCGATATGCGCGCAATCATCCACATGATTGTAGATAAAGAGAGCTTTTTTGAGATCGGCGAGTTTTATGGGCCTAGCCAAATTTGTGGCTTAGCCACTCTAGCTGGCCAACCGGTAGGTATCTTGGCCAATGACTGTATGCACTACGCCGGGGCGATGACGGCAGAAGCGGCGCAAAAGTACCGCCGCTTTGTTGAAATGTGTGACACCTTTCATGTGCCGGTGGTCAATTTCGTAGATCAGCCTGGATTTATGATCGGGCCAGAATCTGAACGGGCAGGAACTATCCGCTATGGTATGGCGGCGGTTGCCGCGGCAGCGCAAGCGACTGTGCCGTGGGCGGTTATTCAAGTACACAAAGGGTTTGGCGTTGCTACCGCAGCGCACTACGCCCCTGGCGCGTATGTGCTGGCTTGGCCCTCGGTAGAATCCGGCGCATTGCCGATAGAGGGCGGTGTTGCCGTGGCCTTTCATCGCGAGATCGCGGCGGCGGCTGATCCGGATGCAAAGCGCGCGGAGTTGGAGGAGCGGTTACGCGAAGCGCGCTCACCGTTCCCGCGGGCTGAGTCTTTTGCTGTTCATGAACTGATTGACCCGCGCGAAACTAGGCCCGTTTTGTGTGACTGGATCGAGTGGATTCAACCTTCGTTGGATACGCTGACAGGGCCAACTCAATTTCCTATTCGACCTTAACCACTATTGGAGAACCACATGACCGTTTCATTTGCAGATCAAGTTGCCATCGTAACCGGTGCCGGAGGCGGCTTAGGTCGGTGCCATGCGTTAGAGCTGGCGCGCCGAGGAGCTAAGGTTGTAGTAAATGACCTGGGCGGTGCTATGGATGGTAGTGGGGGTTCATCTGCTGCGGCAGAGGCTGTGGTTGCGGAAATCAAGGCCATGGGTGGTGAAGCCCTAGCCAATGGCGGCTCGGTATCGGATCGCGCCGGCGCGCAAAGCATGGTGGACGATGCTATGAATGCCTGGGGCCGGGTGGATGTGCTCATCAATAACGCAGGTATTCTGCGCGACAAGTCGTTCTCGAAAATGACACTGGACGACTTTGATATGGTAGTGAACGTTCACTTGCTTGGCGCCGCCTACTGCTCCCATGCGGTATGGCCAGTTATGCGTGAGCAAAACTATGGCCGCATATTGATGACTACTTCGCCGACTGGCTTATACGGTAATTTTGGTCAAACCAATTACGGCGCAGCCAAGTTGGGCCAAGTTGGCCTTATGAATAGCCTTAAGATCGAGGGTGCAAAAAACAATATCCACACCAATACCATTGCGCCCGTGGCGGCAACGCGTATGACTGAGAATTTGATGCCCGATGAGGTATTACAGAAGCTTGGGCCGGAGTTAGTCACCCCCGCAGCACTGTTTTTGGTAAGCACCGATGCGCCAAATGGAGTGATCTTGCAGGCGCAGGGTGGCACATTCTCTCTTGCGGGTATTTTTGAAAACGACGGCGTGAATATTGGCGTTGATGCCACTGTTGAAGATATTGCTGCCAATTACGAAACGATCGTCGATATGAGTGCGCTGAAGCCTAGAGGCATGTTGCAACTTAACTCAATGTAGACGTACCAAGTGCGGAGCTAACATGGCCGGGACTGTTATGACATTGGTTGGGGGTTTCCTACTCGCCGCCATACTCTGGTTAGTTATCGGCAGTCGTTTCCGGTTCGCCGCTGGGCGCACCGGCAACGATTTGCTCAACATAGCGGCCTATTTCGGCGGGTGCTTACCTATCGCATTTGTCCTTGTATTCTTTGGTATCGGCGGCAGTTGACAGCATGATGCACTTGCCCCTTGACCCAGACTCTGTGAAAGGCTTCCTGCACCCGGACGAAGGCGCGTGTTTATATCAGTTGGCACGCACCGCCTCGGCGCTGGGACCGTCCTTAGAGGTCGGCAGTTATTGTGGCAAATCGACTCTCTACCTAGGTACCGGAGCCCGCGATGGCGGGGGCTTGGTCTATGCATTGGATCATCATCGTGGTTCAGAAGAACATCAGCTGGGTGAGGAATATCATGACGCTGAGCTGTATGACGAGCAGCTACAACAAATGGATTCCTTGCCGACCTTTCGCCGCACCCTCGCGTTAGCGCAGCTTGAATCGACGGTATTACCGATTGTCGCCAGCAGCGCCCACGCAGGACGCTATTGGCAAACCCCACTCGCGCTGGTATTCATCGACGGCGGTCACAGCCACGCGGCGGCGCTCACCGACTACCGTACTTGGGCACCACATATCCTAGCCGGTGGCTATCTGGCTATTCACGATATTTTCCCTGATCCGGCCGATGGTGGTCAGGCGCCCTATGAAATTTATAAGTTGGCGTTGGCTTCGGGGTTATTTGAGGCCGTTGAAATGCGGCGCACTCTAGGGGTGCTAAAGCGTATTGGACACTGAGGTAAACAACCCGGCACCNGGAGTGAGATGGTGCAGCGCGTCAGCCGCTAAAAGGACAGCCGCAGCGGTCCAGGTTGGGCGCTCATCAGGCCAGTAAACGCCCTCATTAAAGACATAGCCGGTCCACCAGCTGCCGTCAGCTAACTGGTGCTGCGCGATGTCATCAAAGATCTGGCGAGCATGATTAGGTAGATCTGCGGCAACACAAGCCATAACCAGTTCACAACTCTCAGCGACGGTGACCCAAGGTTGATCCGCGACGCAGCGGCAGCCAAAACCACGCTTTACAAAAGTNTCCCAGCGCTTAAGTAATCTCTGCCGGGCANTATCNTGGGTTATGACNCCGCCAAGCACTGGGTAAAACCAATCCATTGAGTAGCGCGCCTTACTTGCCCAAGTGCGATCGAATAACTCTGGGTGGTGACGAATCGCATTGCCCAAACGCTGGCGCGCGTGGTGCCAGCTCTCNCGCTCCTCGCGCAACTCGTTAGCAATGTTGAGGGCGCATTCCAAAGACTTGTAAATTGAGCTGCAGCCGGTGATTAGGGCATCTTTATTCGGGCCCTGCTGTGTGTCCACTGCCCAATATATCTGGCCCCCATCAGCTTGTTGGTGCAGGACGAACGTGATCGCTCGATCGACCATTGGCCAAAATTTTTGCAGCACATCGCGCTGACCCGTAATTAGAAAATAGTGCCATAGGCCGGTGGCAACATAGGCAACAAAATTAGTTTCCGCGCGACTGTCGTCGGCTACCCCCTCGTCGTTGTAGGCTGCATACCAAGCACCGTCCGCACGTTGTCTTTCGGCAAGCCATTGTAGGCCTGCCTCNGCGCCCCGCCAGTGTCCATGAACCGTAAGCCCCATCAGCGCTTCAATNTGATCCCAGGGGTCGGTGATGCCGCCATCAAACCAAGGAATTGCACCATTGGGCCGTTGCAGTTTAACGATATAGTCGGCGGTTGCGTGCAGGTGTGGAAACCCGCTGAGCGGTGAGAGATCCGCAGTCATAACGATTATTGGGCCTCATTACGAAAATACATGACCACACTTTTGCCCATTAGAGGGTTGAGTAAACGGTCCAGGGTGCGGGTAATCCAAGGCTTTTGNATTAGATCCCAAACCAGTAACCGNTGATATTGAGTAACGATGGTTGTGTGCTCTCCACGTTGCCAGAACGCGCAGCGCAGCCACCAATAAGGAACATGTAAGCTGTGAGCCCAGTGCCGTGATAAAAACCGCATCTGTAATTTGGTAATTGCGCCCCGCAGTTCAGAGGTTCTGAATATACGTAGATGACCGCCGGGCATTTCGTGATAGGCACTGCTGAGCATCCAGCATACCCACTCAGGAAAGTACCGGGGCACGCTCACGGCGAACAGTCCGCCGGGTTTGAGTACCCGTTTAATCTCTTTCAGCACGCCGTGGTAGTCGACAATGTGTTCGAGTACCTCGGAGCAGATAACTTGATCAAAGCTATTATCTGCAAAAGGAAGGTGGAGCCCGGATGCTCGNACAAAATCGCAGCGGCTTGACNCTTTGANGTCGAAATCCTCAAGTCGTTGNCTCGCGGTAATAAGATCATCGTGGCTAAGGTCTAAACCGACAACACGAATATCAGCCTGCAAGCGCGCACTAATACTGTGCCGCCCCTCACCGCAGCCCAAGTCTAGGACAGAATCTCCGGGGCGAAAGTTCAGGCGCTCAAAGTCGATGGTTTCTAGGCTCAAAGTACTATCTCGAGGCTTGGCGAATGTCGTGGTAATAATCGGTGAGTTGCACCGCTACCTTATCCCAATTAAAACTTTGCAAAATGCGCTGGCGGCCCTCTTGTGCTAATCGGTCGCGCAGCTCTGGGTTGACCAAGAGTTTGCGAATTCCCGCAGCGAGAGCTTGAGCATCTTTGCAGGGGACTATGATACCTGCATCGCCCACGACTTCGGGTAAGGCACCCCCGGAAGTTGATACCACGGCGACCTCGCATGCCATGGCCTCTGCTGCAGGAAAACCAAATCCTTCATATTCTGACGGCACCACGGCGATGCTGGCGCGGGCATAGAGATCAGCGATGGCATCTGCTTCGATGCCATGATGAAACTCAATACGTGATTTTAGCCCGGTNGCTTCAAGCCGCTGATCAGTNGGTCCGCCTGGATTNGGTTTGCCAATAAAGATCAGGCGCAGATCCGGAAATTCGGCNGACAGTAGCGCCATCGCCTCNATAAGGTAGCGTGTGCCTTTGAGNGGCTGGTCAGCGCTGGCTGTGGAAATCAGTTGCATTGGCTGCCGNTGCACATTNGCGCGTGGNGCGAATGTCTTGCTGTCGACGCCATTGTATACAACGGTAAGTCGCTCAGTATCGACGCCGAAGTCGCTGCTGATGTCGCGTTTGGAATTTTCGCTAACGGTCACGATATTTTTAAGNCGTTTGGCCACCCGGATCTGCATGCGCAAAAACAGATGCCAGCGTTTGATCAATAAACGCATACCCCAGTTATCTTCGTGAGCCAGAGCAATGGCGCGGTCGTGGGTGATNGGGTGGTGGATCGTTGCAACTACAGGGATGTTTTGCCGCTGTAGGGTCAGCAATGCGGGTGCNAGGCACTGGTTGTCATGAATGATGTCGTAGCGCTTGTTGGACTGCCGCAAATACCTCAGCAGTCTTCTACCGAAGGTATAGGGTTCGGGAAAGCCGCCGGAGTTAAATGACAGCCATTCAAAGAGGTCGGTGACACTCAGTAGATGTCGCCACTGCAGTGCGCGGAAGGGTTTNGCTGCGGCAAATAAATTCAGTCCGGGTAGTTTTATCAGATTAATGCCAGGGTCGAGTTCTGGGTACGGCTCGCCGGAGATAACGTCAACGCTGTGGCCTGCATCGGTCAGGGCTTTGGCCAAATGTTTAAGGTAAATCCCTTGGCCGCCACTATAGGGGTTGCTGCGATAGCCGAGCAGGGCAATGTTCAGAGAGCGACTNGATGTGCGGCTGGTGGCCAGATGATCTGACGCTTCCTCACACGACGGCATGGTGGGTTCCTGTTCGATAATTGATGCAAGTCTCAGAGCGGAGCTGATCATAAAGGACTTAGGTCGTCANGCATAGCTTCGGCTGCTGCTGGCCCGGTGCGCATCAGTAGCATTGCGCTGCCAGAATGACACAGTGTCTGAATATGAATAAAATGCATATTCCAAGNTNCGGAAAATGAAAATNAATCATGTCTCAAGTTGAACTCAGACACCTNCGCACTCTAGTAGCTCTTCGCGACAGCGGTAGTCTGGTAGAGGCAGCGGAGCGAGTGCACCTCACGCAGTCAGCGCTTTCGCATCAGATGAAAGAACTCGAAACGCGTATTGGGTGTGCATTATTCGTACGTAAAACGCGGCCTGTTCGCTTCACCAGTGCAGGTAACCGTCTATTGAACCTAGCCGATCAGACCTTGCCGTTAGTGCACAGCGCGGAGTTAGATTTGCAGCGCCTAGCGGGCGGAGAGTCTGGGCGCATATACATGGCGATTGAGTGCCACAGTTGTTTTGAGTGGCTGTTGCCAGCCATTGATACTTACCGCAATGAGTGGGCGGACGTAGAGTTGGACATTGCGAGTGGGTTTCATTTTGCGCCGCTGCCCGCTCTTGCTCGAGGTGATTTGGATCTGGTGATTACCGCTGACCCAGTGGATGAGCCCGGTATCCACTATTTTCCCTTGTTCAGTTACGAGGCTAAGCTCGCGGTAGCCAAGGACCACGAATTGGTGGCTAAGGAATGGGCTGAACCTCAGGACTTAGTGGAAGAAACGATTATTAGTTATCCCGTGGACCGGGATCGCCTAGATTTGTTCACAAGCTTTCTCGACCCAGCGGGGGTCGAGCCAGCTCAGATTCGGCATGCCGAACTCACAACCATGATTGTGCAATTAGTTGCTAGCGGCCGTGGTGTTGCCTGTTTGCCGAACTGGGCTCTGCACGAATATTTGCAAAATGATTATTTGTCGGTGCGCTCGCTTGGTGAGGAAGGTGTATGGCCGACACTATATGGCGCGGTGCGNGCAGATCAGGCGGATGCGCCNTTNATGTTGGGATTTGTNGATGTTGCNAAGGACGTATGCTTTAAGAACCTGAAGGGAATTGTCACNGCTGAATTAGAGCCGCTGAAGTTTCGTTGAGACTNTGTNAATGNTGGTTTAAGGCACTANTACTTCCTCTCGCCACTCAGCACCTGTCAGGGTATAGCGCCGCCGGTCATGTAAGCCGCTNAATTCGTTTAGATCTAGGCGTTCCAGCATTGTGGGTTTGATCAGTAAGCCGCATGCNNCGGTGGGTGCAGTAATGGGNTCGGGCAAGGACAAGCTGTTCAGGCCCTGCTCGAGTTCTTCGCGGCTGCCGATGGCNGTGCTCTGCGGCTGCTGTAATTGNTAAAACCAATCCATACGCTTTGGCGTGTCTGGGCGATATTGCCAACTCGCGGCCACCACCGCTGGGTCAATGAGTTGAGTGGTGAAGCGCATGCGGTATTGAATTTCTATACTGGGCCAATAGGTGTTGATCGATCCACCCTGCTGGAGTTGTTGCCACTTAGGACTGCTAGAGTTCATGAATAGCGCCAGATCCTCTTCGACCTGTCGCAATACCAAGGTTCGGGCCTCAGGATGGCCGTGCTCATCTACAGTCGCCAGCACACAAACCGCCGCCATGGGGTCACCAGCCTCCCGCGCTCGCGCTCGATCGGCCTGAAATTGTTCTATCGGTGACATTACCATGCGCTTAAAACAGGATGCCGGTTGTTGCGGATTCGCCCTATCCGGCGACTTACAAGAGGGTAGTCGTGCTTGTCGCTAAAAGTCATCGCTTAGTCTGTCTCGGCTTCGTCAGCGACCACCGCAGGGCTCTGACTCTTGCGGATGTCTGCGACGTCCCGTTGGATTTCGCTAAGGCGAAACAATACATCCGGTAGTTGATCACTAATGCGCCACAGCAGATACGCGATGACAACTAAAATAACGAAGGATAGAAAACCCATTAAGTTGCTCCAGGTTGAGAATGGCTAAAGTATACCCGCTATNAGGTGGCGTCCAGTTTTGGNGGTTTTATAGGGGCAATGAATCAAGCTAATGAACCGGTAATGGATTTGCGCTGGCTGATTTCGATCCAGTTACCGTCGGGGTCACGCACAAAAGAGATGTAGGCCACGTCGCCCAAGCGTACCGGTGCCATGCCTTCAGCACCGCCAGTCGCTACGATGGCCTGATGCTCGCCGACTACATCGGCGACCTGAAAGGTCATATACCGCAACCCGGTCGCTTTTTGTGGAACGTCGCCAACAGTGCCCGTCTGCAAAACGATCTCGGAGGCACCCACCAAAAAAGCACCTTGGTCATTACGCTCGAGCCCGAGGGTGGTCGCGTAGAATCGCTCGCTGACCGCATAATCGTTCACCTGCAAAGTGAGTCGAAGATTTGGTGCTTGCTCATGCTGTGGGTGCAGCTCAAGCCGGTTGCCATCNGGGTCGAGAACCAGTTGTGGGGTATCGANGAGATTATTAAACAACGCCAGTTGTGCTAACCCNGATGGGCCTGCAGGCAGGGGCGTGCGACTGTGATTGATCTTTAGCACGCTGTCGCCAATGGCATGGCGGTGCTGGTGTACGCCGCCGCCTACGGGCAACAATTCAGAAAAGCTTAGACCTGCTTGTTGTTGCCAGAAGGTCAACATAGGATCTAGATCATTGGTATAAAGTCCGACGTCCAAGGCAGGTTTTACAAGTTGCATCGCATTCTCCATCAATCTAGGCAGAGCCTAGCATGGCACTAACCCATAAAGTGCAACCGGTGCTGCACGGGTCGGTTGCTGAAGCCATGCATAACAGCGTGCCTGCTGGTCTGGCTGACCGCGAGGTATTCTGTTTGCGCCTGCAAGAAATCTATGGCGCCGCAATAGCCTGCGAGATACTGGGTGCTATGAGCAGTAACCAATATCGCTGTTACTGGTTGAACCCGCTGCAGTCTTCGCGCCTGCGGGGCGAGGATTTGGGTGGCGAGCCAGTTGTGAGTCTTGCTGAGGTTTTTCAGGTTCCTGTGGATCATCCCATTACCCAACACCCAGCGGCCTCAGACGGTAAGATCTACATCCAGAATCCGTCCAGTTACTTTGCAGTAGCGACTCTTGCTCCAAAGCCCGAGGAGGAAGTATTGGATTTGGCGGCAGCTCCGGGTGGTAAGACCTTGGCCATGGCTGTTCGGATGCAGAATACCGGGCGTATCGCTGCTGTAGAGCCTATTCGCGGTCGCTTTCATCGTATGCAGGCGAATTTACGCCGCTGTGGGGTGAATAACGTGCAATATTATCAGCGCGACGGCCGTAGCGTTGGTCGCGCAGTGCCGGAACGTTTTGACCGAGTGCTGCTCGATGCGCCCTGTTCATCAGAATCGCGGATGCGCTGGCAAGATCAACAAAGTTTTGGACACTGGAGTTTGCGCAAGGTCAGGGAGACCCAGCGTAAGCAAAAGAGCCTGCTGCGTTCTGCATACGCCGCTCTGAAGCCGGGTGGGGTAATGGTGTATTGCACCTGCAGCTTTGCGCCTGAGGAGAATGAATTGGTGGTGAACGCCTTGCTTAGGAAAAGTGACGCAATGTTGCTAGCGATCGCAAACCCGCCAGAAAATTCGTCGTCCGGCTTAACTCAATGGATGGGTAAGGATTTGGATGCCCAGCTTGGCCACAGTCTGCGTATCACGCCGAAGGGGCCCTGGGATGGATTTTATTTGGCGCACATCGCCAAGCCTCAGTAATCACTTGGCTGTAAGTGCAGAGTTAAGTTCGCACACTGTGGTCTGAGATCTACCCATTCAGCAGTGATCTCGAAACTGACCAAGCCCGCTGTGGGCAGTTCAATACGCGCTGGCTGGTGGCACAACAGGCTAGCCAGATAGCTGATGCCTGGGTTATGACCGACCATAAACACGTGAGCAATGTCTGGGGGTGTTTGTCTCAAAATGTCCAACAGCTGATGTTCATGTGCAAGGTATAGCTCGGGGCTATCCACACATGGGCAATTCCATATTCTTTCGAACGGTGCCGCGCTGGCCTGAGTGCGAGCGGCTGGGCTGGCGTAGAGCCAATCAGCGTGAAGCTGCAAATGTAAACAGCGTTGGGATAATCGCCGGATATCATCTTCGCCGCGAGCGCTTAATACCCGGCCGTAGTCCTCTGCGCCGGGCGCTGCTGCTAAGGCGTCGCCGTGGCGCAGAAGGGTGAGAGCCCGCTTGGCCATTAATCCCAGAGCGCGAAGAATTCCTCAAGCGCTTGGATCTGGCCGCCTGATGCTGACGAGGGTACGACGATAGGCGTCTTTATGCCCGCGTCGAACCACGCCTCGATGCCTTCTCGGACTTCGCTGGCGCTACCGAAAAGAGTAGTGTCTGCGAGCCAGCGGTCTGACAAGCACTCTGGTACGCGGTCGAAATCTTTCTCGGCGATCGCTGCTTCCACACCATTCATTTCTTCCTCGTAACCGGCTTGCTTCCAGTAATTGCGATAGTTGGGCAAGAATGCGTAGCTAGTAAGAGTTTTACGATTTACCGCGGCGGCCGCAGCTTTATCATCGCTGATGCAGGTTGGCACCATGTTGCCAATAAAGAAGTCATCATTGGCTTTGGTTTCAGTACTTAGATTCCCCAATGAGTGTTGCATATAGGAGCGCGCCCCGTTGGCGAAAACCATGCCGCCACCGATCTCTTCAGCCAGCTGAATCATTTTGTCGCGCAGGGTCGCCAGCACGATAGGCGGTAGGTCGCCGACCCTCGGTACTGCGTGCATATCTTCGACAAATTGGCGCATGTCGCCTAAAGGCTTACCTGCGGTAATACCCATGCGGTTGAGTGCTGGCGCGTGGCTGACCCCTACACCGAAGCGGAAGCGGCCGTTAGATACCTCGTGTAGAAATGCAGCGGTTTGTGCAAAGTCTGTGACATTGCGGGTATAGATCGGGGTAATGCTGGTGCCGATCATAACGTCACTGGTGCTCAGTGCGATGGCGTTGCACAGTGATAAACTGTCCCCAAGGCTCGGTCCAAATATGCCGGGAAAACCCCGTCGTTCGATTTCTTTAGCGATCTCTATGGTCTTGAGTCTGCGACCAGGAACGGCGGCCAAACTTACAGCGGGTAGTTGTGTCATGTTTCCCTCCAAAATGCATGAAAAAACAGGTTACTCGAGTTAATACCCAAGACCAACATTTAACGGTCTCGAGTAGTCACCTCGTGGATATCGTCCCACTCGCTATAGCTGCGACGGCCATGGGATTTGGTCATGCTCCGCTTGATGTCCGGGTAGTGAACAACATCTACCGGCGCGGATTCTCCACCCATGAGATAAATCAAATCCGCTGCGGAACTGTTGTGCAGACTATGGGGTTCTGATGGTGCGGTGAAGCCCATAAAGTCGCCGGCACCGACGCTAAAGCTTTGGTCGCCAATTCTCGCTGTCCCCGTTCCAGCAACAATATAGATAAATTCCTCGTCCGCATCGTGGTAGTGATGAGTGGTCGAGTCACGGCCCGGCTCCAGAGTCACCAGATGTAGCCCTAAACGCTGCAACCCCACTGCAGCACTGAGTGACCGAGTCAGTCGCACGGCGTTGGCATTAAATTGATGTTGCACTCGCTCGACGGGCATGGCGGCAATGTCGGTCGCCCGTAACAGATGTTTATGCATAGCTGGTTGGTCTCCCGATCAGCGACCAAGGTGTCGCAGGTGCTCTAGCAGTATCTGATTTTGCTCCTCGGTACCTATGCTGATGCGTAATTTGTCATCAAGGCGAGGATGGTTGAAATAACGTACCAAGATATTCTCAGCTTTCAGTCGTGTATAGATCGCCTCCGCGCCCATGCTGTCGTTGGGTGGGGTTGATAGTAAAAAATTGGTTTCACTGGCGACACATGTCCAGCCGAGTTCGCTGAGCTGTTGCGCCACAAGTTGGCGTTGCTCGCGCACCCTTGCCCAAGTGCTTTGCGCATAGGTTTGGTCTTCGAGAGCGGCGATGCCGAGGCGCTGACTGATGGCATCGATGTTATAGCTGTCGCGGGTTTTATCGATAATCGGCGTGATCAAACTTTCGTTACCAAGCAAATAACCCAGCCGCAACCCGGCAAGACTGTACCCCTTACTGAAGGTGCGCAATACCAGAACATTGTCATGTTGCTCAACCAACTCGCGACTTGTGTAGCCGATCTCAGGATCGATGAAATCTGCATAGGCTTCGTCGATCAGTAATACGCCGCTAATCTCTTCGGCGATCCGGTGTAACTGCTCGGCTCGGGTGAGATGCCCGCTTGGGGCATGGGGATTCACCACGCAAGTAAGTTGCGCATTCGCCGCAGAGGCCTGGGTTGCGAAGTCCGCAGGGATCGTCCAGTTGGATTCCAGGTCGACGTTAAAAGGTTGAGCGTCCTGGATTTGTGCGAGTACTGGATAAAGGGAATAACTTGGGTTTGTACTGGCGAACGTGCCACCTGGGCTAACGTAGGTGGTCACGGCCAGGCGCAGCGCTTCGTCGCCGGCGTGGGTGATGACGACCTGATTTCTACTGAGACCATGGAGATGTGCGATTCGCTCGCGCAGAGCGTCAGCAGTAGGCTGCGGGTAGGTGCGAAGTTCGGTGGTTGCGAAGTCGTTCAAGGCCGCAGCTACGTGAGGACTGGGTGGATAGGGGTTTTCGTTGGTATTGAGCTTAATCGCCTGACCATCCTTGGGTTGTTCGCCCCAGCTATACCCCTGCATGCGTTGAATGTTGGGACGTTGGTAAGTGCTCATGAAGATGCTTCTGGCGGTTGCTCGTCACTTGCGGGCGCCGAGTCTGGTGCAACAGCTGGCTCTGGGTCAGCTGGCCCTAAAAGATAGGCGATCCAGGCCGTGTCTGGGTTGGCTTCCATGGCTATTTTGGCGGTCATGGTCAAAGGTACAGATAGCAGCATACCAACGGGGCCTAGTAGCCAGCCCCACAGCACTAAGGATAGAAATACCACTAGGGTTGAAAGCCCAAGGCTGCGTCCCATAAAGCGCGGTTCGACAATGTTGCCCATCACCATATTGATTAGGAAAAAGCTTGCTGCGACAGCGCCAGCAGTTGCAGGGCCAATTTGTACAATTGCCAATAAGACTGGGGGTACTGCAGCGATAATGGAGCCGATCGTTGGGATGAAGTTCAGCAGCATGGCCAACAAACCCCACAGTAGTGGAAAGTCCACTTTTAGTGCCCAAAGCACTATGGTGACGACAATCCCCGTGCCGATGCTGACACTGGTCTTGATGGCAATATAACGGTTCATGTTCGTAGTGAATTGCGCAAACAGCGGCAAGTCGCGCTGCGGATTGGAAAGCACCTGGCGCAGCTTACTGGGGAAGCTGGTGGCCTCGGCGAGAATGAAGACTACTGTTAGGGTAATCAGCAGGCTATCGCCAAGTACCGCACCAATGCCGGCCAAGGTGGAACTTGCAAAGGTCAGGGCAGACCCAGGTGATAAGTTGGTAACCACACTGGTTAGGTCCAGTGGAATATCAAATTGCTGGAGAAACGCGACCAACTGAGCCTGCAGCAGAGCAAGGCGCTCCTGATAAAAAGGCAGCTTTGCTGCAAACGCAGAGGTTGACGAAGCCAGTAGTCCGGCGAGCACAGCGAGTATTGTAATGATGCCAACAATTACTGTAGGCAGCGCAATACTGTTTTTTAAGCCTCGCGCGCGGAGCCAAAATAGCGGTGTTGCGGCAATGGTTGCGATAAATACCGACAACAGGAAGGGCACGATGAGCGCCTGAGCGGATTTCAAGCCCGCAGCGATAATGATAAGAGCAGCGATTATCAAGAGACTATTAGCCGTGCTGGTTTTTTTATCATCTGCCATGGTGCTGCTCTACCATTACGTAAAAGGCTGGCGATTTTTCAGGCTTGGAAGTTGTTCGCGCACGCGTCTGACTTCGGCAGGGTCTACGCTGGCTATGGCATAACCGTCGCCGTCATCGATTTCTGCGAGCACTCGCCCCCATGGATCAATAATTACTGAATGACCATAGGATGCGCGATTAGCGCTGTGCTGACCATGTTGTGCGGGGGCGATAATGTAGCTCTGGTTTTCGATCGCCCGAGCGCGTAGCAATGGATGCCAGTGGGCATCGCCGGTAGTTGCTGTGAAGGCGGATGGCACGCTGTGGGCGATTGCGCCTTGATCGGTAAGACTTTGATACAGCGCTGGGAAGCGCAGGTCATAGCAAATAGTAAGCCCAAGACGGCCGAAGCTGGTTTCGGTGATCACCGTCTGGTCGCCCGCTGCAGTTTGACGGGACTCCTGCAACTGCGGCCCGTCCACGATATTGACGTCAAACAAGTGAATTTTTCGATACAGGGCCTGTATTGAGCCAGTTTGGTCGAGATAAACACTGGTATTAAAGCAGCGTTGCGGATCGTCAGGGATGGCCTCATGGAATCCGCCGAGCAATAAAGCGCAGTCGAGTTCTTGGGCTAAAGCCTGACAGCGGCGCAGAATAGGGCCGCCGGCAGGCAACGGTTCGAGGATTTCTTGTTTGCCCTCATGCCTGCCGAGGTAAGCGAAGGCCTCTGCCCAAGCGATCAGTTGCGCGCCCTCCGCGGCTGCCTGACGACTCAATGTGGTTAGGGTGCTGAGGTTGACTTCGACATCTGTGCCGGCATTGTGCTGAACAACAGCGACCTTGGTCGCAGTGGTGCTAGACATTGTCTTTCAAGGCCTGTGCTCTAGTAGCGCGGGTATTATTCGGCTGCATTGCTCAGGTCTTCCGGTTGCACACATTTGATTTGATTGCCCAAGTATTCCTCTAAAGCGGGCAGGTTAAATGCATCGTCCTCAGAGACAAAGCTGATAGCAACCCCTTCCGCACCGGCTCGACCGGTGCGGCCAATACGATGTACGTAATCCTCCGGATCTTCCGGCAGCTCAAAATTAATCACATGGGTGACGCCGTCAACGTGGATGCCACGGCCGGCCACGTCAGTAGCGATCAGGTACTGCAGTTTGCCTTCCTTAAAACGGTTCAGGGTCGAAAGGCGTTTCTTTTGTGGAATATCGCCGGCTAATCCCTCGCACTGGATGTCGTGCTTGCTTAGGTAACTGACTAGGCGATGGGTCTGGTCGCGACGATTAGCGAAGATAATGGCGCGTGTGGGTCGTTTTACCAATAAGAAATCGTGCAGTAGTTTCTGCCGTCCGCTGCCGCTGACCAGCCAAAATTTTTGATCGACGGTATCCGTGGCGACGCTATCGGGTTCCACCACAATATGTTCTGGGTCAATGGTCCAAGACTGGGCAAGGCGCATAACAGTTTCATTAAACGTCGCGGAGAAAAATAAGGTCTGGCGTTGCCGTTTATGCGGCGTTTGAAAGACGATGCGTCGGACGTCGGGAATGAAGCCCATATCGAGCATGCGGTCAGCTTCATCAATCACCAGAGTTTCGACTTTGCTCAAATTCACATGGCGTCGCTCAAGAAAGTCGATTAGTCGGCCCGGGGTAGCCACCAGTATATCTACCGGTTTTGCAGCTAGGCGTTCCTGCTGCTTGGTAAAATCCATACCACCTACCACGCTCACCGTGTGAGCGCCCATATATTTCGCGAGCCCTTCTGCGTCGCCTTCGATTTGCAGGGCCAACTCTCGTGTTGGTGCAAGTACCAAGGCGCGCGGCGTGCCCGTCGGCAGTGGCTCTTGCAGTGGATTTTCCCAAAATCGAGTTAGCAGGGTAATAAGGAAGGCTGCGGTTTTGCCGGTGCCCGTCTGTGCCTGTCCGGTGACGTCGTAGTCGGCGAGACTGAACGGTAAAGCTCGACCTTGGATCGGCGTGCAAAATTCAAATCCTAGATCATCGATAGCCCGCATTAATGGATCGGGTAGAGCATAGTCTTGGAACCGATCTGGCTCTGCAGTCGATGCGGTTGCGGAATTATTTAGGTCAGTAGCCGTTACAAGATCGGTCATAGTTTTCCTAGGGTTGTGCGAGCAGCAGGCGAGCACTGGCAAGTTTTACGCAGAGCGTAAGTATCTGCATAGCGCCCGTTAATTCTTCTAAGCTGCCGAAAGTAGGGGCGATGCGCACGTTGCGATCATCTGGATCGATACCGTACGGGAAGGTAGCACCCGCTGGAGTCAGAACTAAGCCCGCATCTTTTGCCATAGCGACAACTTTTTTAGCAAGACCGGGCAGTAGGTCGAGGGAGACGAAATAGCCACCATTAGGTTGGGTCCAATGGGCGACCCCAAGAGCCCCGAGTTGTTCAGTTAATACCCGTTCGACCAATGCAAACTTTGGCCGCAAAATTTCTGCATGAGCGGCCATGTGCTCACTAACGCGCCCGTTCAAGAAGCGTGCGTGTCGTAATTGGTTAACTTTGTCGGGTCCAACAGTCTGTACTCTCAAGTGCGTGGTAAGACTATTTAATACGGTGGCGCCGGAGGCGACAAAACCCACGCCGGCACCGGCGAAGGTGATTTTTGAGGTAGAAGCGAACTGCACAATATGCTCTTGGGTACCGGCAGCGATTGCAGCATCGCGAATGCTGGCCAAGGCATCTCCTGGTTGTTGCAAATGATGCACCGCATACGCGTTGTCCCACAGTACAACGAAGTCTTCGGCGGCAGCCCGATTAGGCAGATCGGCCAGTGCGCGCACAGTGCTAGCAGAATAGGTGTTGCCGGTAGGGTTAGCGTACTTAGGTACGCACCAGATGGCTTTAATGCACGAGTCTGCAGCGGCCAGTTCAGCGGCTTTTTGCATATCAGGGCCGTCTTCAAGCATGGGAATGTTGACCATTTCCATGCCGAAATGTTGGCACAGCACAAAGTGCCGATCGTAGCCGGGGACGGGCGTCAGTACCTTAACAGTCTGGCTCTCACTCCACTTTCGTTCATCCCCCCACAAGCCAAGCTGTAAGGCGGTACTCAATACCAAATGCATAAGATTGAGGCTTGAATTGCCTGCGGCCATGATCTCTGCGGCAGGTACCTCCATTATTTCTGACCCGAGCTCACGTGCTTCGGCAATGCCCATTAAGCCGCCGTAGTTGCGGGTGTCGGTGCCATCCGCGCTGATGTAATTGCCGGCGATCATGGTTTCTAAGGCGTCGCTGAGACTGAGTTGCTCAGCACCAGGCTTACCGCGGCTTAAGTCCAATTGTTGATTAGCGCCGCTGACCTGAGTCAGTTCTGCGGCCCAAGCCTGTTCGAGCGCCTGTAAGTCTGTCTTCGATAGCTCTGCCAGGGGCTGCCCTGATTCACCAGCGGTCATAGTCCAAGTTCCTCTTGCATGCCAAGCATAATGTTAAGGTTTTGTATGGCGGCGCCAGCAGCGCCCTTACCTAAGTTGTCATAACGCGCGTTGATAATTACGCGTTGCGCATCACCGAATACCATCAATTCTAAATTGTTCGTGCCGTTGCATGCGGTGGGATTCAAGTATCCGTTCACCAGTTGCTGCTCGGCGTTAACTTGGGCTACCTGTATGAATCGCTCATCAGCGTAGCGCTGCTCTAAAACGGCTTGAACCTCGGCAGGCGTCGCACCGCTTAGTTCGCTGGCGAATAACGCGACACTGGTGACCATGCCCTTATAGTAATTCGCTACAGTTGGTAAAAAAATCGGCGCTACGGTGGTGCCGCTATAGTGCTGCATTTCTGGTAGATGCTTATGGCCTTGGGTGAGTCCATAAGTTTGAGTGTTGTAGGTATCCGCCTGTTCTGGCGTGAAGTCTTCGAACGACTCAATCATCTGGCGGCCACCACCGGAGTAACCAGAAACAGCGTTGCATCGCAGCGGTGTGCTTGGATTTAACAGGCCGGCCTCGATCAAAGGCAGAATACTGAGAATAAAGCCTTGCGGATAACAACCTGGATTGCTGACCCTATCGGCCTCGGCAATGGCAGTGCGATTTTGCGGGTTTAGCTCTGGCAGTCCATAGGCCCACTCGGGGTTAACGCGATGAGCGCTGCTGGCGTCGAGGATACGGCAGTTGTGCTCAGCCAGTGCGCAGGCCTCGAGCGCTGCAGCGTCGGGTAGACATAGAATCGCGATATCGGCCTGTTTAAACATCTGTTCACGGATTGCCGGATCCTTGCGGTGTTCATCCGCAATCGTCAAAAGCTCTAGATCGCTGCGCCCACGCAGTCGGGTGGTAATCTCAATACCCGTGGTGCCGGCCTGTCCGTCGATAAAAATTGTTGCCATGGTAAAAATGCCGATGCGCTGTGTTCGCGAAAGAAAGAGCACTGGATTTGCAGCCTGGGGCTGAACCACGTTCGTGTTCAGCGGTATGCCGTCAAAAAACCGCGCAGAGTCTAAACTATTCTGGCTTAGAACGTAATTTGCTTGCGTAGTGAAGTGGGCAACTTACTCAGAGTCTGGTGCAAGCTCACGTCTGGATAAAACTCGCGTGCTCGATGTATGAATCGCAGTGTTTTCAGCCCATCGAACCAATTGGTGAGCAAGTGCTGTCGCTGTTCGGGATTCGGTTGTTGATAAAACTTATCGTTCAAGACTTTAGGCAAGCCGAGGTGCAGTAGAATCCGCACGATGCGTGCATGGTCGCGGTCATTGGACGTTGCTATGGCAACAAATTCAGGACTCTGGCCGCACTGCTGCAGGTAAATTAAGGCTTTGCCGAGTAGTTCAAAGCACCGGTGATCATAGCTCAGATAGCTATGGCCGCTGGGATCGTCGCGCAGGAGCGTGACGATTTTTTCCAGCGCGGGGCCTGTACCGAAGGGCACTCGTGTCGATCTTCTCGCCTGCACCTCGATGGTCGGCTGGTGCACCCAGGTTACTGCTGCGAGTTTGTTTAGTTTATTGAGAAAGTGAAAATCTTCCCCAGCGCTACGCTTTGGAAAACCTCGTGCCCTGGCGTAACTGTTTGCTTGCACCGCGATAGTGCTGCCGAGGGTTGGGTAGGCATAAGGGCTGCCCTGGCAAGCCAATGCCTGAACGTAGTACTGCATATGTGCATCGTACAGTTTCGCCGCAAACTGCAGCATGGCATCGTCGCTAACGTGCTGATGGCTAAAGACCACAGTGCCCTGATGGGATGAAAGCGCCGAGAAATAGTCCTTTGGCAGGCGGGCATCGGCGTCTGTTTGACAGAGCCAAGGCGACGTGATGTAGCCGTCTCGGTATAAGCGTAAAGCGATATCTGAGCCTATTTTACGTGCCAGCCCGACGCCCTGCTTTGGCGGCAGCCGTTTCCCTGGGCTTGCTCTATCAATCACCACTATCGGCGTGTGCTCGCTGTGCTCTAGGCCCGCGAGTAGCTTGCGCGTTGAGCGAATCTTTTCGATTTCGATGGTTTCGTCGTCAGGCGCATTGACCACGACGATAGTTAACAGGGCAGGGTTGCCGCAGCGACTGAGCACATTGGATAAGAAATACGCTGATTCAGCGAATGCAGGAATGATCAATACATGCTGATAGCGCTGTTTGTTGCTCAGCGCAGGGTGGTTGCTGGCGTTGAATTGCTGTGCCTCTGGTTCCGCATGGCGCTGTAAATACTGATCGATGGCACGATCCATGGCGAATTTTGATCAGTGTAGAGCCGCGCGCAGCGGCAGAGTTTGAATGATTTTTGCCTCGCGTTGAGATAATTCATTAAAGCGCTCAGTCACCGTCGGCTCGTCGAAGTGCTCGACCGCCAAATCTATGAAAAGCTCCCAGTGGCGTTGCTCGCTGGCTGCGATGGCTTGATAGAAGCGCCTTAGCGCAGGGTCATCGCATAAGTTGTCTGCAAGCAACGCAAAGCGCTCAGCGCCGCGTCTTTCGACCACCGCAGCGACGGTCAACCGGTCAAGCAAAAAGTGCTCTGCGGCCTTGCGCACTTGGCCATTCAGAGCATGAATGTATGGATCTTTGAGGTCTGCAGCGGGGGTCAGTTGGCGCGCCAAAATCAGCCGCATTACTTCGCGATAATGGTTCAATTCCTCTACCGCCAGCTCGACCATGGCGCGCACGATCGAGGGTTGGTCGGGGTAGTGCGAGACCATGCTCATAGCCATGCCAGAGGCCTTTTTCTCTGCCGAGGCATGATCCATGAGAAAACCATCAAAATCAGCCAGCACGGTCTCGAGCCAGCCGCTGGGTGTGGCCGCCAGTGGACCTAATTGGGATAAATCGATGCGAGCCATTGACTGATATGAGTTATTTCCTGGGGGCATACCTGGTGGCCCATGGCGTATTCGTGCCACTCAACGCGGTAGTTTAGTCCGATTAGGGCCTCCCGTGAGGTGATCGCGCGGGTGATCGGGATTACTGGGTCCGACAAGCCGTGTGCCATGAAAATAGGCGTTTCGACATTTGCCAGGCCGATACGCTCGGTGATCTGTTCATGATCGTGAAGATAGGTTGAGAGCGCCATAATGCCCGCTAAGGGTTGGTTATGACTTAAGCCCAATTCCAACGCGATGACGCCACCTTGAGAAAAACCAGCCAAAGCAATGCGTTCGCTGGGTATGCCAGCTGCGATTTCCTCTGCGATGATGGAACGAATTGCAGCAACGGAATTTTTTATGTCCGCGCCGCCAGCAAGTGGCGCGCCCGGATCAATGTCGTACCAAGCACGCATTTCCATGCCGCCATTTATGGTTACCGGTCGGACAGGCGCATTTGGAAAAATGAAACGCACGCTAGCTTCGATATCGAGCATCGGTACCAATGGTTCGAAATCGGTGGCGTCAGCGCCAAGGCCATGTAACCAAATAACGCTAGCTGTCGGGTTATCGGCGGTCTCACGTCGTAAACACTCTAACGTCGTCGAATTTACAGTATCTGTCATCAGGGGAGTCCTTAGTTTGACGCCGGCACCTTAGCTGGATTCAGCTGGACATTTCAACGCCATTGCATTTCGGCGGTTTGCCAGCATATTGACCTTACTGCCCAAGGCCAAGTACCTTGCGCAATCGCGCTCGTCGAGTGCACATGCTAGGCGCCGTGTCAGGCCGCCAAGTGAAAAATCGTGGTGGCACAAGCAACATGACCGAATACTTAGAAGAGCGTGAAACGTCGCGCAATATGCAGCGTTTGACACCGGCCTTAAGATTTCTCCAGCCCTACCGTCTGCAGGTGGTTTTGGCCAGTGTAGCGCTGTGCGTTACTGCCTCCGCCATGCTGTTACTGGGGCAGGGCATCCGCATAGTTATTGATAGTGGCTTCGCCAGTGGTGAAAGCGCGCTGCTGACCGAGTCGCTGATGCTATTTGTGGCATTTGTAACGGTGCTCACTGTTGGCACCTTTGTGCGTTTCTATTTTGTATCTTGGGTCGGCGAGAAAGTCAGCAATGACATTCGTCAAGCCGTATTCAACCACCTAATCCATATGCACCCGGGGTTTTTCGAAACGAATACGCCGAGTGAGATTCAGTCGCGGGTCACGACCGATACTACGCTGCTGCAAACAGTCATTGGCTCATCTGTGTCGATCGCACTACGCAATGCGCTGATGTTGGTAGGCGGCTTGGTATTGCTGGTAATTACCAATGCGAAATTGTCATTGCTGGTCCTTGGTAGTGTGCCCTTTGTCGTACTACCAGTGGTGTTATTTGGTCGCCGCGTGCGCTCGTTGTCACGATCTAGTCAAGATCGGCTCGCCGATGTGGGCAGCCAAGTCAGCGAAAGCTTCCGTAACATCAAGATTGTGCAGTCCTTCAATCATCAGGGTGCCGATGTCACACAATTTGGCCAGCGGCTCGATCGATCTTTGCGGGTAGCCTTGCAGCGAGTCTGGCACCGCGCGGTACTGGTCGCGGTAGTTATGTTGATGGTTTTTGGGGCCGTAGCGACGCTGTTATGGGTCGGCGGTCAAGATGTACTCGCAGGACGCACATCTCCCGGAGATTTGGCCGCATTTATTTTCTACGCCTTTATTGTCGCTGGCTCTGTTGGTGCAATCTCTGAGGTTTGGAGCGATTTGCAGCGTGCTGCCGGGGCAACTGAACGCTTGATGGAATTACTGCATGCAACTAACGATCTCGTTGATGGCGATGATGCAGCCGCAAAAGATCGGCTGCTTGACCGGCCCTCTGCGACATTATCACTGCGTAATTTGTCTTTCAGCTATCCCTCGCGGCCCCAACATATGGCGTTAAACGACATCAGCTTAGATGTGGAAGCGGGAGAAATGGTTGCCGTTGTTGGACCGTCGGGAGCGGGTAAGAGCACTCTCTTTGATCTGCTGCAGCGGTTCTATGATCCCAGTGGTGGAGTAATACGTCTCGATGGCGTTGATTTGCGCGAGCGTTCACTTGCAGCTGTGCGTGCTGGATTTGGCTTTGTTCCTCAGGACCCCGTTTTGTTCTCAGGTACGCTGCGCGACAACCTCACGTATGGACGCCCCAATGCTACCGTAGACGAAGTTAATCAGGCGCTAGAACTCGCCTATGCGAGTGAATTTATGCAAAACCTGCCTGAGGGTCTAGATACCCGGGTAGGTGAAAATGGTGTGGGGCTATCTGGTGGCCAGCGTCAGCGTCTGGCGATTGCGCGGGCATTGCTCGCACAGCCGCGATGCTTATTGCTTGATGAAGCCACCAGTGCCTTGGATGCGCAAAGCGAAGACTATGTGGGTAAGTCCTTACACAGTCTCAAGGGTAGAATGACCATAATCGTTATCGCTCATCGACTGTCTACGGTGCGTACCGCTGATCGCATTTGCGTGATGGATCAAGGGATGCTGCTTGCCGAGGGCAGTCACGAGCGCTTGCTTGCGGAAAACCCGTTGTATAAGGAATTCGCGCATATTCAGTTCGCCGCCTAAGTTTCGCTAAAAAGGCCGAATTGCAGGCCGTCTTTGTCGGCCCGCGGCTCCGCTTTTAGCTGTACGCCGAGGCCCAATAACCGTATGGGTAAGCCTTTGCGCTGCCAAGCCTCGTCTAAAAGTTGCCGATAACAGGCCTTATCCAGGGCAACCCCAGCTCTGCTTACGGTGGTTATCGAAAAGTCATCAAAGCGTAATTTAAGCGTCCGAGACTTTATGAGGTTTTGACAATTTGCCCTGGCCACGCGTTTTTGCAAGTCCGCGAAGAGATAATCAATAGCATCGCTGCAAACGCTTGGGTTGGCTAAATCTACTGCGTAGGTGCGCTCGGTGCTTACGGATTTTCGTTGTCGATAGGGGCTCACCGGCCGATCGTCTTGGCCCCGGCATAGATCAAATAATCGAGCACCAAATTTGCCGAAATGCTGGGTGAGTTCAAGAATCGACAACCGTTGCAAATCCGCGCAAGTGGTTAGACCCATGCGATGCATCTTTTTTGCGGTTACTGAGCCAACACCGAAGATTTTCTCCACTGGCAGAACGCTGATAAATGCCGCCACCTCGCTCGGCTCCACCGTCTTTTGCCCATCGGGTTTGTTCCAGTCGGAGGCGATCTTGGCGAGAAACTTGTTATTGGCAATGCCAGCCGAGATCGTAATGCCTATTTCTGCACGCACTCGGTCGCGAATTTCTTTGGCGATGAGCGTAGCGCTGCCATTGGCGATTGAGCTATCGCTGACATCCAAAAATGCCTCGTCTAACGACAATGGTTCTACCAAGTCGGTATATTCCCGAAAAATCGCCTGTACTCGCGCAGACTCCTCTTTGTATTTGCTCATATTGGTGCTGACCACCACTAAATCCGCACAGTTACGCAGCGCCGTGGACATCGGCATCGCCGAGCGCACTCCATAGGCGCGAGCGGCGTAATTGCAGGTGGCGACAACGCCGCGCTGGTCAGGTCTGCCGCCGACGGCGATGGGTTTGTCACGTAAATCGGGGTTGTCGCGCATCTCAATGGATGCGTAAAAGCTGTCGCAATCGCAGTGAATGATTTTACGCATGGAAATCAGATGCTCTAAAAAGGAGCAGGATTGCTGGTTTTGCGATCATATTTACAACAAATTTATCCAACAAACTATATTTAACAGGGGACAGCGCTTCGATTATTAGTTTAATATTGCGCGGCCTCCGTTCAAATCGTCAATCAAAGGTTAACATCTGAGATTCGCGTTATGCAGATGATAGAACGAGTTAGGGTTAATTAATTTGCAGGTCTCAGGCCTTTTAGTACTGCTGTTTGGTGCTAACCAAACAAGTAAGGGCCCTGTATTTGCGTATACAATGTTGACAGTCCCCTGAATAAGGAGTTCCGATGAGCGTAGAGTTGTTAGACAACCCCAGGTTTTTTGGTTTTCGGGTCCGCCGGCAAATCGATGGTAAAACCTATCAAGAGTATTTTTCGCTGAAAGCAAATGGCAAGCGCATGCGTGGAGCCGCTCGTGCTGAGGTGAAAGCAGTTGCTGATGCGCGTGATGCGACGCTTAAAGAGTTGCAGCAAAAAAATCGTGACCGTAAGGACAAAGAGATCGACCTAGATCCTACTGGCCAGATTCGCGGGATACTGTGCCGTATGAAGCGTGAGAAGAGTGGCACACTTACACCGGTCTTTCAGGTCGGCGTTATGTCCCGTGTACGGGGTAAAATCGTTAATACTACGGTATCGATTACCAAGCATGGGCGTGTAGAAGCGTGGGCTCGCGCAGTGGACTTTTACTGTGAGCATAAGAAAATCGGTAAGCGATCAAATGTCTACAAAGATCTGATTTCGCGCTGTCCGAAACCCGCTCAAATCAAGAAATTCACGGCTCAATAGGCTCGTCTGCCGAGTAAATGCGGTAAGCTTGCGGCGACAGCAATTGTCGCAGCAGGCGCGCCGCTCATCCCGCATTTTGATAAGCCCCTGCTGTGACCATTAAAGCAGAGGCAAAGCATG
The DNA here is from genome assembly GCA_002690405.1 of Gammaproteobacteria bacterium. GTDB lineage: Bacteria > Pseudomonadota > Gammaproteobacteria > Pseudomonadales > Azotimanducaceae > UBA4421. The sequence goes on from NZEI01000022.1 coordinate 79,807, forward strand.
CAGTACGCGGAAACATATCAGCGATCGATTAGTGAATCCGAGGCGTTTTGGGCAGAACGCGCCAACGATATTCCCTGGTTCACTGCTCCTCAGACTATCCTCAGCAAAGATGCGAATGACGTTGCACGCTGGTATGCCGACGGCACTCTGAACACCTGTTTCTGTGCCGTGGATTACCACGTTCAGCAAGGCCGTGGCGATCAGACAGCCCTGATCTATGATTCGCCGGTGACACAGACTGTGTCCCGTTATAGCTATGCAGAGCTGATGGACTGGACTGCGCGAGTGGCGGGCGGCTTGGTAGAGCTCGGTGTAGCGAAAGGGGATGTAGTAATCATCTACATGCCTATGGTGCCGGAAACAATTGTGGCCATGTTGGCATGTGCGCGGATTGGCGCAGTGCACTCTGTGGTATTTGGTGGTTTTGCTGCGGATGAACTGGCCATGCGCATCGATGATGCCACGCCCAAGGTTGTGCTCGCGGCGACCTGCGGTATCGAAACCGAGCGTGTTATTCCATATCAACCCTTGCTCAATGGTGCGTTAGATCTCGCGCGTCACAAGCCCGCCCATGTGGTAATGCTCGAGCGACCCCAAGCCCCCGCCGAGTTAAATGCACCGCGAGATATCGACTGGGCGAGTTGGGCCGCCGCGGCCGAGCCGGTCGCTTGTGTGCCGGTGGCGGCTACGGACCCTCTCTACATCCTGTATACCTCGGGCACTACAGGCAAGCCCAAGGGTATTGTGCGCGACAATGGCGGCCATGCAGTTGCGCTGAAATACAGCATGTCGGCGGTTTATGATGTGGGTATAGGTGATGTGTACTGGGCGGCGTCGGATGTTGGTTGGGTAGTTGGCCACTCATACATCGTCTATGGGCCGTTGTTGGCGGGTTGTACCACCGTCGTCTATGAGGGTAAGCCGGTAAAAACCCCTGACGCAGGGGCCTTTTGGCGGGTACTGGCAGAGCATAAGGTGAACAGTTTTTTCGTTGCACCAACGGCCTTTCGAGCAATAAAGAAAGAAGACCCAGAGTGCAAACTGTTAGCCCAGTACGATATCTCCAGCTTGAAATACCAATTTGTTGCCGGCGAGCGATTAGACCCACCAACCTACTACTGGTTAGAGCAGCACCTGCAGGTGCCAATTATCGATCATTGGTGGCAGACCGAGACGGGTTGGTCGATCTGCGCGAACCTGGCCGGGATAGAACTGTTGCCGAGCAGGGCCGGTTCCTGTGGGGTGCCAGCGCCCGGATGGGATCTGCGCGTATTAGATGAGTCCGGCCAAGAAGTTGCAGCTGGCGAAGAAGGCGCGATTGTTGTTAAAGCGCCCTTGCCTCCGAGTGCTTTTGCAACTGTTTGGCGTGATCACGAGCGTTTTCAACAAAGTTATTGGAGTCAGTTCCCAGGGTTTTATTTGACTGGCGACGGTGGTTACCAAGATGCGGACGGTTATGTCTACGTTATGGGTAGAACTGACGATGTAATCAACGTTGCCGGGCACAGGCTATCTACCGGGCGTATTGAGGAAGTGGTCGCTGAACACAGCGCAGTAGCAGAATGTGCAGTTGTAGGCATTCATGATGCTGAAAAAGGACAAGTGCCTGTTGGATTACTATTGTTAAAGGACGGCATTAACGTTGACGATGAGTCGTTAGTTGCCGAATTGGTGCAGAGCGTGCGTGATAACGTCGGACCGATTGCTAATTTCAAGCGTGCGTTAGTGGTCACTCGCCTACCGAAGACTCGATCGGGTAAGATACTGCGCCAAGTTATTCGCAAAATGATTGATGGTGATGCGTACACCGTGCCCTCAACCATTGACGATCCAAATATTATCCCCGAGCTAGAAGCGACGCTGCGCGAGCAGGGATTCATTGATGCATAAAGCCCTTCAGCGTCGTTAGTTAAATCAGGAGCCAAGTACAAAACGATGATCATCGTCCACGGCAGTATCCCAATCCGCCCAGAACGGCGAGACCAAGCGTTGGCTTTAGCCAAGCAAATGGCGGCCGCCAGTCGCAATGAGAAAGGATGTATGTCCTATGAGTTTTACGTCGGTTTAGCCGACCCGGACACGCTTATGCTGTTTCAAGAATGGGAGAGTATGGAGGCGCTTATGGGTCACTTTGATACCGACCACATGGATGTATTCCTGCAGCAGCTACCCGACTTAGTATCAGGGGAGATCATTACCCGTCGTTATGCCGTCCAGGCAGTAGAGGAAGAAGAAGCTGTGACAGTAGAGGCACCGGAACCGATCATTCACTGAGGGGCACTGGAGCGCTCGCGGGTCAGTCGTTCTGATCTGCAGTGGATGCATCCAGCTCACGGCGTTTGCGCACGAAGATTGCGCTACTGATACCAAGGCCTAAGGCAAAGAACAGTTCAATGGCGGCGAATAAAAACAGCCGCTGGTCAGTAATCACTAATACTGCATGAATAAAGTAGAGCGTGCTGATCAGGCACAGCATAAACATGCTGCGCAGTTCGCCTCTAAGGGCGCCGGGCATGGGCAACAGTAGCGGCAGCACCTGGATTAGAAACCATATTCCATTACTCGATGGGGTGGCCAACGGTTCGATGAAAAACTGCCTTAATCCGGTCACAGCAAGTAGTGATCCGGCACAAACTAAGCTCAGAAATAGCCAACCGCGCAAATGCGTTCTCCGTATATAGATCTAGGTGGTCGAATTGAGGCGCAGCGCTGTCTGTGCCAGTTGGGTTCCAGCAGCAACCGCTAGGCTGGCCTCCTCCTCGCTCAATTTAGCTGGATCGTCACTGCCCTGTAGGTGGGTAACGCCATAGGGCGTGCCACCGCTACGCGTTTGATTTAACGCGGGCAGGCTATAGGGTAATCCTTGGATCAACATGCCGTGGTGCAATAAAGGCACCATCATGGTCAGCAGCGTGCTCTCCTGACCGCCGTGTATGGATGCGCTAGAAGTAAATACGCTAGCAGGTTTGCCGACCAAAGCGTGGTCTGCCCATAAGTCCGCTGTAGTATCGAGAAAATACTTCATGGGGGCCGCCATATTGCCAAACCGCGTAGCGCTGCCTAGGGCAAGGCCTGCGCAATTGCGTAAGTCGTCCTTAGTGCAAAATACCGCGCCGCTATCGGGGACCGCAGAAGCCGTGCGTTCGACCACAGTACTTACCGGCGGTACCGTGCGTATACGCGCCTCGATGCCTTCAACCTTGTCTACGCCGCGCGCAATATGCAGGGCGAGATTTTGCGTACCGCCGCTGCGCGAGTAGTACAGAATTAACACATAAGGTTTGCTCATAGCAGGGTCAAGACTCTTTCTGGTGGCCGGCCAATTACTGCACCGTGCTCTGTCAGCGCGATGGGGCGCTCGATGAGAATAGGATGTTCAACCATTGCATCTATCAGTGCGGCTTCGGTCAGGGAAGTATCTTCGAGGTTGAGTTCAAGGTAAACGGCTTCCTTGGTGCGCATTAATTGCCGTGCGCTTAACCCTAGAGCATTGAGTATTTGTCGAAGTTCGGCGGCGTTAGGCGGTTGTTTTAGATACTCCACCAAGTTGACAGTTGCTGCGCCTGCCTGCAGCAGTGCTAGGGTTTGCCGAGACTTCGAACAATTAGGGTTGTGATAGAGCGTTACAGCGACCATGGGCTTCTCGTTAGCAGTGTTATGGGGCACAGTATAAGGATGGGCGAGTCCAGTACCAATTCGCGAAATGCGATTCCCAATCGATGGCAGCGCAGTGCACAGTATTTGCGCAGAATACTTGCGGCGTACTGGCCACTATTGCGTTCACAGTTTGCCCAGCACGACTGTTTAACAGCGGCTGCTGCACTGACCTTCACCTCATTGCTCGCGCTTGTGCCGCTGATGACCGTTACCTATATCGGTTTGTCTCTCGTTCCCCAGTACGGTGACTTATGGGTTGAGGTGCAGAATTTTATATTCCGCAATTTTGTGCCTGCCAGTTCAGAACTCGTGCAGCAGAAACTCACCGAATTTGCCGGCAGAGCTCGTGGACTCACCACAGCGGGTGGTATTGGCATTGTCTCGGTTGCTCTACTCATGCTGGTATCGATTGAAAAACGCTTCAATGCTATCTGGCAGGTAGCTACCCCGCGCTGGGGCGTGCAGCGAGTCCTAGTGTATTGGGGTGTATTGTCCCTCGGCCCTGCGCTGCTGTTAATGGCCGTTTGGAGCAGCATTTATTTGATTGGTCTGCCGTTTCTCAGCGAAATCCGTGTATTGGACGTTTATGGTGCAGCGTTAAGTTACTTGCCGGCATTACTCATGTTCATTGGGTTTACCGCATTGTATGTCGTCATACCTAATAGCCCGGTTCCATTACTGCACGGGCTATCGGGTGGGGCGCTGACCATGATCGCTTTTCAGTTGGCGTTTCAGGGCTTCACGATGGCATCACAGTATTTTATCTACGATGCGATTTTCGGCGCCTTCGCCGCGTTACCGGTATTTTTACTCTGGCTATATTTGGTGTGGGTGATCGTGCTCAGCGGAGCTGTATTTGTGCGCTCGTTGTCTCTGCACGGTAGCCTAGCCCGGGTAGACGAACCGCTACTGATTAAGGCCATGCGCGTACTCCAGACAGTTGCCGAAGGGCACAGTCTGGGTGAGCCTATAACTGAATCAGAAGTTTATAGCCGGGTCAGCATGGACGCCGATCAGCGTCAGCGGATTTTGCGAGCGCTGCGCGAGCTGCGGCTGATCGGTGTTGATGTACGCGGCCAATGGATGTTGGGTCGAGATTTGCAGGCGGTGAGCCTCTGGCAGTTGTACCAGTTGCTTCCAGATGATCTTACGGAGGCCAAACTGGCGGCGGTAATAGATTTTCCGCGCTTAATTGAATTACTCGCCGCGGCTCGGCGCAGCCACGTAGAGCATCTTTCAGCATCACTAGAAGAGGTTATCTAATGGGTCGTATCGGCGTTCTTTCTATTTTCCTGGCTTGTCTTAATCTGGCTGCCTGCAGTAGTGAACCGAGTTTTCGCGTTGCCGACGGCTCATCGCTTCGTTTCTCTGATTTCCACGGTGAATGGGTGGTGCTCAACTACTGGGCAGAATGGTGTGCGCCCTGCCGAGAGGAAATTCCCGAACTTAACGAGCTGCGGCAGCAGGGTAGTGAGCGAGGGGTCGAGATTCGCGTCCTAGGTGTTAACTATGATGGTCTGCAAGGGGCTGATCTNGATGCGGTCATGCAGCGCATGGAGATCGAGTTTCCGGTATTAGTAGACGACCCTCGTGAAAGTTTTCGTATTGGGCGCGCNGAGGTGTTGCCGATGACGGTGCTTATAGATCCTCAGGGCACGGTGCAGGTTGTGTTATCAGGGCCGCAGACTGCGGAAAGTCTGCTGACNCGGGTGGAGTCCTAACGAGTCTTAACGACGCGTATCNGCNACTCGAGCNAAAGCTGCCTCAGCGCTCAACTCCTCGTTGTTNTCGGCACTGCGGTGTTTGTACTCGACCACGCCATTTTGTAAGCCNCGATCGCCTATGACGATGCGGTGGGGAATGCCGATGAGATCAGCGTCNGCAAATTTCACCCCCGGACGTTCGTTNCGATCGTCGAGTAGGACGCTTATGCCCGCGGCTTCAGCCTGAGCGTAAAGAGCGTCGGNCGCCTCGCGGACCGCATCAGACTTCTGNGCNTTAAGGGGAATAATGTGTAAGGCGAAAGGTGCTAGNGGTAGTGGCCATATAATTCCTTTTGAATCGTGATTTTGCTCGATCACGGCAGCAACCAAACGCGTTACGCCCATCCCGTAGCAGCCCATGATTGGCGCGGTGTCGCGGCCGTCCTGGTCTAAAACGAAGGCGCTCATGGGTTCACTGTAAGCGCGGTCGAGTTGGAAGATATGACCTACCTCGATGCCGCGCTGAAANTGTAATTCACCTTGGCCATTTGGCGCGGGATCACCTTCGACGACGTTGCGCGCATCAACTATTTGNTCGNCGGCGATCGGACAATCGCGCTGCCAGNTCACGCCTTGGTAGTGCACGCCGTCTTCGTTAGCACCGCAGATGAAGCTGGATAGCGCTGCAGCTGCATGATCAACTAATACCGGGATCGGGCTTGCGACAGGACCCAACGAACCGGGATGGGCGCCAAAGGNTGCAACGATTTGAGCTTCGTCGGCAAACTGCAGTGGCTGCGCAANGCCGGGTAGCTTCGCGGCCTTTATTTCATTGAGCTCATGGTCGCCGCGTAAAATGATTGCGACGAGCGGCGCATCAGTTTGGGCATCTGCNGCTTCTGCTTTTACGACCAGTGTTTTCACACAGCGGGTGGTCTCTTGTNGCAAAAACTGGGCAACGTCGGTGATGGTCTTTTGGTCGGGTGTGGCTACTTTTTCTATGGGCNCTGGTGGGGTNGCTTCGGTTACAGGCAGTTCTGCAACGGCTTTTTCCAGGTTTGCCGCATAAGGGCCATCGGATGCATAGACGATCGTGTCTTCGCCGGACGCGGCGAGAACGTGGAATTCGTGAGAATTATTGCCGCCGATATTACCTGTATCAGCTTCTACCGCTCGAAAGTTCAATTCCATGCGCTGCAGAATGCGTTCATAGCAGCGATACATTTCCTCATAGGTGGCGTCGAAACTCGGCTGGTCGAGATGAAATGAATAGCCGTCTTTCATGATGAACTCGCGGGCGCGCATAACCCCAAAGCGTGGTCGTCGTTCATCCCGGAACTTAGTTTGAATTTGATAAAAGTTTACCGGTAGCTGTTTATAAGACTGCACCTCGCGGCGAAAGATGTCGGTAATGACTTCTTCGTGGGTAGGGCCGAGACAAAAGTCTCGCTCATGGCGATCCTGCATNCGTAGCATCTCATCCCCCATCTTCTGCCAACGGCCGCTTTCTGCCCACAACTCGGCGGGTTGCACAACCGGCATCAGTAGTTCCTGAGCGCCGCTGCGATTAAGTTCTTCACGAATGATGGTTTCGACGTTGCGCAACACCCGCAGGCCTAGTGGCAGCCACGAATACAGGCCGCTTGCGAGCTGCCGGATTAACCCAGCGCGCAACATCAGCTGATGGCTGATTACATCTGCGTCAGCAGGGGTTTCTTTTAGAGTAGGTAACAGCAGGTTTGATTGGCGCATGATTTATCGGGCTATGACTATCGGTATGGTTGCCACGCATTAGACACAATGCAGTGGAGCAATGACAGCCGAAATAACGGCAGTCAAAAAAGTAAGGGGGAGAATGACGCAACAGGCCGAATGAAGAATCCAGCCTGTTGCATGCAGTCGAAGTTGCTAGAGGATCATGTCCTTAAGCTTCTTCAAAGCGGTTACGCGAACACGCGTAGTGGCAGGCTTGGCCGGAATCACGATCTCTTCACCAGTGGCAGGGTTGCGACCCATGCGCTTCTTGGTGGCTGGGCGCTTAGCGGCTTTGATCTTCAACAAGCCAGGCAAGGTGAACTCGCCAACCGAACGCTTGCGCACGTGACGTTCAATGACTGATTCCAATTCATCCATTACCGCACCAACCTGGGTGCGCGTCAGATTAGTATTGGTAGCGATTTCATTCAAAATCGCCGTTTTAGTCATTTTAGTCTTGACTGCGGGCTGGCGCTTAACAGCAGGAGCTGCTGCTTTCTTAGCGGGCGCTTTCTTCTTAGGGGCTGCTTTTTTGGCAGGTGCTTTTTTAGCAGCTGCTTTCTTGGCAGGCGCCTTTTTAGCGGGTGCTTTTTTCTTGGTAGCCATGATCTGGTCCTCTGAGTCGTTTATAAACAGCACGATTCCACTCTTTTGGCAGATCAATGGCATAACCAACGACCAAACCATGGGGTTTCTATGCGTCTCTTTAAGCAGCGGCCGCCCGAACATCAAATTGCTCGACACGTCAGCGGTGTTTTACCGTCGTCGCCCCTTGGGTCCTATTTTAACCTGTCTTTTTGTTGACCAACAAGCAACCTTCGGTGCAAATTGGTTCGACGTTTAACCAGTTAAAAGTGGCCGAGGCGTTGCTACAGTTAAAACTTCGCAACAATGCACGTAGCGTTTCTTATCTCGGACGTCACTGAACCAGATCTTCTTGATCTGATGGCGAGCGTTATAGCTGATCGATTCCGGTGCCGCAACAAAAAGTCAGCAAAATTACTGTCTTTTTGCTGGTTTTTTTAACATCATGCGCCGCTTGTTGGTAACTGTCTAAAAATATCAAAATGCCCATCTACGAATATCGGTGCGACAACTGCGGTCACGAATTGGAGGTTCTGCAGAAAGTCAATGAGGCGCCGCTGGTCACTTGCCCGGAATGCGCAGCCGAAGCGCTGAAAAAAAAGATCTCTGCCGCAGGTTTTCGCCTTAAAGGCGGTGGCTGGTACGAGACCGATTTCAAATCGGGTAGCAAGAAGAACGTTACGTCTGGGGATGGTGCATCCGGCTCCGCAACTTCGTCTAACGAATCCAAGTCATCAACGTCGTCGGCAGGGGGCAACAGCAGTAGCTGAAGCCATTAGTAAGGCAACACTGCGGATGAGCGGGTTGCGCCAAGCAATATAAATTTTTCAACATTACGAGGAAACTCATGCGCAGCCACTATTGCGGTGAATTAGGATCGGCCCAGGTCGGCGAACAAGTAGAAATATGCGGTTGGGTGCACCGACGCCGCGACCATGGTGGCGTGATCTTCCTAGATATTCGAGACCGCACAGGGATCCTGCAAGTGGTGTTCGACCCAGACACCGAAGAGAGTTTCGCCCTCGCTGATTCCGTACGCAATGAATTCGTGCTCGCGGCTCGAGGACGGGTGCGCCCGCGCCCTGAGGGAACCGTCAATCCAGATATGCGCACTGGCGAGATTGAAGTATTGGGTCTAGAGCTGACCATACTCAATGCAGCTAAAACACCGCCTTTCCAGCTCGACGAGTACTCCGATGCGGGCGAGGACGTGCGGTTGCGCTACCGCTACCTTGATCTGCGTCGGCCAGAAATGCAGGACCGTTTGCGTATGCGTGCGCAAATCACCAGCGAAGTGCGGCGCTATTTAGAAGACGACGGTTATCTGGATGTTGAAACACCAACGTTGTCACGCGCGACCCCAGAAGGAGCACGCGACTACTTAGTACCGAGCCGCACGCATCCGGGCGAGTTTTTTGCGTTGCCCCAATCGCCACAGGTGTATAAGCAACTGTTGATGATGTCGGGGCTGGATAAGTACTACCAGATCGCCCGCTGCTATCGTGATGAAGATCTGCGGGCCGATAGGCAGCCTGAGTTTACGCAAATTGATATCGAGGCATCTTTCGTGACTCAACAGCAGGTCATGGAGATGACCGAAGGCATGCTGAAATCAGTTTGGCGCAAAGTTTTAGACGTAGATCTCGGCGAATTTCCAGTGCTGACTTGGGATGAGGCTATGCGCGATTTCGGTATTGATCGCCCGGACCTGCGCAACCCGCTGCGCTTAGTTGATATCGCGGATCTTATGAGCGCCGTAGATTTTAAAGTGTTCAATGGTCCTGCGAATGATCCCCAAGGTCGCGTGGCTGCGTTGCGTGCGCCGGGGGCAGCAACGCTCTCGCGTAAGGCCATTGATCAGTACACAGAGTTTGTTGGTCGTTACGGAGCGCGCGGGCTCGCCTACATCAAAGTTAATGACCTAGCGGCCGGCGTGGCCGGTTTGCAGTCACCGATCCTTAAGTTTATTCCGGACGAAGTGACCCATGCCGTGCTGCAACGAGTGGGCGCTGAAGATGGCGATATCGTATTTTTCGGTGCAGATACGCGCAAAGTCGTAAACGACGCGCTTGGTGCGTTGCGCAACGAACTCGGTGCGGACTTGGGGCTTATAGAACCGGGGTATAGACCTTGTTGGGTTGTCGATTGGCCTATGTTTGAGCGCACTCGTGAGGGGGGATACAGCCCCGAGCACCATCCGTTTACGCGACCCACATGCTCTCCGGCAGAGTTAAAAGCTGATCCGGGCGCTGCCAAGGCCGCGGCCTATGATGTCGTTGTGAATGGCTATGAACTAGGCGGTGGGTCGCTGCGAATTCATAACGAAGAGATGCAGAGCGCAGTATTTGACGTGCTTGCCATGGACAGTGCTGCGCAAGCTAAATTCGGCTTCCTGTTGGATGCTCTGCAGTATGGCTGCCCGCCCCATGGTGGTATTGCTCTCGGCTTGGATCGATTGGCGATGCTGATGACCCAAAGCCAATCAATTCGCGAAGTCATCGCGTTTCCTAAAACCCAGACGGCAGCCTGCGTTATGATGGCGGCTCCAGGAACGGTTGAAGAGCAGCAATTGCGCGACTTGCATATTCGTCTCCGACAGGCGCCGAATAAAGCGGAATAAGGTTTGCTGAGTAGGCTTAGCAGTACGCATATAAGCAGTAGCCGGATAAAGCGCATCACTCAATGAGTGCGTGGATATTTTGGCAGCGGTAGAAGGAGGTCTCGGCAATGGCCGGTCATAGTAAATGGGCAAATATTAAGCACCGCAAAGCGGCGCAAGATAAAAAACGCGGCAAGCTCTACACCAAACTTATCCGGGAGATTACCGTCGCAGCGCGACTGGGCGGCGGCATGGTTGATGACAACCCACGACTACGTGCTGCAGTGGACAAAGCCCTTGCCGCGAATATGCCGAAAGACACCATTGATCGGGCTGTGCAGCGCGGTGCCGGGGGTGGCGAAGGTAATGATGTCGAGGAATTGGTATATGAAGGCTATGCCTCCGGTGGCGTTGCCATTTTGGTTGAGGCGATGACAGATAATCGTAATCGCACCGTTGCTGAAGTTCGGCATGCCTTTAGTAAGCATGGTGGCAATCTCGGCACAGACGGCTCTGTCGCCTATTTGTTCAATCGGCTTGGTGTCATCAATTACGCGCCTGGGCAAGATGAAGAGCAGGTCATGGAACTGGCGTTGGATGCAGGAGCGGAAGATGTTGAGAGCGACGAAGAAGGCGGCATAACTGTCACCACATCTTGGGAGAGCTTGGGGCAAGTCAGTGAAAAGTTAGCCAGCGCGGGGTTACCGCCAGATCATTCGGAAGTGACCATGCTGGCCTCAAACACCAGCGAATGTGATGTTGAGCAAGCGCAAAAGGTGCTCAAGCTGATTGATGTCCTTGAAGATCTAGACGATGTCCAAGAGGTCTACAGCAATGGCCAATTCCCAGACGCCGCATACGAGTAAGCGCGCCCGGCGATCCGTAAGCAGAGCTGCGATGCAGCATGTCACAGATGATTGAACAGCGCCTAGTGCTCGGCATTGATCCCGGCTCTCGGCGCACAGGATATGGACTTTTGGCGGTCCGCGAGCGTAGCGTCGAATATGTTGCCAGCGGCTGTATTAAGGCAGAAATCGGCGATATGCCCCAGCGCTTGGGTATCATTTATCGGGGCGTGAGCGAGCTAATAGGCCAATTTAATCCCACCGAACTTGCCATTGAAGAAGTGTTTCTGGCCAAGAATGCCTCCTCGGCTCTCAAGCTTGGACAAGCGCGCGGTGTGGCAATAGCCGCAGCTGTCGCGGGAGAATTACCGGTGCACGAATATGCCGCGAAACGGGTTAAGCAGTCTCTGGTTGGAACCGGGCGTGGCAGCAAAGAGCAGGTGGCACATATGGTCAGAATTCTGTTGAAGCTGCCTGGCGCACCCCAGGCCGATGCTGCAGATGCGCTTGCGATTGCTCTGTGCCACGTCAATACTTGCCAACTCGTCAGCTAACTGGAATGACCGATTGATTGGCAGACTCACAGGCGCACTGATTGAAATTGATGCTGAAAAAGCGACTTTGATGGTGGATGTTGGCGGTGTCGGATACGAACTAGAGGTCAGCACGAATGTTTTGGCTACTGCACCGGCTATCGGACAGCCCATCACTCTGAGCACCCACTTCGTGGTGCGCGAAGATGCGCAACTGCTATTCGGGTTCTGCGATACAGCGGAGCGAGAGTTGTTCCGCACCTTTGTCAAAATCAACGGCGTTGGGCCGAAACTGGCACTGGCTATTATTTCGTCACTGGACCCATCAATGCTGGCAGTAGCGGTGCAGAATAATGACGTTGGCGTGCTGACTAACGTCCCAGGTGTGGGTAAGAAAACTGCTGAGCGGCTGATGGTTGAACTGAAGTCNAAATTGCACAGCCTGCTGCCNACAAACTCGGAATCGCTAGCAAGCGGCTCGATCGCGGGTTCCCTGCAGTCGATCAGTCAGGACGCGCAAGATGCCCTAGTGGCTTTGGGCTATAAACCTGGGCAGGCTCAGCAAATGATTAGCCAGTTGCAGAGCGCATCGCAAGCTGGCGACACAGAGCAACCAGCGACGCCTGAACAACTGGTATCTATGGCCTTGAGGCAGTTCGCCCGCGGAGGAAGCAGTCCATGAGCATTGAGCCCGATCGGTTTTTTTCACCGACCAAGGATAGCAACGACGCACGCTTTGATCGTGCGCTACGCCCCCAAGAGCTGAGCGACTACATCGGGCAGCAAGCGGTCAAAGAGCAGATGCAGATCTTTATCGAAGCGGCGCGGCAGCGTGGTGAATCGTTAGACCATACCCTGATCTTTGGACCTCCAGGATTGGGTAAAACCACGCTTGCCAACATCATGGCCCGTGAGATGGGCGCCGCGATAAAATCGACCTCTGGCCCGGTATTGGAAAAGCCCGGCGACCTGGCGGCAATGCTGAGTAATTTGGATCCAGGTGATGTGCTATTTATCGATGAGATACACCGTTTAAGCCCGGTGGTGGAAGAAATTTTGTACCCGGCAATGGAAGACTTTCAGCTCGATATATTGATCGGTGAGGGTCCTGCGGCGCGTTCCCTGAAACTTGAACTGCAGCCGTTTACCTTGGTCGGCGCAACCACGCGCGCGGGACTGTTAACAAGCCCGCTGCGTGATCGCTTTGGCATCGTCCAACGGCTTGAGTTTTACAGTATCGAAGAGTTAACCCAGATCGTCAGTAGATCGGCGGCAAAGCTTGAGCTGCCAATGGAAACCGCCGGTGCCGAAGAAATTTCCCGTCGCTCTCGCGGCACGCCGCGCATCAGTAATCGGCTGTTGCGCAGAGTCCGTGACTACGCCCAAGTAAAGGGCGATGGCATTGTTACTGCGCAAATCGCTGACGCCGCCCTTAATATGCTCAATGTGGATAAAGAAGGTTTCGATACTATGGATCGGCGCCTGATGGCTGCAATTGTCGAGCAATTCGGCGGCGGGCCGGTCGGCTTGGACGCTGTGGCCGCGGCGATCAGCGAAGAAAAAGGCACAATCGAGGACGTAATTGAGCCGTATTTGATTCAGCAAGGCTACTTGGTGCGCACGCCCCGCGGCCGTGTCGCGACGCCAAAGTGCTTTTTGCATTTAGGCCTCGATGTGCCCGAAAGGGGTGATAGTTTAGCCAACGAAAATCGTCAGCAGCAGATCCCTAATTTGTCAGAGTAGCAACGAAAATATTCGTTACCTGCGTTGCTATTGGTATTGTTGCGGGACGAAGGTGCAAATATCGGCAGCAGACGCACAAGCGGCGACTCGAGAGAACATTTAAGATTTAGCACAGTGATAACCGAGTAAAACAGCGACAAGGATTCTTCAGTGCCAGAACAGATTTCGATATATGAGTTAATTGTCAACGCGACGCTGCTGGTACAGATCGTCATGGGACTGCTAGCGCTGGCATCGTTAATAAGTTGGATGATGATCTTTCAGCGCTGGTTATTACTGCGGCGCACACTCAATGAACTTGATGCCTTCGAAGACCATTTTTGGTCGGGTGTCGACTTGCGCGAGCTGTACTCAGAGCTAATACAAGAAGACGACCTCAACAGTATTGAAAATCTATTTGTTGTCGGGTTCCGTGAATATACGCGTTTGGCTGACCAAGCGGGCGCGGATGCTGAGGCCATTATGCAGGGTGTCCAGCGGGCCATGCGAGTGGCCCTAATGCGAGAGGAATCGCGTTTGGAAACCCATCTGCCATTTCTTGCGACGGTGGGTTCAACATCGCCCTACGTCGGCCTGTTCGGCACTGTTTGGGGGATAATGAATTCGTTTCGCTCGCTCGCCAATATGAGCCAGGCTACCTTAGCGTCGGTGGCACCCGGTATTTCAGAAGCGTTGGTCGCAACCGCGATGGGATTATTTGCCGCTATTCCGGCGGTCATTGCGTATAACCGATTCGCGGCGCGGGTCGAGGGTTTAATGAAGCGGTTTGAGGCATTCAGCGATGAAGTTACCAGTATCTTGCATCGTGCCGCCCATGCCCAAGCAACCCAGCAGTAGGATGTAACCTGGATGGCCACACGACGTAAGCCCATGTCAGAGATCAACGTGGTGCCCTACATTGATGTGATGTTGGTGCTGCTGGTGATCTTTATGGCTACTGCCCCATTACTGACTCAGGGCGTCAACGTAGATCTGCCTGATGCGCCCTCGGAAGCGATCACAGATACGGAAAATGATCCGTTAGTAGTGTCGATGCGCGGCGATGGCGCCTTATTTATGAATACCGGTGCCGCGGCGACCAGTAAGGCGGGGAATAATGGCACCCGGGTTACGATATTTTCTTTACAAGAACAGGCTGCGAAAATTCTGCGGGCGCGGCCTGAGGTGCCGGTATACATAAAGGCGGATCAAGCGCTTAACTATGGAGAAGTGGTCCGTGTTATGACGGTTTTGCAGAAGGCAGGAGCGCAGAGCGTGGGACTGATCACTGATCCTCCCGAACAGATAGGTCGCTAACGCCGTGGTTTGGGTTCGTAATTACAGCCTGCCGCTTGCACTGGCGCTGTTAGTGCACGTGGCCGCTGCTGCGATGCTGCTGCAAGGGTGGTCGCCCGCACCGAAAATAGCTGATGTGATAAAGCCTCAAGTAGTAAAAGCCAGCTTGATTGTCATGCAAGCGCCTGCTAAGCCCGCAGCGCCCGCTCCCAAGGCCAAACCAAAGCCTGCTCCCGTGACGCCCAAAGCTAAGAAGGCCCCTAAACCTGCTGCAACCAAACAGCCCAGCACAGCGGATAAAGCCAAAGCTGCAGCTGCGCGCAAAAAGGCCGCCGAGGCCGAGGCCGCGGAACGCAGGCGACTGCAGTTGGCGGCCCTCGGTAATATGGCAGATGCAGCATTGGAGCAATCATTGGAGCGTGAATCGGTAAGCTTGCTGCGTGACGAGGAAGCCCAGATCGCGCAGTCCTATCGTGCGGAAATCTACGAATTGGTGCGGCAAAATTGGAGCCGCCCGCCCAGCGCCCGCAATGGCATGTCGGCGCGGTTGTTGGTGGAGTTAATCCCGACTGGCGAGGTGATTTCGGTCGCTGTTGTTGAGGGATCAGGCAACGCGGCATTCGATCAGGCGGCAGAGCAGGCCGTGCGTCAAGCCAGACGGTTTCCCGTACCGGACAATAATGCGCAATTTGAGCGTTACTTCAGGCGTTTCTATTTTTTGTTCCAGCCCGAAGATCTATTGCGTTAGGGTAGCCCATATTGTCACGCTATTGCTGTGGTGATAGAACCGCGGTTGAAGAAATAACGAACAACATTGGATGAAAAAGGTTATGCAAGGGATCCGGGCACTGATGAGAACTGCCGGCTGGTTACTGACTGCTGTGTTACTGGTGACTAATGCGCAGGCGGAAAACTCCTTAGATACGATCATTATCGATCGTGGTGTAGATGAGCCAATTCGAATCGCCGTGGTGCCTTTTGCGATTGATGTGAACAGTGCTGCTAATGCTGCCATCCTCAATGATCTGCCAAATCCTTCGGACATTGTTGCCTTTGATCTGGCACGCAGCGGTCAATTTGACCCCATGGCGAAAGAAAATATGCTGTCGTTTCCAGCGCGTAGCAGTGAGGTGTTTTTTCGCGATTGGCGTATTTTAAAAACCGCGTACTTAGTGATTGGCAGAGTAGAGGCAATACAGAACGACTCTATGCGAATGAGTTTTGAACTCTACGATGTGGCGGGACGGCGCCAATTGCAGGCCAGAGAGTACTTGATCCGGGTCGATCAATGGCGTGATGCCGCGCATCAAATTGCCGACATAATTTACGCCGAAATCACCGGTGTTCGTGGCGCATTCTCGAGCAAGATCATGTACGTGCTGGCACAAAATGCGGGCACCCCCGAGGCTCGTTATCGGTTAGAAATCGCGGATGCAGACGGGCAGCGCGCGCGCACTCTGTTCTCGTCGCCGCAACCCATTCTCTCTGCAAGTTGGGCGCCTGATGGCAAGCGTGTGGCCTACGTCTCCTTCGAAACGGGTCGCCCGAGTATAATTTTGCAGGACGTCGACGGACCTTATCGTGAACAATTGACGTCCTTTCGTGGCATTAATGGTTCGCCTGTGTTCTCTCCAAATGGGCAAGAGCTTGCCATGGTGTTGTCCCGGGATGGGGATCCAGAAATTTTCACTATGAATTTACAGACGCGAAAATTACGCCGCATTACGCGCCATCGGGCGATCGATACGGAGCCGTCTTGGTCGCCAGACGGTGAACGACTAATCTTTACCTCGGATCGAGGCGGCCGACCGCAAATATATCAGGTTGAATTAGCCACCAATTTTGTCGAACGCCTCACCTTTGTTGGCGATTACAATGCGCGCGCGCGACTCTTACCTGATGGGCAGCACTTGGTTTTCGTACATCGACGCGAGGGTGTCTTCCACATCGCATGGCAGGATCTGGAGCGGGATAATATCCTCGTCCTAACGCAAACGAACCTAGACGAATCGCCATCGTTGTCGCCGAATGGATCGATGCTAATTTATGCCACACAGTATCAAGGGCGGGGTATACTGGGGGTGGTATCGATCGACGGCCGGGTCAAATACCGGTTGCCATCATCGGTAGGAGACGTGCGTGAACCTGCATGGTCGCCTTTTTTAGAGAACGTTGTTGATTGATATGTGTCATAATTTGGTGTACACGCTCGTTAGGGCGGGCGACAGGAGCTTTGTAGTCAGCCAGTCAGCGTGTAACGCACAGTAGGAGAAGCCAGAAATGCTCAGTAGTAATAGACTCTCAGGTTTAATTGCTTTGTTGTTAGCTGCTTTCGTCATTGGCGGATGCTCGAGCACAGCAACAGCGCCAGTGGAGCAGCAAGAGCCTGTATCAGAACCGCCGGTAGCGGCAGCACCGGTAGAGGAAGCCGAAGAACCATCTGATTTCGCNGATGATGGTGTTACACCCATTGATGCGAGCGGACGGCCGCTGTCCCGAAGTTTTTACTTTGGTTATGACACAGCCGTGCTGAACCCAGCCGATTTAGCAGCACTTGAAATGCACGCGCAGATTTTGCGGCGTAATGCCGATAAGAGCGTTGTCATCGAGGGCCACTGTGATGAGCGCGGTACGCGCGAATACAATCTGGCACTAGGCGAGCGCCGAGCCGAAGTTGTGAAGTCATTCCTCACCTCAGCAGGTGTTCGATCACGACAAATCGAAACGGTGAGCTTTGGCGAAGAAAGACCGGCAGACCCAGGTCATACTGAGTCCGCATGGGCGCTGAATCGCCGCGCGGTACTTTCCTACCGCTAACTTAATAGTGTGGCCTGTCGAAAGGCAGGCCAAGCTACAGCCGGTATTTCCGAGACTGGCCCTAACAGACGATTCGTAGAGAACTTCCGTTGTCCGTATCTATCTTTAAAAGTCGTGCCTGCGTCATTCTGTGCAGCTGCGCGGTAATGCTGCTCATGTATCAAGCTGTTTATGCAGCAGTGCCGGTAGAAGAATCAATACAGCCGGCCAAGTCCCCTGGCACAACTAACTACCAGAGCCCCGTGTCACCTGAGCTACCCACCCCTCAGGCAGCTGAGGTAAGCGTCAGTGGTTCATCACTGGCCGGTTTATTTTACCAACTGCAATTATTGCAACAGGAAGTTCAGGAACTTAGAGGGCAACTCGAAGAGCAACAGTATTTATTGCAGCGCCTGCAAAAAGGCCAGCAGGACCAGTATCTTGATCTCGATCAGCGGCTGGCTGCGTTGGCGGCTGGGCAGCCGCAACCGGCTCCGCAAACTGCAGACTCACAGACCGCAGTTGCGGCAACTGGGGCGGCGCTAGGCGCTGCTACAGAGCGCGATGCCTATGCGCAGGCAATAGAGTTTATGCGAGCGCGCCAGTTTGATGAGTCGATTCAAGGGTTCCAGCAATTGATTATTGATTACCCCAACGGCCAGTTTACGCCCAACGCGTTTTATTGGTTGGGAGAACTCTTCTTGGCGCAAAAGCTGCGTGAGCAAGCGCGGCAGAATTTCATGCAGGTCATCAATCTCTATCCAGATCACCAAAAAGTACCTGATGCGTTATATAAGCTGGGCGTGGTTTACCAAGGGCTCGGAGACGATACCCAAGCCCTAGACTATCTGCAGCGGGTGCAAGACCAACACTCGCAAAGTCCTGCAGCGGCGTTGGCCAAGAAGTACGCAGAGGTCATGGTCAAGGGTGTCGAGTGACCGAAAGTTTGGTCAGCGACCTTGATCACACGACGCTGCGCATCACAGAAATTTTTCTATCGCTGCAAGGGGAAGCCAACACTGTAGGCTATCCAACAGTATTCGTGCGGCTTACTGGCTGTCCGCTGCGCTGCCAATATTGCGACAGCGCCTACGCGTTCAGTGGCGGTCAAATTGAGACCCTGGCGGACATACTGGACCAAGTAGCCAGCTACAATGTGAGCCGTGTCACTGTTACTGGCGGAGAACCCTTAGCCCAGCCAGGCGTCTTTGCGCTTATGACCGCGCTTGTGGATCGGCAGTTTTCGGTTTCGTTGGAAACCAGCGGCGCGCTCCCGGTAGACCGAGTGGATCCCCGAGTCGTCAAAGTGTTGGATATAAAGACCCCGGACTCGGCAGAGGTACACCGTAATCTTTGGGACAATATTGCCCACCTGCAGCCCCACGACCAGATCAAATTCGTGGTCTGCAGTCGTGGCGACTACGATTGGGCGCGCATCAAGTGCGACCAGTACCAATTGTTTGATCGGGTGGCAGATGTGCTGTTTTCGCCGAGTCATGGTGCGTTGGACCCCAGCGAACTCGCTGACTGGATTGTGGCTGACCGGTTACCCGCGCGGATGCAAATGCAATTACATAAGTTGCTCTGGGGCGATGTGCCCGGACGTTGATGAGCAAAGGATATTTTCATGACCCAAGCTAATGCGGTGGTTTTGCTTTCTGGTGGTTTGGACTCGTCTACAGTGTTGGCCATGGCGCAGCAGCAGAACTTCAATTGCTACGCGTTGTCCTTCCACTATGGACAGCGTAGTCATGCAGAACTCACCGCGGCTAAACGTGTGGCGGACGCGCTGCAGGTGGCGGAGCACCGAGTAATGCGCATAGATTTGGGCCAGTTTGGTGGCTCGGCATTAACGGACACTGATATTGCGGTGCCTGATGCACATGACGCGGATCCTAATGACATCCCGGTGACCTATGTGCCCGCCCGCAATACCGTATTTTTGTCTATGGCGCTGGCCTGGGCCGAAGTGATCGAGGCGCGGGACATTTTCATTGGGGTTAATGCCGTGGATTATTCGGGTTATCCGGATTGCCGCCCGGAATACATCGCCGCCTTTGAAACAATGGCCAATTTGGCCACCAAGGCCGGTGTAGAAGGCCACCCCCTGAAAATTCATACCCCATTAATAGACCTTACCAAGGGCGATATCATCGCGGCAGGGACAGCGCTGGCAGTACCCTATCAGCTTACCGTGTCGTGTTATCAGGCCACGGATGACGGCGAGGCATGTGGTCGATGTGATAGCTGTGAAATTCGCCGTGCTGGATTCAAAGCGGCGGGAACAGCGGATCTTACGCGTTACGCTAAGACTTAGTGGTTCTGCAGCCAGCAACAACCAGATGTTGCGGGGTTAGGCGGGTAATACTGCTACGCTGGGCTTGTGTCGCTTCGTTACGGTGACTACAATGCGCGCCTTCTCGCCGATATGCCAAAACCTAGCAGGCAGCAAATGGGTCGTTAGCTCAGTTGGTAGAGCACCGGACTTTTAATCCGTTGGTCCTGGGTTCGAGCCCCAGACGACCCACCATTTCAATCTCGTGGCGAAGCGTCGCCGGGTGCCGCACCAGTTACTGCATGCAGTGAGCCGCCTGCAAGGCGCGGAATTAAGAACTGCAAGACAGCATTGAACAGCCGGCGCGATGGCGTGCCCATTCTGGTCGTTTTTGTGCGTACTCGTCGTACTCCGGTTGCTCGTCGTAAGGGCGGCGTAATACGTTCAACAAAGTGTCGATCTTTTTATAGTCGCCGTTTTCCGCATCATCAATGGCCACCTGCGCCAAGTAGTTTCGCAGCAGGTATTTGGGGTTGGTGCTTTGCATCAGTTGGTGCCGCGTAGCATCGTCTTGATTCTGACGTTTTGCTTCATCCAGATAATCCTGGATCCAATGTTCCATATCCTCTCTGGCTCTGCCTTGAGTGTGTTCCGGAAGATAATAAGCATCGGCGAGTTGAGCGAACGGATCGCTAACCGATGATGTGATGTGAGCTAAGCCCCGAAAGAATAGGGTCATATCTATTTCGTAATTGCTTAGCAGAGCGAGCAACCTATTCATTAGCTTATCTTCATAACTCGGCAAACCGAGCTTGGCAGCCATCATGGTTTGCCAGCGTTGTTGATAGTTATTGGCGAACTCGGTGAGCGCCTCCTCTAGTGGTTTAGGGTCTTCAATTAGCGGCAGTAGGGCATTGGCCAGTTGCATGAGGTTCCATTGGGCAATCGCTGGCTGCTGGCTATAGCGATAGCGCCGGTTAGCGGCGTCGGTGGTGTTCGGTGTCCACTCTGGATCAAAATTATCGAGCCAGCCGTAGGGTCCGTAATCAATGGTTTCACCCAAGATAGAAAGATTGTCTGTATTCATTACGCCGTGCACGAACCCCACCCGCATCCAATGCACCATGAGTTCAGCGGTGCGCGCGCACACTGCGTTGAAAAATTCTACGTATTGATCCTTGCCAAGGCCTTGGTTGGATATCAGTTGGGGGAATTCACGCTGGATTACAAAATCGGTAAAAACCTTTAATAGGTCTAGTTCTTGCCGCGCAGCGAGCATTTGAAAGTGACCAAAGCGCACGAATGATGAACTGACTCGACACACGACGGCGCCTGGTTCTGGTGCCGGATGTCCATCATATAAAATGTCGCGTATTACTTCCTCGCCGGTACCAATTAACGATAGCGCGCGGGTTGTTGGTATGCCCAGATGATGCATGGCCTCAGAGCACAAATACTCACGCAGCGACGATCGTAAGACTGCAAGGCCGTCCGCACTGCGGGAGAAGGGTGTCGGTCCTGCGCCCTTTAGTTGCAGCATGAGGTGACCATTGGGAGTGGTTACTTCGCCCAAATTTATCGCCCGGCCATCGCCCAATTGGCCTGCCCAGTTACCAAATTGATGGCCTCCGTAGCAGGTCGCGTGTGGATCCATGCCCGGTAATATGCGGCTGCCGGAAAATGCCTGTACGAACTCATCACTTTGGCACTGGGCCTCGCTCAGCCCGAGCATCTCGGCGACCTCCCGTGAGCAATGCATCAAATGCGGTTGTGCCGCTGGTTTGGGTGCGACACGGGCAAATATTGCGTGGCTAAGTTGCCGTTGGCGCGCGCCGGTTTCGCTGTCGCCGGGCAGTAAGTTTGTGAACTGATTGTCGAAGGTCAGGTTGAGCATTGAAGAATACTGCCTCTTTGTTACGAATTTACCATCCTATTTGATGGTTCTGTGGGCCTCGCCTGTGTGTTGTCATGGGTGTATGGTTATCCAGAGGACTTGAGGATTTGGAGGAATCAGTATGGCCGAAGCTACAGTAGAAACGGTAGCAATACCGGACCCTTATACCATGGACCTGCGTGATATTGATGTCAGTCGCCCTGAGATCATGCAGCAAGATGCGCAGTGGGATTATTTTGCGCGCCTACGTGACGAAGCACCAGTGCATTACTGCGAAAACGGTATGTTTGGCCCNTATTGGTCGGTGACTAAATTCAATGACATTATGGCGATGGACAAAAACCATCATGATTTCTCTTCGGATTTGGGCATAACGCTGACAGATCGCCCCGCAGACTTCACAACGCCTAATTTCATCAGTATGGATCCGCCAAAACACGATGTGCAGAGGCATACCGTACAAGGCGTGGTTGCGCCGATGAATCTGGCTAAGCTGGAGTCGACTATCCGCAGCCGTGCAGCGGCGATATTGGATTCGCTGCCTGTTGGCGAAACGTTCAATTGGGTCGATACGGTGTCGATTGANCTNACCACGCAAATGCTCGCGACCATTTTTGATTTTCCTTTCGAGGATCGTCGCAAACTTACTTACTGGTCGGATATGGCGACGTCTGGGGAGCTTGCGGGCGGCCCAACGCCAGAAGCTGATCGGCGCGCGGCGTTATTGGAGTGTCTTGAATACTTTACTGATCTGCGCACTCGACGTGCCAATGAGCCGTTAAAAAGTGATCTTCTATCCATGCTTGCGCACGGTAAGGACACCCAAAATATGCCGCCCATGGAATTCTTGGGCAACCTAATTTTGCTTATCGTAGGCGGNAACGATACGACGCGAAATTCTATTTCGGGAGGCGTGCTGGCGCTCAATGAAAATCCAGGCGAATACGACAAGTTGCGTGCTGACCAAGGGCTAATTCCCAACATGGTGTCCGAGATCATCCGCTGGCAAACGCCTCTTGCCTATATGCGGCGCACAGCTAATCGAGACATTGAATTTGGTGGTCAACAAATCAAGCAAGGCGACAAAATTGCTATGTGGTACCTCTCGGGTAACCGCGACGATGAAGTCATCGAGGATCCCAATCGCTTCTGGATTGACCGGCCCCATGCCCGGCATCACCTGTCATTCGGTTTTGGTATCCATCGTTGTATGGGCAANCGCCTTGCCGAGATGCAGTTGCGGGTGCTCTGGGAAGAGATCATGCAGCGTTTTCGCATGATTGAAGTGGTCGGTGAAATAGAACGCGTGCAATCCAGCTTTGTCCGCGGTTACGCAACAATGCCTGTGCAGGTGCATCCCTGGTAATTGATTCGGTGATGCATAACAGTTAAGGGGAGCTATGGCGCTTTCGAAATTAAGTCGCTCGATCGATGGGTTGGTTGCGGTGGTGACGGGTGCTAGCAGTGGTATGGGTGCCGCGACTGCAAAGTTGTTTGCGGATCAAGGAGCCAAAGTTGCGGCACTAGATATCAACGCAGAAGGCCTGCAACAGGTTGTTGATGACATTCAAGCCGCCGGCAAGGTTGCGCACCCATGGATACTGGACCTGGCTGATCCGCAGGCGACCGAAGCGGTTATTGAAGAAATCGGGGGCCACTTTGGCGCCATTGATCTATTGATAAATAACGCCGGCATTTCTGTGCCTGCGCCTATAGACCACGAGGACTATGGGCACGCGTGGGAACGCTCGATTGCAGTGCTGCTGACCGCGCACACTTGCACCATTCGCGCGGCTCTGCCGTGGCTGCGGCAGTCGGAAAATCCGCGCATCGTAAATATCGCATCAACCGAAGGTCTCGGCGCAACCAAATTCGGCAGTCCTTATACTGCAGCGAAGCATGGCGTTATTGGCCTAACTCGGTCGTTGGCTGTGGAGTTGGGGGATGAAGGAATTACGGTTAATTGCATCTGCCCAGGTCCTATTAATACCGGTATGACCGCAGCGATCCCCGATGATAAAAAACAAATTTATGCACGGCGGCGCATTGCCTTAAAACGTTATGCAGACCCAGAAGAAGTGGCTCACGGTACGCTGAATTTTTGTTTACCCGCGGCTAGCTTTATGACCGGGGTAGCACTGCCAGTGGACGGTGGTTTGACTATTAAAAACGCATAAGGCTCCGGTATTTTGAGCACTGACCGTATTAACTCGAAGACGTTATTGGCCTTTGGTGCNCCNGCAGTGGGCGCTGGTTACATGTATTTGTTGCTGGCGCTTTACGTGATGAAATTTTCCACGGATGTTTTGCTTATTGCACCAGCGATTATGGGTTTGATCTTTAGCGTCTCACGCATTTGGGATGCAATCTCAGATCCACTGGTTGGNTATTTGAGTGACCGCACCACCACCTCCTTGGGACGTCGGCGCACTTGGATTTTGTTTAGCTTTGTACCCATTGCGATNGGCTTCTATGCGGTATTTGCACCGCCCTTTTCTCTGAGCGGTGATGCTCTGAGTTGGTGGATGGCTGCTTCTATCATCGGCTTTTATTCTGCCATGACTATATTTTTCGTGCCGCATATGGCCCTTGGCGCTGAATTATCCAATGACTACCACGAACGCAGCCGNTTGTTTGGGCTGCGCCATGCGTTTTATACCTTTGGCTCAATCCTATCGTTAGCGACGATGCAATTATTACTCAANGAAGAGTTCCGTGAGGGTGGCGATGTGCGGGCAATGGCTGAGGAGTATGCGCTCTATGCCGTGGTTGCGATGAGTGTATTGGTGCTTTATGCCGTGGTTTATTTACGTGAGCGTCCAGAATTTCAGGGTCGCTTGAGTTCCAGTCCTACGTCGGCTTTCCGTGACGTCTGGCAAAACCCCCACGCGCGGTTACTGGTTATTGTCACGTTTATCGAAAATGTTGGTTCTTCCGCGATTGCGGTGTTGACACTTTATGTNACCCAGTATGTCGTGGGTGCCCCNCTGTGGGCCCCGTTNATTATTTTGGCTTACATGTTGCCGTCCACGGCTTCAGTGCCAATGTGGCTGCCGCTATCTCGCCGTTTCGGAAAAATAAAGGTGTGGATCGTTGGTATGGCACTATACGGTCTGTCTTTCGGCGGGATGTTCTTTCTGCCGTTCTTGGATACGGTCGACGCGCGTTTGACGCTGATTATTGTGATGGCCGCATTTGCTGGGCTGGCCGCGGGATGCGGAGGCACGATTGGGCCTTCGGTGCAGGGCGACGTTATCGATTACGATGAATATAAAACTGGTGAGCGNAAGGAAGGCTCCTATTTTGCGGTATGGAATTTCACCTATAAGAGTGCCCTAGGATTTATGTTATTACTCACGGGCTTCGTGCTAGAAGCCTCGGGGTTTGTACCTAACCAGCCACAGACCATGACTGTG
The DNA here is from genome assembly GCA_002690405.1 of Gammaproteobacteria bacterium. GTDB lineage: Bacteria > Pseudomonadota > Gammaproteobacteria > Pseudomonadales > Azotimanducaceae > UBA4421. Next base: position 104,883 of record NZEI01000022.1, read on the forward strand.
CAGATCTCCATGGTTACCCTATATGGAGCTCTGCCTTTGTTGTGCTATGTCATCGGCGCTGTGTTGTTTAGTCGCTTCAAACTCACCGAGCAGGAATACGCGGTAATTCGCGCCGAATTAGATCGGCGCGCAGCAGCGACTGATTAGCGGCCCTTGAAGTTACCGGGCCGACGCTCGGCCACGGATTTGACACCCTCTCGGTGGTCTTCTGTTTGCTGCAAACGATATTGTTCCGCGCCCTCGTGATCAGTTTGTGCTTTCACCGCTGCAGCTAGGTCAGCACGCATNGTTTTNCGCACCGAAACCACAGCAAGTGGTGCGTTTTCCGCGATCTCTGCGGCGAGTTTTATGGCTTCAGCACGTAAGTTATCTCTATCGGTGAGCACATCAGCAAGACCCATGGCATACGCCTCTTCGCCACCGATGCGGCGGCCGGTCAAAAACAGTTTATGGGCTTGTTGCTGACCAATCAGTCGCGGCAGCGTATGGGTCAAACCGAATCCGGGGTGAAAACCCAGTTTTACGAAGTTAGCCGTGAAACGCGCTTCTGGGCATACCACTCTAAAGTCTGGCATCACGGCTAAACCGAAACCACCACCGACAGCAGCGCCTTGCACCGCTGCAATTACTGGAGTTTCAGTGGCGAACAAGCGCACTGCGGCTGCATACAGAGGGTTGCCGGCCTTCGGGTCACGATCAGCACGTTCTTCATTGCGGGCTGCGCTGCTAAAGTCGTTGCCGGCACAAAAGTGCTTACCCTCGGAACATAATACGATCGCGCGNACCTCATCAGTTTTATCCATCTGCTCGAATGCATCTGCAAGGTCGTTGATCATTGTGGTGTCGAAAAAATTATTCGGGCCTTTTTGGATCTCGACCACNGCAACGTGGTTGTCGATAGTGATGCCGATATCGGTAAGTCGCAGTGTGTCCGCCAAGCTCTGTGTGGTCATAGTGTTCCCCTCGTAATGTCGCGCTGTTAGCGCCTAATTGGCATTCATGTTTGACCATACAGCCTTGATTTGCAACGCTGGGGGTCTATTCGGTGAAGCCGGGGGGAGGAGTAGATGCTGAGTTGGCAGATTGGTGATGTGCGGGTGACACAGATAGTTGAGTTGACTACGGCTTCTCTCGGTCCGCATTTGTTACCCCAAGCGACACCTGAAGCAATGCAGTCGATTCCTTGGATGCAGCCTTTCATTGATGAACAAGGCCGCATCGTTCTGAGTATTCATGCCCTAGTGATTGAAACTTCCGAGCACACCATAGTTGTGGATACCTGTATTGGTAATGATAAACCGCGGACTTATCCAAAATGGAACCTGATGCAGGGCGATTTTCTGCAGCGTTTTGCTGCGGCTGGATTCACGACTGAACAAGTGGATACGGTGTTGTGTACCCATATGCATGTGGATCATGTTGGGTGGAATACCCAGTGGGTAGATGGTGCGTGGCAGCCTACCTTTCCACGTGCCCAATATTTGTTTGCAGAGGACGAGTGGCAGCACTGGCGGCACGAGGCGCAGGAGTATGGGCCAGTAATTGAGGATTCGGTGCAGCCGATATTCGATGCCGGGCAAGCGCTGATTGTGCCGCAACATCACCAAGTTACTGCTGAGGTGTCATTGCAGCCAACCCCGGGACATACCCCCGGGCATGTGAGTGTGCATATCCAATCGAATGGCGAGGCCGCGATTATCACCGGTGATATGATTCATCACCCCTGTCAGATAGCGCATCCGCATTGGTCTACTCTCGCCGACACCGATCCGTCAGCTGCAGCAGACACTCGTGCTGAATTTTTGCAGCGCTATGGTGACCAACCGGTGTTGGTGATCGGCACTCACTTTGCAGCACCAACCGCCGGGCATATCGTTAAAGACGGTGATGCGTACCGGCTGAGTTATTAGCTGATGCAAGAAATCTAGCGGGTGGCTTCTAGAGATATATTTTCCGCATTGGCGGTGCCGAACTTTCGCTGGCTGTGGATTGGCAGTCTGGGTTCGTCTTTCGCCATGAACATGCAGATTATTGCTCGAGGCTGGTTGGTTTATGCGCTCACTTCTTCGGCCATAGATCTCGCGTGGGTGACACTATCGTTCATGTTGCCGTCGGTTATTTTTTCTCTTTACGGTGGCGTTTTGGCAGATCGCTTACCTAAGCGTCGGGTCATTGCATGGGCGCAGATGCTCAACTGTGCAGCGACCCTGGTGATGGCGTTGATCATATTTAGCGGTAACGTAAAGTTCTGGGACTTCATATGGTTTGGCTTTTTTAATGGCACGGTACTCGCGCTGTCTATGCCCGCACGACAGGCGTTTGTGCCAGAAATCATCCCAGAGCGCCTGATTTTCACGGCGATGGCTCTGAATACTACCGGCTGGAATTTGTCGCGTATCATTGGGCCGGCGTTAGCTGGATTGCTCATTGCATGGCTTGCCGGTGGTGATAAGACATCCACCTACGGCGTTGGCATTGTGTATCTGGTAATTGCCAGNCTCTATCTATTTTCGGCGCTGACAGTGNTAAAAGTCGATCGACCCGGCAAAGTTCAGCGCAATCGCGANACTGATTCTTGGTCAGATATGCAAGAGGGATTGCGCTACGTTATGGAGCATCCCCGAGTATTCGCGCTGATTGTGTTGTCGATTCTGCCGTTTTTGTTTGGTATGCCGCTCAACACTCTGTTGCCGGCCTTTAATCAGGATGTCCTGCAGGGCCATGCCGATGATCTGGGCTATTTGATTTCGGCCATGGGTGGTGGAGCCATTATCGGGTCGCTGCTCATGGCGACNATGGGTGATTTGCGCAATAAAGGCTTCTGGTTGATTGCCAGTTGTATCGGGTGGGGTGCAGTAACGGCTGTATTTGGGGCATCTTCAGCGCAGTGGGCGGCGTTGGCGTCTATCGCGGTGATTGGCATGCTTAGCAGTTGGAATATGTCGCTGAATCGGGGCATGTTGCAGATGCAAGTCGAAGATCATATGCGCGGTCGCATAATGAGTATCGATATGATGTCCCACGGACTTATGCCCCTTGGCGTTTTTCCTATCAGTTTAATCGCGGAATACTATGGAGTAGGGGCCGCCCTGATAACGTCTGGTTTTGCGCTGATCGGCATCACGCTGCTGGTTGCATTATTTTTGCCGTCGGTCAGAGGCACTTTGCGCGCGGACTAGACAGGGTTATGGTCGTTACAATGGACTGAAGCGAAATTGGAGNAGCGGCATGCAGTGGGATTTAATTATTCGTAACGCCAAAGTATTTGATGGTACTGGCATGCCTGGGCGCGTTGGCGACATTGCTGTCAGTAAGGGAAAAATCGCGGCACGTGGTGGACGCTTACCCAGCCAAGCAACTGCTCAAGAAGTCGACGCGTCGGATCAATGGCTNACNCCCGGTTTGCTCGACATTCATACCCACGAGGATCTGGAAGCGGAATTAGAGCCGGGCCTGCCAGAGGTTACGCGACATGGCACCACTAGTGTGCTGGTTGGTAATTGCAGCATTGGTTTGGCATTTGGTAATCAGCGAACCGCCGATCAAGATCCGATTGTGGATTGTTTTGCTCGGGTTGAGAATATTCCCAAAACCGTGTTGAGCAAAACCGCGGATAAGGCGGTTTGGCGNAAGCCGAAAGAGTATTTAGAGCATTTAGATGAGTTGCCGTTGGCGGCCAACATCGCGCCTTTTCTACCCCACTCTATGTTGCGTATTGAAGTCATGGGCCTGCAAGACAGCATCAGCCGCCAACCTACTGATGCGGAGTTGCAGCGCATGGTGGGCATACTCGAAGAGGCAATGGATGATGGCTACTTGGGGTTGTCGACAGATGGCTTNCCTTTGCATTTTCTCGCCAATGCTCCGAACACAGATAAACGTATTCCGACCCAGTACGCGACGTATAAGGAATACAAACTGCTCACCGATGTGCTGCGCAAGCGTGACCGCGTTTGGCAGATGACCCCGGCAACGGACAATGGCGGACTCACTGCGCGTCTATTTATGCTCAGCAGTGGTCGCATACATGGCAANCCGTTGAAGATCACCGCACTTGCAGCCATCGATAGTGTGAACAATCGCATGAATAAATCTCGTGCGTTACTGTTCGCGAATTTGCTCAACAGCAAGGCGCTCAATGGCAATTTTCGTATGCAAGCGTTAGCAGCACCGTTTCGTATTTACTCGGAGGGTGCGGTAAGCCCGTTGGCTGAGGCGAATCCNTTGATGCGCCGATTGATTGAAACTGAGTTAGAAGATGCTGCAGCGCGCCGGCAAATCCTTGCTGACCCAGAATTCATTGAAGCGTTCCGGGAGATGTGGAGCCGTGGCAAGAGTGGTTTTTCGGTGGGTCATTTNCGGCGCCTGTTGCGGATTGAAAACGAATTTTTGACCCGTGACCTCAACGATATGGTGATTTATCGATCGACTGTAGANGGCTGGGCTGGTCAATCCATGGCGCAGTTGTATCAGCGCTATCAAGTTTGGCTGGCCAATAGTGAGCTGGTTGACGATGCTGAAGAGGCGCGCACGTTCGCAGCCTTGGGCACTGCGGTTCGGGATGACGGTGAGTTCTTCCTTGCGTTACTGCAGCATTTCGATCGGGATCTGCATTGGCATTATGTGGCTGCGAATAAAGACCCTCGGGTAGTGAAACAANTGTTACTGCACCCTCGATTGTTACCGGGTTTCAATGACAGCGGCGCGCATGTGACAAATATGGCGTTTTTCGACGGTAATCTGCGCGCACTGAAGATTGGGCTGGAAGATTCGGAGCAGGGTTTTAGCCATATGCTGAAGAGATTGACCCGAGAACCTGCGGAATTTTTTGGATTAGACGTCGGCGGCTTGGAGGTCGGCGATCGTGCAGACCTGGTGCTATTTGATCCTCAGCGTCTAGCAACCTATGACGGCGAGGCGAGTGTTCAGTACACCTATCGCGAGTCATTTGACTGTCATCAGTTGGTTAATCGCGCCGAAGGCCACGTAACGGGGGTATTTGTTAGCGGCGAACAAATCTGGTCCGAGCAAGGTGCGACATCGCTGTTGGGTACACAGCGTTTAGGTGGGGCGCTGAAGGCGTTTTGAATAGATCACGTTTTTCGGCGCANTAGCGTTTGGATTGCTGACCTTTCTTTCAGTGCTCGCATATTTTTGCAGCAGCCAATGCTGTACAGCAGGATGTTCGCTCAGCCAGGTGCGCATCGTTCCCCGTGAAAAGAAATGTGGCTCAAGGTCGATNGCTCTGGCTTTGCCAATCTGCCGAGTCAATGTCCGCGGCATGTTTCGTTGATAATCCGCGGTTCTCGAACTGTCCGAAGCTTGCCTGGTTGATGCGAGGACGAAGGCAGCTCCACGCTCCGCATCGAATGTGTCGAAATATGNCCCACAGATCTCCTGACGCTGGACTAGGGCCAGCGGCATATAGCTCGCTTTTACGCAAATTAGGGTTTGCGGATGAGGAATATAGCGGCTTGTTTCTGAGTACGGTGGCAGCGCAATCCTAATGTATAAATCGGCCTGGGCCTCGGTGCTTTCGAGCCTATCAATCTCGGCGAGTTTAAAACCGATACGCGCGCATTCTGCAACACACAATCGGTAAACTAGTTCTCCAGCCAGCGAGCTCGACAGTCCCAGTATGTTCTTATCCGAGGGGATACTTATCATTGCGCAGATCCTGACCAATAACGGTCTTGCGACTATGGTCAAAACTGCTGTTAAAGGGTCAGAGTTGCCGCTCAACGGTAGTAATTACCCGATAAAGCGGCGTTTTGTATGGTTTGTCGATGGGACAGCCACCGAGGCCTCACTGGGGTGGGCCNCGGTGGCGATTTAGCCTCAATCCTTCGGCATTCCTAANAGGCGTTCGGCAATAATATTGCGTTGAATATTTGGTGTGCCGCCACCGATGACAACGTTTGGCCAGTTCAATGCAGATTTTGACCAGGTGCCGCCGTCTACGGCGGCGTCACCACCGCGCAGCTGCAGCCCAGCTTGGCCAGTCAGTTCTACCGCGAAATCATCCATTTCGATCTCTAAGCTGGCGCGATGCAGCTTGTTGACTGAAGTCTCGGATGTTAGCGGCTCGCCTTTGATCTGCTTGGTCAGATANCGTAGACCGTTATATTTCATCGCCGCAATTTTCATTTCAAATTGCGCAACTTTGCGCCGCACGCTGGGATCTTCTTGTGCTGGCTTCCCTTGCTTATAGGTCACTTTGACCAATTCTTTCAGGTTTTCCAGTTTCGCGAACATTTGCGTTACTTCACCAATACTCGAGCGCTCGTTTGCGAGCGCTGAGACAGTGACCTTCCAGCCGTCGCCCTCGGCGCCTAAACGGTTTTCCACCGGTACCTGGACGTCGGTGAAAAAAATCTCAGCAAAGTGTTTATCGCCGGCCATGTTTTCGATTGGTCGCACCTCAACTCCTGGAGCGTCCATGGGGACGAGCAGGCAGGTGATGCCATCGTGTTTAGACTCCACATCGAACTGAGTGCGAGTAAGTAAAATAATCCATTGCGACCACGGTGCTCCAGTGGTCCAGATTTTTTGACCGTTTACCACATAGTTGTCGCCATGCAGTTCTGCTTTGCATTGAATAGCCGCAAGATCAGAGCCGTGATTGGGTTCGGAGTAGCCTGTACACCAAGTGACCTTGCTGTCGAGGATGTCCGGAATGAACTTACGTTTTTGCTCTTCGGTGCCGTATTCCATAATGCCGGGGCCGACCCAAGCGAGCCCCATCATCGAGGTGCCCAATGGTGGTGCTTTGGCCAGCGCCATTTCCTCGCGCAAGATCGTTTGTTCGATTAGGCCGCCAGCACTGCCGCCAAATTCTTTTGGCCACGAAAAGCCAACCCATCCCTTGGCCCGTACTTTTTCCAGCCAAGTGTTGAGAAAGTTCTTATCCCGTTCTTTTTTCGGGGGTAAGTTTTCACTGATGAAGTTGCGTACTTCCTCGCGAAAGGCGTTTTCCTCTGCGGTGTAATCAAAATCCATTACAGGCCTCCTAAACTAGCAACGCGGTCAAGATGAAAATCGGAGTCGCCGAACATGGGGCGGGCCCACTTCGAGCGTTTGAGAAAGAGTTGTGCGTCGTATTCGGCAGTAAAGCCAATTGCACCGTGTAAGCCGACGCCATCAATACCAATCTGATTAAAGGCGTCCGATGCATAGCCTTTAGCCAGAGACACTGCTCGCGCCAATTCTTGGGGATCGTCGTCTGCACACCAACCTGCGAAATAGCATAGCGACCGATAACTCTCTAGGTCGACGTACATATCAGCGAGGCGATGCTTCACCCCCTGATATTGGCCAATGGGTTTACCGAACTGAATGCGCTGTTTGGCGTAATCACTAGTCAGGTCAAGTATCGCTTCGCCAGCGCCGACCATTTCAGCCGTTACCGCAAGTGCACCACAATCGGTCAGATAAGACAGCTGGTCCGTTGTCATTGGCAGCAGGCTTTCGGCGCTGATGTGAACCCCCTCCAGATCGACACTGGCCATAGGCTTAGTGCTGTCCATGGTCGGTTGTGGGGTGATAGCTACCTCCTCCTTACCAACGGCAGCCAGTGCTAGGCCGTTAGGCCCTTGGACCGCGAGCAGCAAGTAGTCGGCATTGCTGGCGTCGCTAACAAAAGGTTTGGTACCACCAAGGACATAACCTTCATCGCTGGCCTTGGCCGTTGCCGTTATTGCCGCAGGATCTATCCAGTTCGCATCATCGTACAGACCGAGGGTGCAGACGGCTTCACCGCTCGCCATTGCTGGTAACCAGCGACCTTTCTGCGCGTCGTCGGCACATGTCAGGATTGCGGTACTTGCTAGCGCGTGGGAGGCAATAGGCAGTGGACACAGACCGGTGGCCGCGGCTTCTAAAACCACAACTTGGTCAATCCACTTTAATCCCAAACCGCCGTGGGCTTCGGGGATCAATAAGCCAAGCCAACCCAGTTCGCCGATTTGTTTCCACAGTGCCTCGTCAAAGCCGCCCGTGCTGCTGAGTTCCCGAACTCTTGGCATTGGGCAGGTGTCTTGCATGAAGCGCTCTACCTGATCACGGAGCAAATTTTGCTCCTCAGTAAAACCAAAATTCATGTGTCCTTGCTCCCGTCTTTTATTATTACCTTGCTGTCTTTAGCGCGGTGTTAGGCGCCGCGTAATGGGTTGACTGGCGGCCATGTATCTTTGCTGGCGAGTATTTTCTCACCGATATCGGCCACGTCCCAGGTTCCCTCATCTAACGCGCGTTGTGCAATTGGCGTTACCTGCCAGCTCAAAATAGATACATTATTGCCGGCCACCAACCATTGCCGGCCGCTAACGTCTTTAGCTTCGTCAGTGCATAGCCACACTACTGGGGGCGAGACGGCCTCGGGTGGGAAACTGTCTTGAACCTCTTCAGGCAAGATGTCAGTGGTCAAGCGCGAGGTGGCCGTGGGTGCGAGAACATTTACGGTGATCCCGTATTTTAATCCCTCCAGCCACAGGCAACGCATGAAACCGGCAATGCCCGCTTTAGCTGCGCCGTAATTGGTTTGGCCGAAATTACCGAGAAGGCCAGATGTGGAACTGGTCATGATGATGCGGCCGCCTGTGCCCTGTTCCAGCATGGTGTCATAAGCCACCTTGGTGACCAGATACGTGCCGCGTAAGTGGACATCGAGGACGATATCCCACATGTCATCGTCCATATTTTTAAACGATTTATCGCGCAGGATGCCCGCGTTGGCGATCAAGATATCGATCTTGCCATAGGTATCGACGGCGCACTGAACCATGCTTTCTGCATCGTCGCGACTCGTAACAGAGCCATAGTGTGCGGTCGCTTCGCCGCCTGCTGCCTTGATCTCTTCAACGACACCATCGGCCATAGAACTGCTGGCGCCGGTGCCATCCCGGGAGCCACCCAGATCGTTGACGATAACTTTCGCGCCCTCATGCGCCAATAACATAGCGTGTGCCCGTCCAAGTCCGCCACCTGCGCCTGTTACCAGTGCGACTTTGCCATCTAACATCCCCATAGCTCTCTCCTCTGTTTGATACTTGATCGTTAATCCACCGTAAAAAGTGGTAAACCATTAGCTTAGCATCTTGCTGGGATGCTCGACACGCACCCTGAAATAGGTAGAACTGATGGTTAAGCTTGTGTCACATTGGTAGCCGAGCTTGGGTTTATTCGGGGAGGTTAGATTGGATCAGTTATTGGATTTTTCAGGCAAGGTCGCCTTGGTAACAGGCGGCAGTCGCGGCCTAGGGCAGGAGATGGCATTGGCCCTGGCAGCCCGGGGCGCTGATGTGGTGATAACAAGCCGCAAGGCAGATGCGTGCGAGGAAGTGGCGAAGAAAATATCAGCGATGGGCCGCCAGGCGCTGGCCTATGGTTGTCATGTGGGGCAATGGGATGCACTTGATGGATTAGTTAATGCGGCCTATGAGCGATTTGGCAAGATCGATATTTTGATTAATAACGCCGGTATGTCGCCGCTGTACGACAAACTTTCAGACGTCAGCGAAGAACTTTTTGATAAAGTTGTGGGCGTTAATCTAAAGGGACCTTTTCGACTTATGGCGCTGGTTGGCGAACGCATGGCGGCTGGGTCTGGCGGTTCCATCATTAATATCAGCAGTACCGCATCGTTAAATCCGTCACCCAATTCTGAGCCCTACGGGGCTGCGAAAGCTGGGCTTAACGCGCTGACGCGCTCCTATGCCTTTGCCTTAGGGCCGTCTGTGCGGGTCAACTGCATCGCCGCCGGACCATTCTTGACGGATATCTCGAAAGCGTGGGATATGGAGACCTTTGCCGCGAATGCCAAGAANAATTTGGCATTAGGGCGGGGTGGCCAACCGGAAGAAATTGTTGGTGCGGCACTGTATCTGGCCAGCGACGCAGCGAGCTTTACCTCTGGCACAGTCATTCGCGTTGACGGTGGGACGCCTTAGCGGCAGCAACTAGAGGCTGCGTTGAGTGTTGATAGCGCGGACCACCTGGTCCGCGAAATCGCGCCCATAGATCTCGCAAAGAGTGCCAAGACCGCCGGGATTAANCAGGTTCACCTCCATCAAGTAGCTACCCACGGTGTCGATTGCTGCATAGCCAATGTGGCGCCGTTGCAGGTCTGTGCGCACTTTGTCGATTAGTTCAGTGTCGATCTCCTGATCATGTACGGGTAACGCTCGACCGAGGGCTGATAAGTTTGCGCGGATGCCGTTTTGTGGCAGCCGCCGATAGCTGCCGATTATTTGCCCGCCTGCTACTAGCGTCCTTATTTCGCCCTCAAGGATTCCGGCAACATAGCGCTGCAGTGCAAAATAGCTCCCAGGTTGTTCCAGCATAATGTCGTCAATGATCGCGCATTGGTTTGCTTGCACATGGTGCACATCGCGACCATAACTGCCTGCAAGTGGCTTTAGCACCCAATCGCCGGCGTATTCATGAGCAATCTCTTGTAGAAATTCAGGGTCATTGCTGACGTAAGTCGGTGGGCAGTACTCCGACCACTGAGCTTTGCCGTGTCCGAGCACGTGCTCTGCAATAGGACTGATCAGTTTTTCCTGAGGCAATTGGCGGAGCAGGTGCGCCCGATCTAAAAATCCACTACGCGGCCCAAATCCCAATGGCCAAATTAGATCGGCCTCATGCAAAGCAAAATCATCGACGACCAGGCCCTCTGGGGTCAGAGTCAGTCGTTCCGGTGCGCCAATATGCACTGACCAGTTACCCTTAGTAAAAGCCTCTGGCAGGCGAATATGGTTGTCGTTCGATGCGGTCTGGGGGGCGTCATCGGATATCAGAAAAATTACCGAAGCAGGCATACGCTATCCAAGTGGAATTGCAAAAAGCGTGGGGCATAGATGTTAGCAATTGCTCGCCGATGACCCTAGTATTTGCCCATCGACCGCACAATGATCAACAGCATGACCCAGCCCGTACTCAAAGACTATACCCTCTCCCCTGAGCAAGTGCCGTTGGTGCCAAGTTTGGCGTTGCCCGAGGCCGAGCGGCAGCAACTGAAGGAGCNGATCAAAGCCNGACTTAAAGCCTTGGATGCAGTTCTGGTGGCCCACTACTACGTGGACGGCGACATTCAGGAACTGGCCGAGGAGACCGGTGGTTGTGTTGCCGACTCTCTGGAAATGGCGAGGTTTGGGCGTGACCACTCGGCGCAAACGCTAATCGTCNCTGGGGTGCGGTTTATGGGGGAAACGGCAAAAATCCTATCCCCGGAAAAACAGGTATTTATGCCCACATTGCAGGCCGAGTGCTCNCTTGATTTGGGGTGTCCCCCGGAGGCTTTTGCAGACTTTATCAAGCAGCATGAAGATCGCACCGTGGTGGTTTACGCCAATACCTCGGCGCGAGTTAAAGCACTCGCGGATTGGGTGGTAACCAGCAGTTGCGCGCTGGAAATCGTTAGCGCGTTGGATCGAGCGGGAGAGAAGATTCTCTGGGCACCGGATCAACATCTCGGGCGTTATATTCAAAACCAAACCCAAGCCGATATGTTGCTTTGGAGTGGCGCCTGCGTGGTCCATGAGGAATTTAAGACTCAAGCTTTGGAAGATATGCGGCGAGTCTATCCCGATGCTGGTGTCCTCGTGCATCCCGAATCACCTGCAGGGGTTATAGATCTGGCCGACGCGGTTGGCTCCACCAGCGCAATTATTAAAGCCGCGAGCGAGTTGCCGAACAAAGAATTTATCGTGGCGACGGATCGTGGCATCTTTCACAAGTTGCGCCAGCTAAATCCGGACAAGGTGTTTATTGAAGCGCCTACCGCAGGCGATGGGGCTACCTGTCGCTCATGTGCGCACTGTCCATGGATGGCCATGAATGAGTTGCAGTGCCTTAATCGGGTGCTAGGTGACGCCAGCTATCGAGTGCAAAATGCTATCCATATCGATCCCGCGATTGCCGAGCGGGCGAAGCTGCCGCTGGATCGAATGTTGGAATTTAGCGCCTAGCTATTCTGCATCCGTATGGTGGTGCGCAGGTCTTGAATGCGCTGAGCTAGCTTTGTTTCCAAGAGTGGATTGGACTCNCGTACTAGGCGCTGAGCGTATTCTAAGTGCTGGATTGCTCGATGCAGTGCCCCGTGGAGATAGAAATACTCTGCTCTTGCCAGATGTACGCCTGTGATATTGCTGGCGAGCCCAGCAGTTTCAGCGAGCAAAAACCAGATATGGGTGTCCGTTGGGCGCAGCTTGGACTGGGTTTCCAGAACGATCTCGGCGTCATCGTATTGCTCATCTGCCACGAGCGCCCGAGCATACATCATGGCCAGCGGNAAATTGTCTGGGTATAGATTNAACTGTTGTCTCAACAGGTTCTGTGCCGCGGTGAGTTCCTCCGCTGCGATTAGTAATTCGGCCAGTGACGCTTGGAAGAAAATACGGCTGGAAATTTTCTCTTCCAACCCGCGCATCAGTGCTANTGCCTCGTCATGCTGNTTCGTTTCGCTTAGCGCGAGTGCCAGAGCATATTGCAAGGCTGCGGTATCGGGTGCTTGCNCNAGTTTTTCGCGATAGTTAAAGACGTCCGCCTGNGGGTTTTTTGAAAAGTGTTGTTGCGCACGCATGCGCACCAATTGGTATTCCAACTGGTCTGGCCATTTGCGNTTGCTGTTTTCAGGATCATCAGAAAAGAACTCGCGTGCCTGATTGCGCACATCGCTTATGCGGGTTTCGGATAATGGATGGGTCAGCAGAAATTCGGGCGGGCGCGAGGTAAATCGATAGGCGTTTTGCATACGTTCGAACATGCGTGACATAGCTTGAGGGTCAAGATTCGCACGCCGCATAGTATTTAGGCCGACCCGATCTGCTTCACTCTCACGCTCGCGGCTAAAGCGCAGTTGGTTCGATTGGCCCGCTGCTTGAGCGGCTGATAGCGCGGCCATTCCAGCTTCTGAGCCTCCAGCTGCGCCGACGAGTAGGGCNGCNATCATTGATGCCAACATGGGTACNGAAGCCGCTTGTTGTTCTTCTATNCCGCGAGCGAAATGGCGNTGACTGATATGGGCAAATTCATGGGCTACGACTGAGGANTATTCNTGCACATTCTGGGCATAGAGTAATAGTCCTAAGTTGATGCCGATGATTCCCCCGGGCGCAGCGAATGCGTTAATTTCCGGATTNTCGACAACGATAATGCTCTGCAGCGGCTCCCGCAGTTGCGCGTANTGAGCTAAATTCTGCATATGTTGNTCGATGTAATATTGAGTGATTACATCTTCGGATATCGGTAAATTTGCGTGCAGTTGTCGCAGAAAAGCTTCGCCGATACGCCGCTCCATTTGTGGCGATACTATTCTTGANGAGCCATCGCCCAAACTCGGGAGGTTCTGGGCTGTTGCCGGTGCTGTGGCTTGAGTCATGACCAAGCACAGGAGTAGTAATGCCGCGTTCGACAAAACGCGTAACCNTGGATGACGTGTCCGATAGCTTGGCATGGACCCATAGTACGCTATGCCAATACAACTGGGTATGCGCCGCATTTACACCGAGACATGCCGGTGCTGTGGTACATTGCACATCACTCAATAGGGCTATCGTCGATTATGGCAACACAGTCGAAGCCGGCGACAATGGCAGGTGATATGGAATTAGTGGAATTGGATGTAACAGGGCTGNATTGCCCAATGCCGTTGTTGAAAGCAAAAAAAGCGCTCAACGAGATGCAGCCACAGCAGCAACTGCGGGTAGTCGCTACGGACCCAGGCTCGGTCAGGGATTTTGAGGTCTTTGCGCGCCAAAGTGGGCATCTGTTGCTTGAATCCACTGAAGCAAACGGACGTTATACCTACCTTCTGCAAAAGAAGGGTTGAACCTTAGGCGCATGAAATTTTTCGACATCATCAATCAGTGGGCGAACCGCTATTTTTCGCAACCCGACGCGATCTATCTAGTTGCCGTACTTGTTATCGCGATGGCGCTATTAATGGCTTTTGGTGGGGCGCTGGCTCCGGTTTTGACGGGTCTGGTGATCGCGTTTCTGTTACAGGGCATAGTCGGTAGTTTAGAGCATCGGCGGGTGCCGAGATGGGCTGCCGTATACCTAGCATTTTTGCTGTTTTTGGGAACAGTATTGGCACTGTCACTCTTAGTGCTGCCGCTACTGTGGCGCCAGCTACAGAGTCTGGTGCAAGTGCTGCCGAGTTTGGCGCAGCGTCTGCAGGAGGGGGTGAGTAATCTGGCGCAACGGTTCCCTGAATACATTACCCCCGAGCAGATCTCGGCGTTACTTGAGCAGGTCAGTCGAGAAGCGGCTAATGTTGGTGGGGCGGTTATCGAAACAGCATTCACGCAAGTGTTTTCACTGCTTGGGCTGGTGTTGTACCTAGTGTTGGTGCCTATTACCGTCTTCTTTTTGCTCAAAGACAAAGACCGACTGATCAACGCCGTTCGTGAAGTGCTGCCCACAGAGCGACCCATGATCAATGCCGTCGCCGCAGAGATGAACGTTCAGTTGGGTAATTACGTACGCGGCAAGGCGCTCGAAATTTTGATTGTTGGTGTTGTCACGTTCTTGGCGTTTTTGATTTTAGATCTGAATTACGCCGCTTTACTCAGCGTCGTGGTGGGCTTTTCGGTGCTCATACCTTTCGTTGGTGCCGCGGTGGTTACGCTGCCGGTGTTCGCGGTCGCGGTCTTACAGTTTGGCTGGTCNGCGGACTTAGCCATTGTCATGGCCGTATATGGCATCCTGCAGTTCTTAGATGGCAATGTGTTGGTGCCATTGTTGTTCTCCGAAGCCAACGACCTGCATCCGGTTGCGATCATTATCGCGATCCTAGCGTTCGGGTCGATTTGGGGTATTTGGGGAGTATTTTTTGCCATTCCCTTNGCNACACTGATAAAGGCGATTTTCAACGCCTGGCCGCGCTNCTTGGCGGTGGCATCNACTCAACAATCAGACGAGAATTAAGCATGATTGGACGCAGAATATCTTTCTTCTTTGCCGGATGTGCAGTGCTGTTGTTAGCAGCGTGTGCGGACGAAAAAGCGCCGCCAACGGNCAAAAAAAGTATCGACGAGATTGCCGCCGCCAGTGAACGCTTGGACGGTTTTTTTACCATTTTCCGCAAACGTTCGGATGGCAGTGTGCATATGCTGGTGCGGGAAGAACAGCTAGGGCAGGAGT
This sequence comes from Gammaproteobacteria bacterium, assembly GCA_002690405.1. Taxonomy (GTDB): domain Bacteria; phylum Pseudomonadota; class Gammaproteobacteria; order Pseudomonadales; family Azotimanducaceae; genus UBA4421. The sequence continues at coordinate 120,030 of NZEI01000022.1, forward strand.
TCATCCACACCGTAATTGCCCAGGACGGTGTGGTGCAGGGGGGNCATTTTCGCGGTCAGTATCGCGACAATAAAGTGCTGGTATTGCGCCGGCATTTTGACCGCATCGAGTTTGTGGAAAATAACACCAGTTTTTATTTTGATCCGGCCAGCCCGTTAAGCCGCTCTGGCCAAGCGAATATTCCGCCGGCGGTGCTGGCTGTTGAAAAAATCGTCGCGGAAGACCAAGAAAAAGGCGAGTTACTGATAGCTCTGAGTCCGGTGTTGCTGAAGGAAAAACTCGCCCAGATTAAGCCTTCGTCGAACCCGAAGGTGAAGCCGGGCGAGCGATTTTCCTTGGGCAAGCTCAGCGAGGCGCGCTCTAAAGTGGTCGCGGTTAATAATTACCCGGAAAATACTTCATTGCTCACGGAGATGGTGTACGAGAACCCGGCCCCGGTAGTGTTGGGTGACGAAGACGTTACAGATAGCCGAGCGATTAGCGTTATGGTTCAGCACACTCTGGTGGCGATGCCAGAAAATGACTTCGAACCTCGGGCGGCTGATTATCGGGTTGGCTACTTTACTGATCGCGTTACGGATCTAACCAGTCGGGACGTTGCACCCTATCGCGACATGATCAATCGCTGGCACCTAGTGAAAAAGGACCCACAAGCGGCTATTTCCGATCCGGTAGAGCCGATCACTTGGTGGATTGAAAATACCACGCCCTATGAATATCGCGATCTGATTGAAGCGGCGGCGCTATCTTGGAATGTGGCGTTTGAGGCGGCTGGATTCTCTAATGCGATTGTCGTTAAACAACAGCCGGATGATGCGGACTGGGACGCTGGTGATATTCGCTACAACGTGCTGCGCTGGACGTCTTCGCCGAACCCGCCATTTGGCGGCTATGGCCCCTCTTTTAGCAATCCGCGAACGGGCCAGATTATCGGCGCTGACATCATGTTGGAGTTCAGTTTTCTGACCAATCGTTTGCGGATCAAAGACGTGTTGCAGCCGAGTNNGCATGAGGCANATAGCGTGGGTAGGCACTGCGAGTTGGGTGCGCAAATGCAGATGGATCAGATGTTTGCAGCNCAAGCACTGGCGGCGGGCGGTTTAACCGAAGCACTGCGAGAGCAGTTGATNGAAGACAGCATGTATATGCTGATCCTCCATGAAATCGGCCATACGCTAGGGTTAACTCACAATATGCGGGCCAGCCAGCTACAGCCTGATGTGTTTGATGAGGTTGCGGTGGCAGCGAAGGGGTTATCTGGCTCGGTTATGGATTACGAGGCGGTGAATGTTGCACCTCCAGGTAAACCCCAAACTCCCTTTTATCAGAATCGCCCCGGGCTTTACGACCTTTGGGCCATAGAGTTTGGCTATGCACCAAGTCTGGCAGACGCGAGCGCAGAACAGCAGCGAATGCAGGCATTGCTTGCGCGCTCTACCGAACCAGAATTGGTCTATGGTAATGATGCGGATGATATGCGTCGGCCCGGTCGNGGGATTGACCCGCACATTAATATTTATGACCACAGTGGCGATGCNGTCGGCTATGCCGAACAGCGGCTACAGCTTGTACGCAGTATCCGTGCTGATTTGTTGAGCAACTATGAGGGTCAAACCTTTCAAGCGCTGTATAACAGCCATGCGGTGCTGATGAATCAATTATCCCGGTCCGGTGGGGTAGTTTCTCGTTACGTGGGCGGTGTGCATATCAATCGCGCTGCACCGGGCACCTCGGAAGTGCCACCCTATCAACCCGTGGCTGCAAGTCAGCAGCAGCGCGCCATGGATGTGCTGGCTAGATATATCTTTGCGCCGGATGCGCTGGGTGGCTCGGAACTGATATTCCAACATCTGCAGCGCCAGCGGCGCGGTTTTGATTTTTACGATGAGCCGGAAGATCCGAAGCTGCATGCGATGATGTTATCGGTNCAAAAGCGTATTTTGGANCATCTACTGCATCCGCGCACTCTGCAGCGGATCAGCGACTCGCGTCTTTACGGTAATGACTATGAGTTGACTCAGATGCTCGATCAGTTGACGGGTGCTATTTTCGACGCAGATATGCGCGGCAGTGTTAACAGCATCAGGCAGAACCTGCAGGTTGAGTACCTACAGCGGCTGGTATCCATATGGCGTGGCAAGAAAGCGCAAAGCGTGTCCAATCTGGCGCGCTCGGCAGTGTTTGCTGAGCTGGAGAAATTGGCGAAGGAGTTGAGTGGAAAACGCAGAGGCGATGCCGCGACCAAGGCGCATCGTCGGCACCTGTTGTTCCTCGTCGATCGCGCGCTTTCAGTGAATGTCTGACCTGTTTGTTTTCACCGTTTGTCGGATCGTGCTTGTGGCTCGTGAGCAGCGTGCGTACCATCTCGCGATCCCAATACAACTAAGGCCTTTGGCATGTTGACAGGCAGCATTGTGGCGCTCGTAACGCCGATGCGAATCGATGGTTCCGTCGATTGGGGCGCGTTAGATCGGTTGATAGAGTGGCATATAGACAGTGGTACTCATGGCATTGTGCCCATGGGCACGACTGGCGAGAGCGCCACTCTGGATACTGACGAGCATCTCCAGGTTATTAAGCGAACTATCGATGTCGTGGCTGGACGCGTTCCGGTCATTGCTGGCACCGGCAGTAACGCGACGGATGAAGCACTCCATCAAACTCAAGAGGCCCAGCGCCTTGGCGCTGATGCGTGTTTGTTGGTGACGCCCTACTACAACAGGCCAACCCAAGAGGGGTTGTATCAGCATTATAAGAAAATAGCGGCGGCGACTGCGGTTCCGATTGTGCTTTACAACGTGCCCCCTCGAACGGGCTGCGATATGCAACCAGAAACAGTAGAGCGGCTGGCCGCAATCGATGGCATTGTTGGCATTAAAGAGGCGTGTGGAGATGCTCAGCGCGTAACGGCGATTAAGAACAGAGTTGCGGAAGATTTTTTTGTGCTGTCTGGTGAAGATGCACAAACATTACAAATGTTAGAGTTGGGCGCGGTGGGGGCTATATCTGTGACGGCCAACGTGCTGCCCAGTCTTATGGCGGAGTTCTGCAATAGTTTTTTGGCGGGTAATAGCGCGCGCGCCACCGAAGTAGACGGCTGGCTGCAACCTGTGCATGAAATTTTGTTTGTTGAATCGTCGCCCACCCCAACCAAGTGGGCATTGAGTGATCTTGGTCATATTGAAGCGGGTATTCGTTTGCCGTTGCTACCACTGAGCACCCAACATCACGACACTGTACGAGAGCGTATTGCAGCTGCAGGAGCACATGCATGATCTGGAATTTCCCTTCGATCGCCCGCGCGGCGATCTTAATGCTTTTGCCGATCCTAGCCACAGGCTGCGGCTGGTTTGGCGGCAATAAGTCTGATGAACGCGATCCAAATGACTACCTGCAGGCGCAACCAGAGGCCGACCTACAGGTGCCCGCAGATTTACCGTCAAAACCAAGTCTCGACCCCTTTCCCGTGCCGCAGATTGCGCAGCAAATCAATCCATCTTTTTATCCCAAGAAACCGCCGTTGCCAGATGCGATGTATGCCAACGACAACCGTAACGAAGTCCGTATTCAGCGCCTCGGCGCACGTGCTTGGTTGGCTATCCCCGAACCGCCCACCACCGCCTGGCCCAAAATTAAACAGTTCTTTGCTGACAATGGTGTGGCATTTGATTTTGAGGACCCGGAGGAAGGGCGACTGAATACAGCTTGGCTGGCACTGGACGCTGAGGCTTATCGAGACGTTGTGCGAGCAGCTGTGCTGGGTGCAAAGCAAACTGCAGGTCTCGGACAAGGTATGGATCGACTGCTGATTCGAGTCGAGCAGGGGTTACAACCCACAGCCACAGAGGTGCATTTGCGTCACGATAATGATCAGCAGGGCAGTGCGATTGCGGCAAACGTTGCCAGTTTGAATGCCGTCGTCTCAGATTTGAACGATGCTGAAAGTAAATTGCTGTCGGAAATTGGAGCTTATATTGCCGCCCGAGTAGCTGAGAGCACCGTGTCTCGAGTAGCCCAAGAAATTGGTAGCGGTGCCAAGACCGGGCTTGTGCGCAACGCAGCCGGTCAACCGATGTTGCGTTTGTTCCTGGACAGAGGTCGTGCTTGGGCAACGCTTGGCCAGTCGCTGCGGAATGCCGAAGTTGTAGAAGTGGAAGTAATAGAGCAAAGCTCAGAAACGTTTTCGATCCAGGTTGTATTGCCGCAAAGCTTGTTTGGTGGCGATAAATCAACGGGAGTGCTGTGTCGCTTGACCTTCTCTTGTGGTGGCAGCCGCGATGTTAATGTGACGTTGCGAATGATGGCGAATCCCGCCTCTAACGTCTTTGATGTCGTAGTTTTTGATGGCGAGCAGCCGCTGGCTGATAATGATTTAGCCCAGCAAATTTTAGTTCTGGTCCGAGAATACGCAGCCTAATGGGTTTTGCCTCCCTTGGCAGTGGCAGCCGTGGCAACGGCACCCTTGTTGCCCTCGGTGATGCCCTGTTCCTAGTGGATTGTGGCTTTAATCTAAAACAGGCTGAACAACGTCTGGCGCGTCGGCAGGTCAGCGCAGGAGACATCACAGCAATTCTTGTAAGCCATGAACACAGTGACCATATCGCTGGTGTTGCAGCACTTGCTCACCGCTATGGGATACCCGTATACGCCTCTCATGGGACGCTGGGTCGAGCGCCGGAGGGATTCAGTTGCCAACCCTTTGATGGTGATGCGCCATTTGAAGTCGCGGGCGTGCAGATTAACCCAGTATGCGTACCCCACGATGCGCGTGAACCCACTCAATTTACTCTGAGTCATGGTGACCAGAAGATCGGTGTATTGTCCGACCTAGGGTCTGTTACCCAGCATGTCGTGAGCCAATTTAGTGAGTGTACGTACCTGCTGTTAGAAGCTAATCACGATCGCAGCATGCTTATGCAGGGCAAATACCCACCTGCATTGAAGCGCCGCGTTGCTGCGGACTATGGACACCTGTCTAATGAACAAGCCGCCCAGTTGCTGACCCATTTAGCCCACCCCCAACTCCACGTCATGATTGGGCATATCAGTGAGCAGAATAATGCGCTGCAGAACGTCTCGGCGGCCTTCGATGGTTTAGTCAGTCAAGTGGCGAGCTTGGGTATTGCGAATCAACAAGATGGATTTGATTGGGTCGGTCAGCGGCCCATTACGCGACAAATTTCCTTCGACAAGGTGATGTAATATTCGCGGCGTTCAGCTAATCATCAGGACCTAGAAATAAACGATGCAAAATTCCGCTCCCATAGATGTATCCGTCGAGACCTTTCAATCGGAAGTCGTAGACCGCTCTCAATCGTTGCCCGTGGTGGTGTTGTTTTGGGCCGAGCAGGTGCCGCCCTCAGTACAGGTGAAGAGCCAGCTAGAAGTTATGTTAGGCCAGTATCAGGGCAAGTTCGCCTTGGCACTGTCAGATGTTGCACTGGATCAGAATCTGGCCCAGCGCCTACAGGTCCCGGGCTTACCCTGTATCCGAGTCATATATAAAGGGCAAATCGTCGATCAGTTAGACGGTCCCGCTGATGAAGATCAGTTACGTACTATGTTGGATCAACATACACAGTCCTTGGACGATGCAATTGCTGGCGACTTGCAGCAGGCGCTAGAGCAAAAAGACTTTGCCACCGCGGTAACAATGCTGCAGGCGGCCATAGAAGAGGAGCCGAATAATCAGGCGCTGCGAGTGGATTTAGCAGACGTCTTAGTGCGTAAGGGTGATCTGCAGGACGCGCGCACGGTCTTGGCCAGTATCAAGGAGGATGTGGCAGATAGGTCGCGTCCGCAAACGCGGCTGGAGTTTATGGAAGAAGCCGCGGCCATGCCTGAGCTTGAAGAATTGGCAGCAGCGGTGGAGGCAAACTCCGCCGATCTCGAACTGAAATATCAGTTAGCCGTGCGCCATGTTGTTGCTGAACGCTATGAAGAATCCTTGTTGGTGGGGCTAGAAATCTTGCAGGCGGATCGTACTTTTCGCGACGATTTGGGCCGGCTGACGATGATCAGAGTGTTTGATGTGCTAGGCAAGGGCAATGAGTTGGCGGGCCAGTACCGGCGAAAAATGTTCAATTTGATGCACTGAAATAGATTTTTTCTGAAGCAGATCGGCAAAAATGTAACGTCTGCGTTTACACCGATGCTGGCGGCAGCGGTGTTGAGCGGTGTTTCCAGAGCCATCTTCAAGCCAGCGCCCAGGTGGCAACGGCATAGCCGGAAGGCCACTGCTAACGTTTTTGATGTTCCATTTTTATGGCGATATTTTCCTAAAAATAAGGCCATTTAGAGCTTGCGGGGTTAGTGATTACTAACACGCTGACAGATAAGTTTATTCACATGAGGTAACAAATCGCTGACACGCGAATACATGGCGTAGCTTTCTATAATTTAGTTTAACCAAAGCCTTATAACTGATTGATAAATATAAATAAAAACAGAAATATTCGACTATAAGGAAGCGTCGGTATTTGGTTTAGCCTCAAACTTGCACAATCTCCGCATAAGTTATCCTCAAAGTTATCCACAGCAATGGAGCGTGTTTGGGTGTCGATTATCGGTGTATAAACGCAGTGGGTGATTCGGTAACACAANTCCCTACTGATNTGTCTTCGAGTCACGTTTTCGAGAGCTTCCAGGGTTAGTGATAGCGCACCGAGGGTGTAGGATTGGGTGGCGAGTAGGCGCGGTTCAGACGAGGATGTTGCTATGGATAAAGATCAAACGGTGTTAGAGCACAAATTGGCTCAGTATAAAGAGCGCAACGTCTTTCAANTCAAGCTGGGTCTGACCGACATTGATGGGGTAATTCGCGGCAANTATGTCGGNTTAGAGAAATTTGCCAGCCTCCTAAGCAAGCAGGGTGGTTTTTGTGATTGTGTATTTGGTTGGGACGTTGACGATCAGCTTTATGACGCGGGCCGNTACACAGGTTGGCATACCGGATTTCCAGACGCGTCCTANCGTCTCATTGTAGATTCGGAGCGCTGGTTGCCGGACGAAAACTGTCCGTTTTTTATCGGCGAGTTTGTTGCGNCTGCGGGCCCCCANCCTTTGTGNCCACGCTCGGTTTTAAATGGCGTGTTGAACGAATATGNCAATTTAGGACTGCGCGTGAGATCNGGTTTTGAGTACGAATTTTTCGTTTTCGATGAAACGCCGCATTCTGTGCGGGACAAGGATTATCANAATCTGACCCCNCTCAGTCCCGGTAATTTCGGCTATTCAGTATTGCGCGCCTCGGCGCATTCGACAAATTTCCTCGAACTCATGGATTGGTGTCGGCAAATGGACTGCGATATTGAGGGGTTGCACTGTGAAACCGGCCCCGGAGTCTGGGAGGCTGCTTTGCAGTCGCAGATAGGCATCGAAGCCGCCGATCGAGCAAATGTATTCAAAACCTTCGCCAAGGTTTACTTCCAAAAACGCAACATGATGGCGACGTTCATGGCGAAATGGTCAATGGACTATCCAGGCCAAAGTGGCCATTTCCATTTCAGCCTGTGTGACGAGAATGACATTAATATTTTCGCTGATGAGGCGGCACCCCAAGGAATGTCAGAAACTCAACGCTTCGCCGTTGGAGGGTTGCAGCGCTATTTACCGGAGCTGTTGCCGATGCTTGCGCCGACGATCAACAGCTACACTCGACTAGTGAAAGGTGCCTGGGCGCCCACTGCCGCCACTTGGGGGGTAGAGAATCGCACCGCCGCGATCCGCGTGATTCCTGGCGGCGTGTCCAGTCAGCGCATTGAATGTAGGGTCGGCGGGGCAGACGCCAACCCTTATTTGGTTGCAGCTGCTGTGCTAAGCGCAGGCTTGGCTGGTATTCGTGAGCAATTGGAACCTGACAGTGCTGTGCAAGGGAATGCCTATGACTTGGAAGAAACGCTACCGGAGCATGTTCGATTTGCCAGTAATTTGGCCGATGCCGCCGGGGCGATGCATGTATCTAAACTCGCCCGTGAGATGTACGGTGATGAGTTTGTCGAGCACTTCGTAATGTCGCGTCGCTGGGAGGTTCAAGAATACCAGCGTAACTTGAACAATTGGCAGCTGCGCCGATACTTCGAGATTATTTGATGAGCATCCTACGCATTGGGATTTTACAAACCGATTCGGTGTTGGAAAAGTTCCAGCCTAAGTTCGGCGATTATCCGCTGATGTTTGAGCGGGTGTTGCAGTCCAGTGCTCGACTACCGGACGCCGCCGAAATCCGGGTTGAATGCATCAACTATCCAGTGCAGCAGTCGATGCCGGCGACATTGGAGTGTGACGCCTATTTGATTACCGGTAGTCGCGATAGCGTCTATGACGACGCGCCCTGGATTATTGAACTGGTGAATTTTGTTGAGCGCGCCATGGCGGCGGGAAAAAAAATTATAGGAATCTGCTTTGGCCACCAGCTTATGGCTCACTTTTTTGGTGGTCGAGTGGCGCCAGCTGAGGGCGGTTGGGCGGTTGGCGTCCACACCAGCGATATTGTGCGACACCACAATTGGATGGGGGAAGTTGGACGTCCGCAGTTCAGCCTGTTGTCTAGCCACAAAGATCAGGTTGTCGAATTGCCTGAAGCTGCGGAGGTTTTTGCCACTAATGGGTTTTGCCCGATCGCCGGTTTCACCATGAGTGATCAGGTAATCACGGTGCAGGGTCACCCGGAATTTTCTAAGCCATACGCTCAAGGGTTATTGGATCATCGTCGGACGCTGCTCGGAGAGGCGGTATACCAGCAAGGCATGGACAGTATGAGTAAGGCCACCGATGAACTATTGGTGACCCGCTGGTTGTTGCAGTTTGTAACCGGTCAGGAGTCGACGCGGTCATGAGCGAGCAGCCCCGCGGTTTTTCACGCTTCCTTGCGCGGGCAGGTGATGTGGTTGGGTCGCCTGCGCGGCTGCAAAAGGTGGCTAAACAAGCCACCGCAAAAATGCTGCAGCGTGGTGGTGCTAGTCTTGCTAGCGCCCAGGAGCAACTGCGTACATTAGTCGATTTAGTTAGCGCCTACGTGCACGGCGACTATCGGGAGATCTCGGCGACTACGCTGGTGTCAGTGGTCGCTGCGCTGCTGTATTTCATAGCCCCGCTAGATGCACTGCCAGATTTTCTATTTGGTTGGGGTTTGCTCGATGATGCCGCAGTCATTAGCTATGTGAGCGCTCAAGTTCGCACCGAGCTGGAAGCATTCAAGCAATGGCGNGATCANGNGCANTAGCATNGNGCCGGNCTGTGCTTGAGAANCGTTTCTCAGCTCAACTGTCGTGGTCACCACTTACCCGGNCGCGGGGCCGATCGTCCAGCAAGAGCCAGGCAACTAGATAGAATGCTATGGTCAACTTGGTAACGAATAAACCGCTTACAACAACGCCCACGCGCACTATGGCGGGGTCGGTGTGCCAATAATTTGCTAAGCCTGCGCACACCCCAAATAGCCATGCTTGATCGCGATCTAGGTGCATGCGCTTGCGCAATTTTTCTAACGGTTTCGTCATAATTTGNTCCTTACGGTGTGNTCAACGTTAGCTAAACGTCGAGGTAAGCTGCTTCAGCAGNCCATTGTTGGCCAGCAACTCGGCCATCGCCAGTGGCTCAGTNCTGGTGTCNGCAAANAAGCCGACTGACAGTATCAGTAAAGATAGGCTGATGACGGTGATAAGGGTGGCTCTGGGGTAAGCCAGTCGAGAAAGGCGTAAGTTGTCCTGCATTGTCCTAGTTTCCGTGTTGTGCGCTCCTTCGACCAGAAGTTTGAGCGAACCCGTTAAATCCTCAAATGTTGTTGGTACAAATACGATACAAAAGCCATGCCAACTTGAATTTCTCTCAAATAGGCCGTAACTGGGGGTCTTTGTGGGCAAGCCCTGAGNATTTTGCAAAAAGTATTGGTCGAATTCGCCAAAAGTTGGTGTCTCTCTGGCTTTGGATTCGAAGAATNGTTTCTCTGGCCTTTGAAATCCTAGTTCAGTGCTCTAAATTAGTTGATCTAGCTGGGGTAGGAGGCTCTTATGGATTTTCACTTTGCGACCGCGATGGAAACTGTTGCGGATTGCTTTCCAAATCGTACAGCGACCATCGCAGATGGCCGCGCCCTCAATTGGGAAAGTTTTGAGCGGCGGGCTGCCTCGATTGCAGGATTATTAGAGGCCCACGGCATTNGCGCTGACTCGAAAGTGGGCCTGTACCTGCACAATTCTAANGAATATCANGAAGCGCAATTTGGTGTGTTCAAGGTCGGCGGCTGTCCGATCAATGTAAATTATCGCTACAAAGCAGACGAATTAGTNTATCTGTTAGATAACTCGGATGCCGAAGCAGTGTTCTTTCAGTCNTGCTATGCCATGCGCATTTGGGAAATTCGCGAGCGCCTAACCAAGGTCAAGCTGCTGGTGCAGATCGATGACGGCACTGAGGCGCTGTTAAAGGGTGCGGTGGATTACGAGCGNGCAATTCGNGAGAACCCACCGTTAGCGCGGCGACCGCAAAATCCTCAGGGCGTTTATATGCTGTACACCGGCGGTACTACCGGCATGCCTAAGGGTGTGATGTACCCCATCGGTGCGTTTACACAATACTTTGTCGCTGCGGGCGCGGCGGGCCAAGGATTGGAGCCACCAGCATCTATGAGCGANTTTGCGGATTACCTGCAGCGTATTGAGCAACCGCCGATAAGCCTGCCAGGTTGTCCATTGATGCACGGGACCGGNATGTGGCTGGGTAGCTTTTCCCCTATGTTGCAGGGGGGCACCGTTGTTACTACCTCTAAGCTCGGCATGGACCCAGACCGGTTGCTTGGTATGGTGGAAGAATATCGTGTTACCGATCTGATCATTGTTGGCGACGCGTTTGCGCGCCCCATACTTAATGCCCTAGACGGCGCNAAACGGCGTGGTACCCCCTACGATATCAGTAGTCTTAAGCAAATCGGCTCCAGCGGGGTGATGTGGAGTATGGAGACCAAACAGGGTTTGCTTGCCCATCACGACATGGTNNTGGCCGACATTATGGGATCAACCGAAGGCGGCATGGGCAGCTCCATCACNACGCGTGAAGGCATCAGTGCNACCGCAAANTTTGAGCTGAGTGAAGGCGTTCGGGTCATAACCGATGATGGTCGGGTTGTGGAGCCTGGCTCGGGGGAAATGGGCAAGATCGCTACCTCAGGGCTGGTTCCGCTGGGTTATTACAAAGACGCGGAAAAGTCTGCGGCAACTTTTCGTGAGATCGACGGGGTTCGCTACAGTTTCCCTGGGGACTACGCCACTGTGGAAGCGGATGGTTCAATTACTCTGCTCGGCCGTGGCAGCGCCTGTATCAACACGGCGGGTGAAAAGGTNTTTCCAGAAGAGGTGGAAGAAGCGGTTAAACGCTTTGCCCCGGTGCATGACTGTCTGGTCGTAAGTGTTCCAGACGAGCGCTTTGGNGAACGCATTGTCGCGGTGGCCTCACATCTTGAGGGTGTTGCTACGACTCAAGAAGACATTATCGATTTCTGTCGTGAGCAGTTGGCCGGCTACAAAGTACCCAAGCAGGTGTTACTGGTTGAGCAGGTGCGTCGCGCACCAAACGGCAAGGCAGACTACAAATGGGCTAAGGCCGAAGCTATGAAGGCATTCGCGTGACCGTGGTGCGAGACGTCGACGAGACTGTCACCGGGCCATTGGCCGGTATCAGGGTCATTGATTTAACATCAATGATTTCCGGGCCGGTAGCCACCATGATGCTCGCTGATCAGGGTGCCGACGTGATCAAAGTTGAATCGTTGGCGGGGGACTTGGTTCGTGGTGCAGGGCCGAATCGCTCGGGCATTACTTCAACCTTCATCTCNTCCAACCGGTCGAAGCGNAGTTTGGCGCTCAATTTAAAGACAGCTGAGGGTGCGGAAATTCTCCGAGATTTGTTGTCTACCGCTGATGTGATGGTGCAGAACTTCCGGCCGGGNACGATTGAGCGCATGGGCTTTGGTGAAGCTGCGGTGCGCGCTCTGCGGGANGACATCATTTATGTCTCAATCAGTGGGTTCGGCGAGGATGGGCCCTTTGCGCACCAGCGCGTCTACGATCCGGTTATCCAAGCATTNTCAGGTTTGGCNGCGATACAGGCAGACGGGGAGACCGGCCGGCCGAAAATGATTCGCACCATAATCCCTGATAAAACCACCGCGGTCACTGCAGCTCAGGCCATCACGGCTGCGCTGTTTGCGCGAGAGCGGACACGCAAAGGTCAGCACGTAAAACTCGCAATGCTCGATACCATGGTGGCCTATCTGTGGCCTGAAGGTATGGCGGGCATGACTCTGGTTGGGCGTGAGGTTAAGGCCCAGCGTGCGCAACTGTCGCCCGATCTAATTTTTGCGACCACCGATGGATACATTACCGCCGGTGCGGT